>NZ_VJOL01000055.1 GCF_007556705.1 Tepidimonas thermarum | reverse complement strand
GTTTCCGCAATGCTCGCCGAACTCGACGACGAGTGGCTGACCGGCAAGGTCTATCTCAACTTCAACCTGTAACCCGGTTGTCATGACCACCCAACCGGAAATTTACAGAAAAGAGGTTGCACAATCCCACCAAGGTAGGCCGCAATCGGATCCCAGTATTTGCGGATCACCAGCGCCAGACCCGCGACCGCAGCGCCGATGCCAGCCACGATCCACGTGATCGGGTTGGCGAGCAATGCGGCGGTGGTCGCGCCGATGGCTGGCAGCATCGACCAGAATGCCATCGCCGCTGATTTGATTGGCGTGATGAGCCCCAGCGCACCGATCTTGAGCCGGCTCCAGGCCAGCGCCAGCAGGCCCGAGCTGGCCGCTGCGCCCTGTGCCTGCACCTGCAGCAGCGCTAGCCCCGCGCGCACCGATGCGATGGCCGTGTTGGCTGCCAGAAATGGCCCTTTGACGAACGTCCAGGCGTAGCCGAGCGCGATGCTTGCGACCTTGAATCCCACCACGGCGGCCGTCGCGCCCACCACCACTTGAGTGACGACGGGGAACCGCTCGGCCAGCTGCGCCAAGGCCCCGATGGGGGCCATCAGCGCGCCCAAGAGGCTGTTCAGGGGCGGCAGCAGCGCGTTGCCGATGGTGATGCCAAGGCGGGATATCTGGTTTTTGAGCAGCTGCAGGTTGTTGGCCGTGGTGGCCGCGCGCGCCTCGTATTCTTTTTGCATCGAGCCCGCGTAGGCGGTCTCGTCGGCCACCAGGCCGATAGCCTGCCGGTAGGTGTCCAGCGAGCCGACCAGCTTGGCGATGTCGTCGGAGTACTCCGCGCCAAACAGGTCGGAGAGCGTGCCCATGACATCTGGCGCGCCCTTGACAGCCTCCAGAAAGTTGATGAGCGTGCCTTGTGCGTCCCGCGCGATGTCCTTCTTCAACTCTTTCGCGCTCAGGCCCAGCTGCGCCAATGCCTGCTGGAATTTGCCGCCTTGCTTGTCGGCGGTAGCGAGCTTGAGCAGCAGCGCATTGATGCCGGTGGCCGCGACTTCGGGCGGCGTCTTGAGCGCCAGGAAGGTCGCGCCTAGGGCATTGAGTTGCGCACCGGACAGGCCAAAGAGCTTGGCTGTCGATCCAGCCCGGTTGGCGATGTTGAGCATGTCCGCCGCGCGGGCGTCCATGTTGTTGGACAGGTGGTTGATGGCATCGCCGAGCCGCACCACCTCGTCTTGCGTGAGGGCAAAGATCGTGCGCAAGCCGGTCATCGCCGCGCCGGCCTGCTCGCCGGAGAGGTCAAAGGCCACGCCCATCTTGGCGGCGTCCTCGGCAAAGCGCACCAGTTCATGGCGCGCGATGCCGGCCTGACCGGCCGCGGCGACGATTGCGCCGATGCCGTCGGCCGCCATCGGTATCCGCGTGGACAGCTCCAGAATGTCTTTCGACATCTGCGCAAACTGCTGCGGCGTGTCGAAGTCCACCACCTTCTTGACATCCGCCATCACCGACTCGAACTGAACCGCCGGCTTTACCAGGCCATAGAGCGCGCCACCCAAGGCCACCGCATCCATCATCTGGGCGCGGTAGGCGCTGCGCTGCTCGAGATTCTTGGCCTGGGCCTGTTGCGCGCGGGTGAGCGCCTCGGTGCGCTCGCGCAGCTTCTCAAGCTGGCTGCCGAGACGCGCGCTTTCTGCGCCAAGCTTTGCCGCAGCAACGCCGGACTTTTGCAATTCGGCCGTCTGCTGCGCAAGAGACGCCTTGACGGCGTCCAGCGCAGACTTCGCCTTGCCGGCCTTGGCGATGAGCGCGTCAAGCTGGGCCTGGTAGCGCGCGTCCGCCTTGGCCTGCTGCGCGGCCAGCGACTCGCGCGCCTTGGCCAGCGCCGCCTCTGCCCGGGCGCGCGCTTTCTCGGATAGGGCCGGATCGGCAGCGCGCGCTTCCGCCGCCGCCACCCGTGCCCGCGCCTTGTCCAAGGCGGGCGTTGACCACTGCCCGGAGGCCTTGGCCTGCTGCAACTGCCTGATCTTGTCCTGCGCCTCTTGCCAGGCCTTGCCAGCTTCAATCGCCTGCTGCCGCAAAGACTCCAGCTGCTTGATGCCGGCCTGCCTGCTGCCCAGCTCGGCCATCGTCGAGCCCAGCCGGTTGAGCTGGTCTTGCGCGCTGCGTACCGCGGAGCCGAGTGACGTGGCAAGGGCTGCGCCGATGGTGATGGTGACGGGATGCGATGCGGCCATGGTGATTCAACGCGGGACGGCGAGCAGTTGCCGCGCAATCGACAATGCCTCGACCAGCTCGCTCACCTCCATGGCGAGCAGCTCGGATCGAGGCCAGTGGGTGTAGAGGGCAAGCTCCACCACGAGGGCGGCAAGCTCGCCCGGATTCACTGCAAAAAACCGCCCAGCACCTTCTGCAACTGGGCGTAGTCCTTCATGTCGAGCTTGAGGATGGCGTCAGTCGGCAACTCGGCCAGGTTGGCGATGAGCCGGATTTCGCGCTCGGCATCCGTCCCGGCGGCCTTCTGCGCGGCCAAATGGTCGCCGACGGTGGGGCGGCGCAGGGCGATCTCTTGGATCGGCAGGCCGTCGTGCTCGATGGGGAAGTGCAAACGGATACGTTCGGCGTGACCCATAGCGACCTCCCGTTACAGCCCGATCGCAGCCCGGATGGCGTCCATCTGATCGACGCCGCCGACCTTGCGCACAAGGTTGATCGCGTCCACCTCCACCACTTCTTGGCCGTCGATGGTGAGCTTGTAGTAGCTCGCCGCCACCGAGACCTTCAGCGCGCTCTTGTCGCCGGGCTTCCAGGTGCCAGCGTCGATTTCGCGCCATCCGCCGCGCAGGTTGATGACGACTGGCTTGGCCTCTTCGCCCTGCGCCTGGATCGCGCCGCGGATGGTGATTTGCACCGGCTTGAGGTCAAGCAAGCCAAACAGCTTGTACACCTCGGGATCGTAGTCCGAGATGGTCAGTTCGGCTTCGAGCTTGTCCATGCCGAGGTCGATTTCGACCGGCACATCCATGCCGCCAGCGCGGTGCTCCTCGGTCTTGAGCGTGAGCTTGGGCAGCTGGATTTCGTCGATGCGCCCGGCGTAGCCGCGGCCATCGACAAAGAGGTTCATATTCTTGAGCACGCGGGGCAGTTGAATGGGCATGGCATTGCTCCTTACTTAAAGATTTCCTCGAGGTAGTCGCCGACCATGCGCGAGCGAAACGTGATGTGCTCGGCCGGGTATGTCGGCGTGAAGTCGAAGTCGAAGTACACGCGCCCATCGGCGATTGCCTCCGGCGTGTTGAGGTCGTGGTCAGCCCAGCATTTGCCCCCCAGAATCGCGCCCTTGGCCTTGAGCTGTCGCAGATACGCATTGACGCCCTCGGTGACCTCGTCGACGTAGGTCTTGGTGATGTTGCGGTCCACCGCCCACAGATGCGCGTGCAGCAGGCTCTCGTTGATCATGTCGGCGGTGCGCCGCACGCACAAAAAGCTCCACCGAGGGTCGTTGGCACAGCTGCGGTTGCCCCACAGGCGCACGCCATTGTGGACGATGAAGGTGGCCACGCCGAACTCGTTGAGGTAGTTTGCTTGCGTGTTGGGGTCATCGATTGCCCACGACAGCAAGCGCGCCGGGCGCAGCACGCCGCGGATGACCTGGTTGGAGGGGCTCGCCCAAAAGCCGTTGATCTCATCGGACTGCGCGATCAGCCCGGCGACGCGCGCCGACGCCGGCTCGGGCGCTTGCGAGCCGTCCGTGCGACGCACCACCAGCCACGGATCGACAAGGTAGGCCCGCTCCGAGCCAAACTGCGATCGGTAGTCGATTGCAGCTTCGTCGCTGGTATTGGGCCCGTCGATGACGGCGATGGCGCGCAGCTTGTGCGCCACCGATATCAGTGCGTCCGCCACCGGCTTGTTGTGCGAGAAACCGGGCGCGATCAGGATGCGCGGCTTGATCTCTGCGCGGGTCGTCAGCAGAGCATTGATGCCCGTGAGCTGCCCGGCGGCGTCGCGGCCGCCGATGACGTGGCTGATCGTCTCGCTCGTCGTGCTGCCTTCGGCGACGCGCACGACGTAGATCATCGGGCTGGCCTGGTCGTTGATGCCAGCGATGGCCCACGGCAGCGTGCCGGACTGGCCCAGATGCGGGATCAGGCGACGATTCGTGATCAGCACCGGGGTATTGAGCGGGAACGGCTCGTCCATGCCGCCATCCAGCGCTTTCGGCCCCAGCGTCGGCTGCATGATACCGGCTCCGTCGCCCAAAGCGGCGGCCTCGATGAGGGTCTTGGTGTCATCGTCCGCATTCAACGCGGCGGCGACATCGCTTGCCGCGCTGATGCGCTGGCCATCGGCATCGCTGGCCAGCGTGACCAAAATCAGGATCAGGCCGGGCGCGCGACCATCGACCGCGACGGTCAGCGGCTGGTTGGGCTCGGTGGCGGCACGCAACTCAAGGCGCAGCGCGTTGCCGACGACGCCCGCCTGTTTGGCGACGACGCGCAGCGCCGCGTTGCCGCTGCCGACCGTCAGTTCGGCGCGCCGCGCGCCGGCGGCGTCGGGCGCTGTGCCGACCAGCCCGACGACGGAGGATTTGACGGTGCGCACGCTGCGCGCGCCGTCGTTGATCTCGACGATCTCGATGCCGTGTAAAAAGCGTTCGGTCATGGGGGTTCTCCAAAAAATCCGCCAAGCGGCGGATGTCAGGGGCGAATGCGCAAAAAATCCGCCCATTGGCGGATTTCTGCGGCCGTGAGGCGGGGTCAGACGGGGCGATCAGCGCATCGCTTTACCCCGATCCAGCTCGATGGATTTCTCGCAGTGGTTCGGATCGAACCGATCGAGCAGCCGACACAGCACGCAGGCCCAGCGCTTACCCTCGCGCGCGGCCTTGCCTGCCCGGCTGCTGATCGTCTCGTCCTCGTGACCGCCGAAAGCCGCGTTGGCGAGCTGGTCGTATGACACCGCCAGCGTCCAGGCGCGGCGGCCGCTCGAGGAGGCAATGATGGCCAGCAGCATCCACGCGGATGCCACCGCTGCGGCGAGCTGGCACAGCAGCCAGATCGCCAGCAGCGACAGACGCTGTCCGATGGCGCGCTGCAGCGTCCGCATTACGCCAGCACCTCCTGCACGCGGGACTCCGACAGCAATCCAGCCGCCGCCAGCGCCTGCAAGCCGCCCACGGTCTGCGGGTCGTCCAAGTTGACTTCCTGCGCCAGCTTGAGCTTGTCGAGAAACACCTCGATCAAGACATTCGTCTTGGCGGCGGTGTACACGGCGGCCAATTCTTCGGTTGTAAACCGATTCATAAATTGCAACTTGGTCAGGACGCGCGGTGCAGAGGCTGTCGGCTGCGCCTGCGCCGCCTGCTGCTCGGCAATCGCGGCCAGCACCTCCTCGTCGGTCTTGCCGGGGAATGCGTCAATGACCTTGCCATCCTCGTCGAGGCGATAACGCGCAGCCAGCCGCGACTGTTTGGACGTTAGCTTGATCCAGCCGGGCTCGGGGGTATCGGCCTCGATGATGGCGATGTGGCCGTTGCGGATGTCAAAGTAGGCATTCATCACAGGTTCACCTCCACGAAGAATGGACACGGGGCGGCGGTGGTGTGGCCGTTCGGAATCGAGAGCGTGAACTGCGTCGGCGACACGGTGGCCGTCTGCACCGAGCAGTCGTAGCCATAGACCGCACCGTAGCCGTGCGCGCTGTAGCTGCTCGACGCATTGAACGCCACCGCAAAACCCGCCTCTCCCCAGTGCAGCAGGCTGCGACCGTGCGATGTCTGGCTGTCGGAGTACATCACTCGGGCGCTGTTGGAGTGCTTGTTGACGGTGATGACCCCAAGGCCCGCGCCGTAGTAGTAATACTGGCTGTAGAAGGCCACCGTGCTGCCATCGCGGGTCTGCATCACCTGCATACCGGAGCCCCGGGCATTGTTCCGGCCATAGCTGGTTGTCACGCCATACGACACGTGGTTGGATGGCGTGTCAAACGTCGTGTCGCCAGTGCGCGGGAAGCGCACCACATACAGCGCCGAGCCAGCGTTGAAGAAGCCGACGAACACGTCTCCGTTGTCGGTGAGCACGGGCGTGGCCCCGCCGACTGCCTCGGCATTGTTCGCCGGCGTCCAGCCCGACCAACTGATGGCAATTTGCGTTGGCGTAATGGCCGACAGAATCGCGTTCAGGTCGCTGGTCGCGTCGAGCATCGGCAGATTGCTGTACAGCCGCAGCCACATCCCACTGCTGGACGTGGCGTAACTGCCCCCCAGGATCACCAGCTCGTTGCGGGCGCGGTTGTAGGACGCCGTGCCGTAGAACCCGCCGGGCAGGCCTGGTACGACAAACTTGCTGATAAAGCCGCGTGTGCCGTTAGAGACGATGATCGCCTCGGCTTCGGTACGGCGGGCCAAATACAGCGCCCCATTCCACAGCAGTAGCGTCAAGCTGCGGTCAGACAGATCGCCATTGACGAACGCATCGTTGAGTTCCGTCTTGGTCTCAACGCCATACGACGGGCTGCGACGTGGCAGCAGCAGTGCACCCTTGGCGTCGAGATTCCAGTGGTCATGCCCAAACTCACCGCAGCGGCCCGTGTAGTTCGACCAGCCGTTGCCGTTGTTACCGGGCGCCGCATGCGCCCCACCATAACCGAACGCTTGTTGGATGGCCCCATCGTAGTAGATGCTGTTGCTCGCGCTGTGGGGATACCCATGGTACGCGCCGCCCAGGGTGAACACAGGGTCCATCGCCAACCCGTATCCGGATGGCGACACCGTGCCGTTGGTGCCGTATTGGCTGATCGCAGACGGCAGCGGCACCGGGTTGACGCCGGGGATGTTGCGCGCCGGCAAAAACTCCTCGTTGAGCAGCCGGTACGTGACGGCGGCCGCATCGCCCCCGAAGTTGCACAGCGCGTATTTGACATCGCTGCGCGTCGATTGCTGGCTAGAAATGTACCGCCCCATCACGCCACCTCTTCAATGCCCCAAGCGTTGAAACAAACATCCGCCGTGCTCGCCTGCACGAACAAACGCTCACCTGCGGCCAGCGCAATCGCCGTGCGCTCGAGCACATCCGACGGCGCCAGCGTCGCATCAAACTCGATCCAGCCGCTCTCAGGCGGCGCATCGCCGGTGCCGACAGCCACGCGCACACGCGCGTCCGCCTGCCCCGTATTGCAAGCAGACAGATTGACCGTAGCCGACCGCCCGGTCGGTACGGTGTAGAGCACAGCCGCCGTACCGGCAGCTGGTTTGAGGGTTGCTAACAAGCTCATGGGTTGACTCCTTCAAGAGGGTTACATCTGCGCGTAGAAAAACGCCCGCGCGCCAAACACAAGCTGCTGCGTCACGCTGCCAGCAGCGGCCGCCACATCGGCCAAAGCCGCCGCCTTGAAGGCGTTGACCTCGGCGATGACGGCGTCGCGGTTGGCGTTGGCGGTGTTGACCGCTGCGTCGCGCGCGGCATTGACCGTATTGACGGCGCTGACCTTGGTAGCGTCGATCTCGTCCTGCGCCGCATTGCGCGTCTCCACGATGTAGGCTTCCGCCGCCTCCTTGGTGGCGGTCACCGACGCCTCTGCCGCCTCCTTGGTCGCGGTGATGCTGGCAATCGTCTGCGACTCGACCGCTTGCGCGTGCTCGGTGATCTCGGCGATCTTGATGTCGCCCATCTCCTCGACTTCGAGGACGGTCGCGCGACCACCGATGCGGTCAATCGCCGTGCCGAGATAGGCCAGCTCCTCCGGTGTGGCGGTCTCCGCCGCCACCCCGATCTTGGTCTTGATCGCGCGCACTGCGTCGCGCAACAGGGGATCACGTGCCATGTGGGGCTCCTCGCTCAAAAGTCATACCCGTGCAGGGCGCGCAGCCGCAGCCGATGCACGTAAGCATCGGTGGCCGACTGCTCGGCCGCCAGGCCATCGATCGCACCAGACAAAAAGGTGCTCACACTCGAGTGCTGCTGCGCCGCCTCGGTGATGTCGGCGTCGATGCGGGTGATGGCCTCGCGCAGTCGATGCACGTCGTCCGACAGAAGATGTGTCGGATGCGGCAGTGGATAGCCGCGCGGTGTGCTCTCAGACGGCATGTTCTACCCCCCGTCAGACGATGACGGCGCGCAGATTGCGCACCAGCGCGCGATGCGCGGCGCTGTTGCTGATCTCAAGCCGCACGCGCGTGATCTTGTCGGCACCGACGCCTTGCAGCCCGTCCGCGCGCCACTCGATCTCGACCCACCCATCACCGACCGGCTCGGCCGCCGCCGCCGGCAGCGTCGCGTAGCTGCCCGCCGACCCCGCCTCAGCTTTGGCGGTGACGCTGGCGGTGCCGGGAGCGAACACCTCAGCGATGACGCGCGCGGCAAAGCTGGCCTTGGCCGGGATGGCACGGCTGACGTAGTCCGCGCTTTCGGCGAGCGTGCCCACCACCAGCTGCGCGCCGGGGGCCAGGATCGGGGTGGCATCCGGCAGGCCCGTCAAGTCCACCGCCACCTGCACCTTGCCGCTGTAGGGCGCTTGCAGCGACACCGTGCCGCCGAGCACCGTGGACAACACACGCCCGTCATCGAGCGTCAGTCGCACGCGCGCGCCGCACCCGCTCTTGGGCAGATCCACTGCGCCAAGCACAAGCAGGTCAGTCGCATCGGTCACCGACACATCCTGCGCCACGGTGACCGAGCGCGCCGACGCGCTCGTGGCCACGCCAAGCAAGCGGAAGGCCAGGTCTTTGTCCTGGTGCGCCGTCCACGTGCTGGCGTTGGATGAGGACAGTAGCACGCCGACCTGGTACGGCTGGCTGGTGACCCAGCGGCCGCCTGCCGCGTCCCATTTGCCCAGCTCAGCGATGGCGACCGACGTGTCCGCATCGTCGGTGAGCACCACCAGCGCGTACTCGACGCCCGCCTGCAGCCAGGCCGGCAGGTCGAAGGCGATGCGCGTCGCCCCTGTGGTCTGGATGGCCGACGGCTCGATGCGCCCCTCGGCCAGCACGGTGCGGGTTGGGAATCCGGCGACCGTCTCACGGATTTGCACCGTCACTGGGCGAGACCCGCGCACGGTAAACCACAGCTCGACCGCCGCGACCTGCTGCGACTCGGGCAGGGTGAAGGTCTGCGCCAGCGGGTCCCACCACCAGCGCGTGATCGTAGTCGTGATGCGCTCGCGGGTGGTCTGAGACACCAGCGTGCCGCGCCCCTCAAAGGTGGCCTCGCCGTGGCTGCCGCCCGCGCCGTCGATCTCGAAGCGCTTGACGCCCGCCGCGATGCCGGTGGGGATGGTAAAGCTCGTCTCCACCACCCCCTGGGCGCTGGCCTTCAGACCCGTGGGCACCGGCAGTGCGACGCCATCAAAGCGCATCGCGGAAACGGACTCGTTCGGCCCAAAGCCAACGGCGCGCACGGCCACCGTGATCGGGCGCAGGGTCGGGATTGCGGTCTCGATGCGCGAGACGACCTCGGTGCTGCGCGACACAGTCGTGCGCGACAAAATGCCACTGCCGCGCACGATGGTCTCGGTGATCGCTGCCGCCTGCGCGATTTGAAACTCGGTCCAAAAGTCCCGCGCTGGGTTGAGCGTCACCGTGGCCGGCGCGGGCAGGATCGCCTGATAGGGGTTGATCTTCATCGCGCCGGTGCGCGCGGTCTGCTCCAGCACCGTGCGCAGTGCAAAGGGCAGCATCTGTGGCTGCTCTAGGTATGGCCCCAGTACGGTGGCCGCAATCGGCGCGCGCAGCGCACCGTCCACGATCACCGCCGATTGCGCAATCCCTGCGTCGCGCAGGTCGTCGTCGCGGAAGGGGTCGGCAAAGACCCCGGCCTTGGCCGCCGGCTCGCGCAGCGTGATGTCCTGCGTCAAGCGGTCGCGCGCGATGAAGCCGTACAGCCGCGCGATGTCGTCGCGCATCGCCTGCAGCTCGTAGGTGGGCACTGCGCGCACGCCGCTGTCGATGACGCGCACCGGTGAGGCTGCGCGCCAGGTCAAGTGTAGGTCGCACAGGCGCAACAGGTCGGCTGGCAAGGCGGGCGGGTTGGGGTTGCGCTCGACCGCCACCCCCTTGATGCGCTGCACCAGACCTTCGCGGTCGATGACCAGCGCATCCACGCGCGGCAGCATCCAGTCGTAGTCCACCTGCACCAAGGTGCCAGCGACGAACCCCTCGACGGTAAAACCATCCTCGTCGATGTCGGTGGCTGCGACCTGGGTGATGTAGTCGTAGGTGACCTCGTAGGCCGAACCCGGCGCGGGCTCGGCACCGGCGGGCGACCAGTTGATGACGTTGCCTGCCACCGTGTAGTCCTGCCCGACCTGGTAGGTCGTTGCGCCCTGCTTGACTTCAAGCACCTGCACCACCGCCGCATCGGGCAGGGTGTCCGCCGCCCCGGAAAACATCCCGTGCGTGACGTTCACGGTCTTGCGCCGGGTGCCCTGCACGCGCACGACCTGCGCCAGCGGCGCGTAGTTGACGTTGATGCGCATGCGACCGTTGGCGTCCGGCGCAAACACGGTCGGCTCGGCGAGCACGCGCTGGATGTCGGGGTCGAAGTCGAGCACCAGGCGGTCATCGTGCGGCCGCTCGACCTTGAAGCCAGCCACGTTGCACACACCGGCAGCAAGGCCAAAGGTCAGCTTGCCGTCTTCGCTGCGGCGGCCAAGGAAGCGCACGCCCAGGCCCGAGACCAAATAGTGTCCGTTTGCGTCGTAGTCGTAGCGCGCGAGCATTTGCTTGACGCCGTCGAAGGCCGGCGGGCGCTCGCGGTTTTGCAGCACGCCATCGACGACGCTGGCCACCAGGTAAAAAGGCAGCGCAGCATTAGCATCGGCCCCGCCGTCGCTCACCCACCCCCACAGGGCCTCGACCTTCAATCGCCCAGCGCCCGGCTCTTGGTAGTTGCGCACGCCCACCGCGGGTTCGCGCAGGCTCGGGTCTTCCAGCTCGGTGATGACGGTCTCTTTCAGGCGCACGCCCAGCGTCACCTCGCCGGTCGTGGGGATGGTGAACTCGGCCGCCGGCACCTCATGCACCGCGCCCTTGATGTAGATGCGCGCTGCGGCCAGAAGCGCACGCCCGGCGTCGGCGTCGATGACGATCTCGCCGCCCGAGACGATGTTGCCGTCCTTGAGCACGGCATCGGCCACGCCGCGCAGACGGTGGATCAGCGTGCTCTGGATCTCGTTGAGTTCGCGCGATTGCAAGCCGTCACCCGCGCGAAACAGCAGCTCGGCGTAGCGCTTGGACGGGTCGAACAGATTGTAGTAACGCTCAAGCATGGGGTGACCTCATCAGAAGGTGACGACGAATTCGAAGGTCTCGCGCGTGGACGGCTGGCGCACGATCGGCACCGAGTGCTGCAGCAGCAGCAAGATGCCGGGCTCAACAACTTGGCTCGGCACGAAATACTTTTGTCCGGGCGGCAGGCTGGGATCGGTCTGCGTGCCGACGAAAAGGCCCTGCTCGCGGATGGTGCTGGTGGCGGCGTCTTCGAAGTCGAAGCGCACGCGGATGAAGAGGTGATTGGTGGGGGTCGTGGACAGCCGATAGCGCCCGGTGGGCACGACGATCTCGCCTTGCGCGTCGACAGCGACGAAGTGCACCTCATCGACCACCCGGCGGCCGACTTCGCGCAGCAGCGCCGTGCGGTCGATCGGCTCGGGCGGGTGGCCGACCTTGAAGTGCACCGTCACATCGCCCTGCTCGGGGATAGCGCTGCCGGACAAGCGCCGGATCATGCCCTCGCGCGCATCGACGCTGTAGTCCACGTCGCGCGTGTAGGTGGTGCTCTCATCGAGCGATGTCACGCGCACCTCCTCCAGGTACGTAAATCCGAGCGCGATGAGATCGTCGGCGTCAAACGCGGTGCTCACGGCTCGCGTGGTATCCCACACCGGATCGCCCTCGCCGAGCGCCAGATGCAGCGTCTGCTGCTTGATGGCTGCGGCCAGGGCGGCACGGCCGCTGGCGGTCAGAATGGCCATGGGTGTACTCCCAAAGGGTTCAAAGGATGAGGGGGTTGAGGGGGAAGGCCGAATCGCCTAGACTGCGCACGTATCTACGTTCGTATCTACGGAGGCAGCATGGCGCTTCAGTTCGTCAAAAAGTGGGGCAACAGCCCCGCCATTCGTTTGCCGGCGGCTGTGCTGGAGGCCGCCCATCTGAAGCTGGAACAAGCGGTTGAGGTGCGCGCCGACAACGGCCGCATCGTCATCGAGCCGGCGGCGCCGGCGTACCGGCTCGACGAACTTTTGGCCGGCATCACCCCGGACAACCGTCATGCGGAGCACGACTTCGGGGAGGCTGCAGGCCTGGAGCAGCTGTGAGGACGCCATACGTGCCGGATGAAGGCGACATCGTGTGGCTGAACTTCACGCCGCACAGCGGGCACGAGCAAGCTGGCCGACGCCCCGCTGTCGTGCTCAGTCCCAGGGCTTACAACGAGCGCTCGGGATTGCTGATCTGCGTGCCCATCACCAGCCAGGTCAAGGGTTACCCGTTTGAGGTGGCGCTCAGTGGCGGCCACACCCGCGGGGTGGCTTTGGCTGACCAGGTCAAGAGTCTGGACTGGAAGGCCCGCCAAGCTGAGCGCAAGGGCGCGGCCACCACGGCTGAGCTCATCGAGATCAAAGCCAAGCTCAACGCTTTACTCAGACTCAGCTGAGCGCGCCTGCGTCGCTGGCGTGGGCGCTGCCGATCAGCTCGCGGGTGTCGGTCCAGCTCGACGCCGGCCAAGGCGCACCCGTCCAGGTCTGGCCGCTCCAGTCGGCCGAGCCGCACACGAGCGCCGCTCGGCTGGCCGCGCAGGCCGCCGTGTGCAGCAGGGCGCGCCGGCTGTGCCGGCGGCGTGCCGCCGTGGCCGCCGTCACCGCTCCGTGGCCGAGTGTTTCGGTGGCGTGCGTGCGGGGCACGATCTCGGTGATCGGCCGCCAGACGACCTCTGGGCCGTCACCGAGCGTCATCGCGCCCAAGCGCGGCACCTCACGCACGCGCCACAGGCCGCGGCGCGGCGTGCGCGCCTGCGCATCGCCCAGCGGCGCGCTGTCCGACAAGGCGATCAGCGCGCGCTGGTACAGACGCGCCCGCCAGGGGGCGGGATCGGGCAGCGGCGCGTTGGCAAGCGTGACGGTGCGCGCCAGCGCCAGCGCATCGAAGGCGCGCCGCATCTCACCCAGCCGCAGCCAGCCCAGCGTGCCAGCGCGTGTGCTGACGGCGCGCGCATCGGCGCGCGTGCGCGCTGCCGCCAGTGCGGGCTCGCGACTGCGGGCAGCGGCCCCGTGCACGGCATCGATGCGCTCGAGCACCGGCACGCGGATGAGCCGGTGCGGCGTGTCCGATAGGGCACTCGCGCCCAGGACGATGGGGCCGCCTTCCTCGCGCCAAAAAAAGCGCGGCAGGCAGGCGTTGGTGTCGCCCAGCGGGGTGCTGTCGGATGGCACCACCATGGCCCGGCAGAACTTGCGTTCCGGCAGCAGCGTCTGCGCCACCCTCACCCCGCGCGCATTGACTACGGTGAAGAGGTGCGAGTGCAGAATCTCCTCATTTGGCGTGTGCCCTGGGTCGCCCAGTCGCGCGTAGTCGAGCAGATAGCGGTCGATCAAGCGCGCCGCCGCAAACCGCGCGGGCGCATACACGGCCGCAAGCGCCGCCGCCGGCCACGACTGCGCGAGCGGGTGCACACGGCCAAAGGACAGCTTGGTCTGCCCATCGCGCCAGAAGACGCCGCTGTGATCCGACAGCAGCGCATCTCCCAGCCGGCTTTCGTCGAGCACCAGGCGGCGCAAGTCCCAGCCGTGGTAGATGCGCGAGAGCCGACTGCGCACCGGAGCCGATAGCCGGGCGATGGCCACCAGCGCGGCGATGTCGGCATCGTCCTCGAGCACGCGCCCGGAGTCGACCATGAACTCGGCAAAGTGCAGGCCGGGGGTCTCTTGCTCCACCTGCACGCTCAGGCCCACCCACGACAGCGCGATGGTAAGCGACGCCGGCGTGCCGCGTATCCGCTGCCAGCGAATGCCCTCGGCAATCGCGCGGCGCGGATCGGGCAGATACGGCAAAAGCTCGCCCAGCCCGTATTCCCAGATCAGCCACGGCAGCAGCGAATCGGCTGGGTTGACCTTGAAGGTGCGCAGCGCCTCCGTCGGCTCAGCCAGGCGCGTGAGCGTGTCGGTGGACAGCGACAGCGCCCGCTCCAGCGGCGACGCGTTGGGCGGCAGCAGATGATCAGACACGCTCGCCTCCTCTATCGGTCGCGGCCGGCGAAGATCAGCTCATCGCTGATCAGGCGCACCGCTTGCGTGCTGCTGACCCGCACATCGCTGGCGGGCTCGATGAGCTCGACTTTGTGCACCCCCGGCTGATGCAGATGCGCGATCAGCCACGAGCGCGTCAAATCCCAGCCCAGCCCCGCCGCTTGCGCCATGGCGCGGCGCAGACCAGGACTCAGCGCATCAAACACCGACAATGGCGTATCCGGATACAGCCAGATGCGCGCGCGCACCGTCACCGGGATCAACTCCACCGGCACGACCTCCACGGTGTCAGTGAGCACGCGCACATCGTCGCGCAGCACCACATCCCGCACCGCCTGCAGCAGCGCCTCGGGCACGGCGTCGCCATGACCCGCAGGCAGCACGCTAATGCGCACCCGACCGGGGCCCGGGCTGTCGACCGCAACGTCGGCCACCTCCGGCGACGCCGACAGAGCCCAGTAGCGGTAATGCGCCGCGCCGCCGGCGCTCGACCAGCCCATGATGCGCTCGCGCACGCGCCGGCGCAGGGCATCGTCGCCCTCGCCCGCCAGGCGCGTCACGCCATAGAAGGCGGCCAGGTGGTCGAGGTCGGCACCATCGGCAAATGCCAGCAGGCTGGCGCGTGCCGCGTCATTCATGCGCGCGCGCAGCAGCAGCTCGCGGTAGGCCGCCACCTCCAGCAGCTTGATCGCCGGGTCGGAGGCCAGCAGCGCGCTGTACTGCGGATAGCGCGCCCGGAAGTCCTGCAGCATCTCGGCGAAGATGCGATCGAAGCTCAGCTCCTCGATGGACTGCGGCGGCGGCAGGCTCGCCAAGTCGGCGACAGTGACGGGATACGCGCTCACGACCGATCTCCTGCGATGCCGATGCCAGACAAGGTGACCAGGCGGTCGGCGAAGCCCTGCAGCCGCACTTCGCCCTCCAAGGTCAGCTCGACCCAGCCCGCGCGCGCATCCGTCAGGCGAGCGCGCGTGAGCCGAAAGCGCGGCTCCCAGCGCGCCAGCGCCTCCGCCACCGCCGCATACAGCTCCACGGCCAGCCGCGGCGTGATGGGGCGGTCGATGAGGTCGGGCACGCGCGAGCCGTAGTCACGGCGCATCACGCGCGTGCCGATGCGGGTGGTCAGGATGTCGCGAATGCTTTGACGTAGGTGGTCTAGGTCAGCCAAGGCTTGGCCGGTTTGGGCGTTGATTCCGAGCATCATGGACCTCACCTTGACAATGTAAGGATTATTCCTTACCATAACAATCAACTCAGATTCACAGGAGGCCGCCATGCCCGCCATTCACGAGGTCGCCACCCTCACCTCGAAGGGACAGATCACCCTGCCCAAACCGATCCGTCAGACCCTGGGGTTGGGCGCTGGCGACAAAGTGGCCTTTGATCTCACGGGCGATCGCGTCATCGTCACCCGCATGACCGACGACGCACACGAAGACCCAGCCATCGGCAACTTCCTCGCTTTGCTCGAAAAAGACATTCAGTCTGGCCGACACGTCACGACGATGCCTGATGACTTGGCGCGCTCGATGCTCGCAGCGCTGGGCAAGCGGGTCGATCTGAACGAGGACATTGAAGGCGACGTGGCGCTGTGATTCAGCGTCACGGGTGGAATCTGCTCTTCCACGATTGCCTGATCGAGCAGTTACAGAAACTGGAGGCAGCAGCGTCGCGTGCCAAGGCACAAGACCCGCGAGGGTTCGAGACTAACGCCAACGTCAAACTTTTTGATGCCCTTGCGACGCTGATCCTCGACGTCGTCCCGAGCGATCCGAACCGAGATGAGTACCGGCAAGGCAACACCATGGGGCCGGCGTTTCGCCACTGGCGCAGAGCCAAGATTGGGCGACGCTTTCGCTTGTTCTTTCGCTTTGACTCCAAGACCAAGATCATCATCTTTGCTTGGGTGAACGACGAGCACACCTTGCGTTCATCTGGCGCCAAAACCGACCCTTACGTGGTCTTCCAGAAAATGCTCAAGTCCGGCAATCCTCCAGATGACTGGGATGCATTGTTGGCTTGCTCAAAAGCCGACTGGAAGAAATAAAGTGCACGCACAAGAACAGGACTGCAGCGCTGAAATGATGGCTGTTCGACAAGCGCTCATCGAAGGTGAAGCCAGCGGCGAACCGAAGAAATTCGATATCGCTGCGTTCAAACAAAGAATGCTGGCCAGGCAATACACCCACAACTCCGAAGAATTGGGCACATCAACCAGCGAAGACGTTCATCGAACCCTGAGCCACCGCTGACCCACAGGCCACCGGATCGCCGATGCGCCCGACGGCCTGCCCCTCTGCAAACACGCTGGAACTGCCCTTCGCCAGCACGCTGGCGTGACAGGCGAGACCACAGCAGTGAGTCCCCCAGGCATCCCCCATCCGATGCACCGCGATGCCATTGACGAACACCGAGGCGGCAGCGGAGGTACTCGGGCGTGCGGGGAAACAGCCGTGGCCGGTGCATTGATCACCGAGACGAGTGACGGCTGGCATGGCGACCTCCTTCAGTTCAGATCGATGCGCGGCGCGGTGATGCGGATACCGGCGTCATCCATTTCGATCTTGCTGGGGCCAACCTCGATGACGATGCGCCCGCCGCTGGGCACCGACAGATGCCAGTAATGCTGCCGCCTGTCGTACTCCAGCACCGCGCCGTCCTGCCACACCGTGCGGCTGATGTCGGGGTCGTCCGCCGGCGGCGGATAGGCATCGCGGTAGAGCGACCCAACAACCACGGCCTGTGTCAGGTCGCCGCCCGGGGCCACCAGCACCACCTGCTCGCCCGGCTCGGGCGCATGCCAGGTGCGGTCAGGCCCGGCGCGCACCGTGGCAAACGGCAGCCAGCCGGTCAGGATCGGCCCGGCGCGCACCCGCACCCGCGCGCGCGTCGCATCGAGCTCGGCCACCTGCCCGATAAGCACGACATTGCTCAGCCGTCGCTCGTCTTCGGTGAGGTCATGATGCAGATGGCGTTCGCTCATGGCGTCGATGGCGGCTCGGTCAGTGGCACGTAGTCGGGCTCAAACGGCACGCCGATGCGCGGCACCCAGCTGTAGAGCACATGCAGCGGCAGCCGGCCCTCGTCCTCGACGGGGCGCGTCCAGTAGGCCACCTCAAATATCAGGCGCGCCGCCAGCACCGGTGTTTCGCCTTCGCCGTCTTGGAGTTGTGTATCGTTCTTTCTGTAAATTCCATTTTGCCGGTTGTCTGCTGGGCGGGGATCTCCGGCGCTACGCGCCTACGCTCCCCGCCCAGCAGACAGCGCGAGGGTGGGTCTGACGCCATGACTTCGAGAAAGGAGTGTAACCCTCATGGCAATACGAGTCGAAACCAACCCCTTGGAAGCCGCTTATGCGATCTTGCT
>NZ_VJOL01000054.1 GCF_007556705.1 Tepidimonas thermarum | reverse complement strand
TTCCGCAATGCTCGCCGAACTCGACGACGAGTGGCTGACCGGCAAGGTCTATCTCAACTTCAACCTGTAACCCGGTTGTCATGACCACCCAACCGGAAATTTACAGAAAAGAGGTTGCACAATCCGCGCACGCGGGGATCGACCTCTAGAGTGATGTTGCGGTGCAGCGCACTAGTAGGCTGCCCCGCGCACGCGGGGATCGACCTCATGGCGTCGGTGATGGTGATGGGGCGCAGGTGGCTGCCCCGCGCACGCGGGGATCGACCCACGTTGACCCGCTGGCCGGACGATTCGACCTCGGCTGCCCCGCGCACGCGGGGATCGACCCGGAGGGTTTCGTCCGCAAGGCACTGCGGCCCAGGCTGCCCCGCGCACGCGGGGATCGACCTCACGCTCTCAATGCCAAGGATCACCTTGGACGGGCTGCCCCGCGCACGCGGGGACCGACCCCTTTGTGCGGCGCATGGGTATGAAGGGCTATGGCGCCAAGCCAAACGAGAAGAAGGTGAAGGAGCTGCAGCAGTTCCTGCTGTCGGCCGAGCCTGGAACCGTGCTGCAAGAGCCTGGGTTCACGAGCACGTCGTGGACCGGCGGTAGCAAGGTGCTCGGCAACAACGACATTGAGTGGGAATTCGTTGCTGGCAAGGGGGTCAAAATGTTCCCGGGCTGGCTGTCCGCGAACGCGAGCGAGGGCGAGGGCCTTCTGCCGCCGAATCAGCGGTACATGATCATCGGCGCTAAGAAGGTTGGGAAGACGGTCCGGGTGAAAGCCTTGTTGCTGCCGACGCTGATCTGAGGAAAAGAAGTATGCCGATACCCGATTCTGATGCGCTGATTGAATCCGGCTTTTCGACCGAAAAGCCTTTCTTGGGGTCGCCGTCCGTCATCGAAGGGCTGCTTCGCCGCGTGCTGTACGACATCACGGTTGCCAGGCGCGCGCAGCTCGAGAGGGGCGAGGATGCGATTGCCGTCATGCTCCGCAAGGCCGACGAGCTGCAGCGCGTGCTCTACGGGCAGGATCCGGCCTACCAGGCTTATGTCTGGAACTCGCCCAAGCATCTCGGCCGATTCCTGGTCGAGCGCTGCGGCATCGGCGGCGACACGTCGGACGCGGTGAACCGCGCGGCGATCCGCATGATGCGCGATTTCGCATTCGATCTGGTGGCGTATGAGGACGACAGGATCACCGAGCAGCAAATGCAGGCGTCGGTCGATGCCTTGATCGACAAGTTCACGCGCATCTTCGTGGGGATCGGCGATGTCGAGTGAGTGCATCAAGTCGCACGTCAAAGGCCACATGCGCGGGTCGCACTACGTGCGCCCTTACGAGCGCAAGGGCGGGTTGCAGAGCGGTCTGGCGCCACACCACCACCCGCAGCCGGACCACAACGGGAAGCTGGTCGTCATCAAGAACCCGAGCCGCCCGTCCGACCCGAGCACATGGGATAGGCCGGATGCGATTGCCACCTTTGTGCCTGGTGGGCCTCCCCCGCGTACGCGGGGATCGACTTGGGTTTATGTCTCCGCTTCTTGCGCAACTGCGTATTTCACGTCATAGCGGACACGATTCCACGCTGATGACGGACACCTCTGGGGTGTTCTGAGAAGTACGTCGGTAAACAGCGGTCACACCCGCTCGAGCACCAGCGCAATCCCCTGCCCGACGCCGATGCACATGGTGCACAGGGCGTAGCGGCCACCGCTGCGGTGCAGCTGGTTGACCGCGGTCGTGACCAGGCGCGCGCCCGAGGCGCCCAAGGGGTGCCCCAGCGCGATCGCGCCGCCGTTGGGGTTGACGCGCGGGTCGTCGTCGGCCACGCCAAGCTGGCGCAGCACCGCCAGGGCCTGGGCGGCAAAGGCTTCGTTGAGCTCGATGACGTCCATCTGCGCCAGCGTCAAGCCGGTCAGCGCCAGCACCTTGCGCGTCGCCGGCGCCGGGCCTATGCCCATGATGCGCGGGGGCACCCCGGCCGTGGCCATGCCCACGATGCGCGCGCGCGGCGTCAGGCCGTGGCGCGCGGCGGCGGCCTCGCTGGCCAGGATGAGTGCGCACGCGCCGTCGTTGACGCCGCTGGCGTTGCCCGCGGTCACCGTGCCGTCCGGGCGTACCACGCCCTTGAGGCGGGCGAGCGCTTCCAGCGAGGTTTCGCGCGGGTGCTCGTCGCGATCGACCTGCACCGGATCGCCCTTTTTCTGCGGGATGGTGACGGGCGTGATCTCCTGCGCCAGCACGCCGGACTGCTGCGCCGCCACCGCTTTGCGCTGCGAGGCCAGTGCAAAGCGGTCCTGGTCCGCGCGCGCGATGCCAAACTCGGCAGCGACGTTTTCGGCGGTCTCGGGCATGGCGTCGGTGCCGTAGAGCACCTGCATGCGCGGGTTGATGAAGCGCCAGCCGATGGTGGTGTCGTAGATCGCGGCGCTGCGCGCAAACGCCGTCTCGGCCTTGGGCATGACGAACGGTGCACGGCTCATGCTCTCCACGCCGCCGGCGATCATCAGCTCGGCCTCGCCGCAGCGGATGGCGCGTGCGGCGCTGCCCACCGCGTCCAGGCCCGAGCCGCACAGGCGGTTGACGGTGGCGCCAGGCACTTCCACCGGCAAGCCGGCCAGCAGGGCCGCCATGCGCGCCACGTTGCGGTTGTCTTCGCCAGCCTGGTTGGCGCAGCCGTAGATGACGTCGCCCAGCGCGCCCCAGTCAACCCGGGGGTTGCGCGCCATCAACGCCGCGATCGGCGCTGCGGCCAGATCGTCGGTGCGCACGGACGACAAGGCGCCGCCGTAGCGGCCAAAGGGGGTGCGAATGGCATCGCAAACGTAAGCGTGAACGGTCATGGCGGTCGCATCCAAGTTGGGGGAACAGAAACGGTGTCGAGAGGACGCGCGGCAGCGGCGGCAGCGGCGGCAGCGGCGGATACCGCGCGCAGGCATCAGGCGCGCTTGGCCACCAGGGTCAGAATCTCGTAGCTGGCCACCAGCTCGCCGTGCTGGTTGGTGACTTCGACGTCCCACGCCACCACGCCCTGGCCACGGCCCTGGGCATCGGTTTTGGCGCGGTCGATCTTGCGTTTGCAGGTCAGGCGCGCCTGGATGGTGTCGCCGATGGCCACCGGCTTGATGAAGCGCAGCGTCTCCAGCCCGTAGTTGGCCAGCACCGGCCCCGGCGCGGGCGAGACGAACAGCCCCGCCGCCGCCGACAGCACGAAGTAGCCGTGCGCAATGCGCCGCCCAAACGGCGAATCCTTGGCGGCGATCTCGTCGAAGTGCATGTAGAAGTAGTCGCCCGAAATCCCGCCAAAGGCGACGATGTCGGCTTCGGTGACGGTGCGGCGGTGGGTCAGCAGGCTCTCGCCGATGCGCAGGTCCTCGAAGTGGCGGCGGAACGGGTGCACCTCGGTTTCGATGCGCGCGGCGCCGCGCACGTACTCGCCGCTGACGGCGGCCAGCATGGTCGGCGAGCCTTGCACCGCGGCGCGCTGCAGGTAGTGCTTGACGGCGCGCAGGCCGCCCAACTCCTCACCGCCGCCGGCGCGCCCCGGCCCGCCGTGCTTGAGCGCGGGCAGCGGCGAACCGTGGCCGGTCGATTCGGCCGCGGCTTCCCGGTCCAACACCAGCAGCCGGCCGTGCCACGCCGCCGCCACGGGGATCGCGCGCGCGGCCACCTGCGGATCGCGCGTGACCAAGGTGGCCACCAGGCTGCCACGGCCACGCGCGGCCAGCGCCAGCGCTTCGTCCAGATCGTCGTAGGGCAGCAGCGTGCTCACCGGGCCAAACGCCTCGACCTCGTGCACCGCCTCGTGGCGGTGCGGATCGCGGCTGAGCAGCAGCGTGGGCGCAAAAAACGCCCCTTCGGCCGTGCCCTCGCCCACGGGGGCAAAGTCCGGCCCGCCGTCCCACACCACCTCGGCACCCTGGCGCAACAGCGCCACGCGCTCGGCGACGTCACGTTGCTGGGTGCGCGACGCCAGCGCCCCCATGCGCACGCCGTCGATGGCCGGGTCGCCCACCACCACCTTCGCCAGCCGTGCGCGCAGGCGCTCGGCCACCGCGTCCAGGTGGCGCCGCGACACCAGCGCGCGGCGGATGGCGGTGCACTTTTGGCCGGCCTTGACGGTCATTTCGCGCACCACCTCCTTGACGTAGAGCTCGAACTCCTCGTCATCGGGCTGGACATCGGGCGCCAGGATGGCGCTGTTGAGCGAGTCGGCCTCGGCGTTGAACGGAATGGACTGCCGCACCAGGTTGGGGTGGGCGCGCAGCCGCGCGGCGGTATCGGCACTGCCGGTGAACGTGACCACGTCCTGCCCCTCCAGGCGGTCCAGCAAGTCGCCGGTGCCACCGATGACGAGCTGCAGGCTGCCCTCGGGCAGCACGCCGCTGTCGGCGATCAGGCGCACCAGCGCCTCGGTCAGGTAACTGGTGGCGGTGGCGGGCTTGCCGATGCAGGGCATGCCGGCCAAAAAGGCGGGGGCAAACTTTTCCAACAAGCCCCAGACCGGGAAATTGAAGGCGTTGATGTGCACCGCCACGCCGCCGCGCGGCACCAGGATGTGCGTGCCAGCGAAGTGGCCCTGCTTGCCCAGGGGCACCACCGGCCCCTCGTGCCACAGGTTGCCGCTGGGCAGCTCGGCGCTGCCCATGCTGGCGTAGGCGAACAGCGTGCCAATGCCGCCCTCGATGTCGATCCAGCTGTCCTGGCGCGTGGCGCCGGTGTGTGCCGACACCGCGTAGAGCGACTCCTTGCGCTCCATCAGGTACTTGGCCAGCGCCTTCAGGCGCGCGGCGCGCTGCTGAAAGTCCAACCGCAGCAGCACCGGCACGGCGCGGCGCGCATGGGCCAGGGCTTCGGCAAAATCGATCGCCTCGGCGTGGGCGGCGGCCACGGGGCGGCCATTGACGGCGCTGTGCAGCGTCTGGGCTGGGGATTGGCCGATCCAACGGCCGGCGATGAAGCTTTGCAAAACAGGGGGGTTCATGGGCATGATCCGAATGACCAGGGGAAACCCGGGCGCCGCGCGCCCAGGCAAAACGTGCAGCTGTCACACCGGGGCGGGCGCCGGCGCGGCGGCACGCCCCCCCAGGCCCAGGTACGTCTCGATGATGCGGCGGTCGTGCAGCAAGTCCTCCGCCGGTCCGTGCAGGGCGATGGCCCCCATCTCCAGCACGTAGCCGCGGTCGGCAATCTGCAGCGCGGCGCGCGCGTTTTGCTCGATCAGCAGCACCGACACGCCGATGTCGCGCAGCCGCGCCACGGTGTGCAGCACCTCGCGCACGATCAACGGTGCCAGACCCAGCGACGGTTCGTCGAGCATGAGCAGGCGCGGCTTGGCCATGAGCGCGCGGCCGATCGCCAGCATCTGGCGCTCGCCACCGGAGAGGGTGGCGGCCATCTGGGCACGGCGCTCGCGCAGACGCGGGAAGATGGCAAACACCTCCTCCATGCGCTGGCGCTGCGTGCGGTCGCCCCGGCGCCAACGGGCAAAACCGCCCAACAGCAGGTTGTCTTCCACCGACATGTCCCCAAACAGCTCGCGCTTTTCGGGCACCAGCGCCACCTGACGCGCGACCATGCGCTCCACACTCGGGCGCGGTACCACCTCGCCATCGACCGCCAGCTCGCCGCGCGAGGGCAGCAACCCCATGGCGGCGTTGAGCAGCGTGGTCTTGCCCGCGCCATTGGGGCCGATGACGGTCACGATCTCGCCCTCGTGCACGTCCAGGTCTACTTGGTGCAGCGCCTCCACCGGCCCGTACGAGACGCTAAACCCGCGCAAACGCAACAAAGGGGGGCGCGCGTTGCTCATGCCACGCTCCCGCTGCCGTCGTCGCCCAGGTAGGCGGCCAGCACGCGCGGGTCGCGCTGCACCTCGGCCGGTGACCCGTGCGCGATCACCGTGCCGAAATCCAACACGGTGATGCGGTCGGCCAGGTTCATGACGAACTCCATGTCGTGCTCCACGATGAGGATGCCCAGACCCTCGCGCCGCAGCTGATCGAGCAGCGCCGCCAGCGCCTGTTTTTCCAGATGGCGCAGGCCGGCGGCGGGCTCGTCGAGCAGCAGCACCGCCGGCTGGCCCGCCAGGGCGCGCGCGATCTCGACGATGCGCTGCTGGCCCAGCGCCAGCGATGCCGCCGGGGCGTGTGCGTGCTCGGCCAGCCCGCAGCGCTCGATCTGGCGCATCGCCTCGGCCAGCAGCGCCGCCTCCTCGTGCCGGTCCAGCCGCAGCATGCTGGCCAACCAGCCGCGCCGGCCGCGCAAGTGTGCCCCCAGCGCCACGTTGTCGAGCACGCTGCGCTGCCCGAGCAGCCGCACGTGCTGAAAGGTGCGCCCCAGGCCGCGGCGCGCAAAGGCGCGCGAGGGCTGGCCGGTCATCGGCTCGCCCATCAGCCGCACCTCCCCCTCGGTGGGGTCGTCCACGCCGGAAATCATGTTGAAGAAGGTGCTCTTGCCCGCGCCGTTGGGGCCGATGAGGGCGTGCACCTCGCCGGCGCGCACGTCCAGCGACACCTGGCTGTTGGCGAGCAAGCCGCCAAAGCGCTTGGTCACCCCCCGTGCCTCGATGAGCACGGTGCCCGGGCTGGGCAGCGGGCGCACCGGCAGCGGCTGCGGCGCGGGCAGCCGTGGGGGCGTGGGACGCGCGCCCAACCGGCGCGCCCAGCCCGCCAGGGTGGGCCACAGCCCTTCGGCGTAGCGCTGCAGCACCAGCATCATCAACAGGCCAAAAACGATGATCTCGAAGTTGCCGCTCATGCCCAGCAGCTTGGGCAGGATATCCTGCAGCTGCTCCTTGAGCAGGGCAATCAGCGTCGCCCCCAGCAGCGCGCCCCAGAGATGGCCACTGCCGCCGACCACCGCCATGAACAGGTATTCGATGCCGATGTTGAGGTTGAACGGCGTGGGGTTGATGAAGCGCTGCAGGTGCGCGTACAGCCAGCCCGACAGCGCCGCCAGCAGCGCCGCCAGCACAAACACCTTGGTGCGCTGGCGCGCCGTGTCCACGCCCATCGATTCGGCCATCAGGCGCCCACTCTTGAGCGCGCGGATGGCGCGCCCCTCGCGCGAGTCGAGCAGGTTGTGCAGCGCCCACACGGCCAGCAGCAGCAGCGTCCAAATGAGCACGCCCAAGGCACGCGGGTCGGCCAGCGATACGCCGGCCAGCGTCAGCGGCGGAATGCCGGTCAGCCCCGTGTGGCCGCCCAAAAAGCCCAGGTTGCCAAACAGAAAGTACAGGCTCAGCCCCCAGGCGATGGTCGCCAGCGGCAGGTAGTGCCCGCCCAGGCGCAGCGTCACCGCGCCCAGGGCCAGCGCGACCACAAGCGTGAGCGCCAGGCCCAGCAGCAGCCCGGCCCAGGGCAGCACCGCCGGCGGCAGCCCGTCCAACGCGGCCGCCACCTCGGGCGCGGTGCACACCCAGGCGGTGGCGTAGGCCCCCAACCCCACGAAGGCCGCCTGCCCGAACGAGGTCATGCCGCCCACGCCGGTGAGCATCACCAGCCCCAGCGCCACCAGCGCATGCAGGCCGATGTAGTTGAGCAGCGTGATGGTGAAATCGGGCAGCACGCCCCAGGCCAGCGCCAGCACCAGCACCAAGGCGACGACCAGCCAGCGGTGCTCGATGCCGCCCGTGCCGGCTTGCACCGCCCCCGAGGCGGCATGGGCGCGCGCGCTGCGGGTTTCGGCGCTCATTCTTCGTCCTCCACGTGGTGGCTGCGCAGCGAGCGCCACAGCAGCACGGGGATGATCAGCGTAAACACCACCACCTCCTTGAACGCGCTGGCCCAAAACGAGGCGAACGCCTCGAGCTGCCCCACCAGCACCGCCCCCAGCAGGGCCGCGGGGTAGCTGGCCAGGCCACCCATGATGGCGGCGACAAACCCCTTGAGGCCGATCAAAAACCCCGTGTCGTAGTAGATCGTGGTGATGGGGGCGATCAGCAGCCCGGAGACGGCGGCGATCAGCGCCGCCAACGCAAAGCTGAGGTCGCCCGAGAGCTCGGTCGGGATGCCCATGAGGCGCGCGCCGACCCGGTTGATGGCGGTGGCGCGCAGCGCTTTGCCCAGCAAGGTGCGCTCGAAAAACAAAAACATCGCCACCACCAGCAGGCCGGTCACGCCCAGCACCACCAGCGATTGGCCGCTGACGGGCAGCGTGCCGAGGTCGAAGCGCGCCTCGGAAAACGCCGGGGTGCGCGCTCCCTCGGCGCCGAAAAACCACAAGCCCAGGCCCATGAACACGCCATGCAATGCGACCGCGACGATCAGCAGCACCAGCACCGTGGCGTGCGCCAGCGGGCGAAAGGCCAGCCGGTACGTCAACGGCCCCAGCGGGGTGATGAGCAGCAGCACGGCCAGCGCCTGCCCCAGCAGGGTGGTTGGGCGCCACCACACCGCCAACACCGCCAAGGCCGGCAACGCGACGCACCACAGGCCGGTGGACCACCAATCGACCTGCCCGCCGCGTTGCTGGCGCCAGGCCTCCAGCGCCAGGGTCAGGCCGGCCATGATCAGCAACAGCCACAGCGTGGCCGGCGTGCCACCGGCATTGAGCACGGCCATCGACAGCGCGCCGTAGGCGACCAGCTCGCCCTGTGGCACGAAGATCACCCGCGTCACCGAAAACACGAGCACCAACGCCAGCGCCATGAGCGCGTAAATGGCGCCATTGAGTATTCCGTCCTGTCCGAGAAACAGGGCGATTTGCACATCCATGGGGTCACACCAGTGGGCCGGCGGCACTGGCCGTCGACCGGTCTACACAAGCGGCGGCGGCCCGCCCGGGCGCGCCGGGCGGGTGGGCTAGGGCCTTACGGCTGGTATTTCCAGGTGCCGTTTTCGATCTTGACCATCACGCGCGCGCGCTGGTCCAGCCCCAGGTGGTCGGTGGGCGACATGTTGAAAATGCCGTGCGCGCCGCCCACGTTCTTGACGTTTTCCAGCGCGTCGCGCAGCGCGGCGCGAAACTGGGGCGTGCCGGGCTTGGCCTTTTTGAGCGCCTCCGGCGCCGCCGCGGCCAGCAGCAAGCCCGCGTCCCAGGCGTGGCCGCCAAACGTGCTCACCGAGCCCTTGCCGTAAGCGGCTTCATACGCCTGCACATAGGCCTGGGCCGACTTCTTGACCGGGTGGTCGTTGGGCAGTTGGTCGGCCACCAGCACCGGGCCGGCCGGCAGCAGCGTGCCCTCACAGTCCTTGCCGCACACGCGCAAAAAGTCGTTGTTGGCCACGCCGTGCGTCTGGTAGATCTTGCCCGCGTAGCCACGCTCCTTGAGCGTTTTTTGCGGCAGCGCCGCAGGCGTGCCCGAGCCGGCGATGAGCACCGCGTCCGGACGGGCGGCCACGATCTTGAGCACCTGCCCCGTCACCGAGGTGTCGGCGCGGTTGTAGCGCTCGTTGACCACGACCTGCAGCTTTTTCAGGCCCGCGGCTTTGATGAACTCCTGGTACCAGCCTTCGCCGTAAGCGTCGGCAAAGCCGATGAAGCCGACCGTGCGCACGCCGTTGTCGGCCATGTGGCTGGCAATCGCCAGTGCCATCTGAATATCGTTTTGCGGGGTCTTGAACACCCAGCGCTTCTTGGCGTCCACCGGCTCGACGATGCGCGCGGAGGCAGCCATCGAAATCATGGGCACCTGCGCCTCGGCCACGACGTCGATCATCGCCAGCGAGTTGGGCGTGATGGTCGAGCCGATGACGATATCGACCTTGTTTTCGGTGATCAGCTTGCGCGTGTTGGTGACCGCCGCGGTGGTGTCGCTGGCATCGTCGAGCACGATGTAGTTGACCTTCTCGCCCGCGATCGTCTTGGGCATCAGCGCGAAGGTGTTTTTCTCGGGGATGCCCAATGACGCCGCCGGACCGGTGGCCGACACGGTCACGCCGACCTGGATGTCCGCCCAGGCGGTGCTGACAAGGCTGGCCGCAGCGGCCAGGGCGAGCAAGGTTTTGCGCAGGATCATGGCTAACGTCTCCTCAGGTGGGGGGTCAAAACAATCGACGGTATCAGCGCAGGCGCCAACCCGTTGTGTAGCATGCACTATGCTGCATGTCAACGCTCATCGAAGCTGAGCACCAGCCGCGGGGTCACGGGATGGGCCTGGCAGGTCAGGACAAAGCCGCGCGCCACCTCGTCGTCGGTCAGGCCGAAGTTGCGCTCCATGGTCACGCGGCCTTCGAGCACCTTGGCGCGGCAGGTGCTGCACACGCCGCCTTTGCACGAGTAGGGCAGGTCCAGGCCCGCATCCAGCGCGGCATCGAGCACCGCTTCGTCCGCGGCGATGGGCACCTCGTGCTGCTTGCCGTCGAGCACGATGACCGCCTGCGCCGCCGCGCCCGCAGCCCGGCGCGCGCCGGCGGCATCGACGTCGGCCTGCACCTTGGCGGCCTGCGCCGCGCCGGTGGTGAAGCGCTCGGTGCGGATGCGCTGTGGCGGCACGCCCGCGTCGCGCAGCGCCTGCTCGGTGGCCTCGATCATGGCCTCCGGACCGCAGATGAACACCTCGTCCATGCTGGCGGGCGGCAGCAGCGCGTCCATGATGGCGCGCACCTTGGCCGCATCCAGCCGCCCCTGCAGCAGGTCCACCTCCTGCGCCTGGCGCGACAGCACGTGGATCATGGTGAAGCGGTCCGGGTAGCGGTCCTTGAGGTCCTGCAACGCCTCGTTGAACATGATGGTCGCGGTGCGCCGGTTGCCATAGACCAGGGTGAATTTGGACTCGGGCTGCTCCTCCAGCGTGCTGGCGACGATCGACAGGATGGGCGTGATGCCCGAACCGGCGGCAAAGCCGACGCGGTGCAGCGCGCGCGGTCGCTGCACGGTAAAGCGCCCCTGCGGCGGTATCACGTCGAGCTGCTGGCCCGCGCGCAGCGCGCTTGCGGCCCAGTTGGAAAAACGCCCGCCCTGCACCGGGCGGATGCCGATGTCCAGTTCGCCGGCGCGTTGCAGGCGCGAGCGCGGGCTGCAAATGGAGTAGTTGCGGCGCAGTTCCTGGCCATCCAGATGGGTGCGCAGGGTCAGGTACTGGCCCGGCTCGAAGCGGAAGGTGTCGCGCAGCGACGACGGGACGTCGAAGGTGACGGCCACGGAGCCCGCGGCCTCGGGGCTGACGCGTTTGATGGTCAGGGAATGAAACTGGGGGACGCTCATGGAACCCTCGGGATATCGGTGGCGTGGCGTGGGGGGTCTTGGGGATCGGCGCAAACGCCCGGCGCCGCGGTGGGGCTGGGCGTCGGCTTGGCTAATGGGGCTTGAAGTGGTCGAACGGTTCGTGGCAATCCAGGCACTGCCACAGCGCCTTGCAGGCGGTGGAACCAAAACGCGACACCTCGCGCGTGTGGGTGGAGCCGCAGCGCGGGCAGGCCACGGCATCCGCGGCGCGCGGCACCCAACGCACGACGTGCGCGCCGGGGCTGCCGGCTTCGGCCTGGCAGCGGCCCGGCGGGGCGATGCCGTAGGCGCGCAGCTTCTCGCGCGCGGCGTCGCT
The DNA here is from genome assembly GCF_007556705.1 of Tepidimonas thermarum. Lineage (GTDB taxonomy): Bacteria > Pseudomonadota > Gammaproteobacteria > Burkholderiales > Burkholderiaceae_C > Tepidimonas > Tepidimonas thermarum. The sequence continues at coordinate 6,272 of NZ_VJOL01000054.1, read as the reverse complement.
CATCCAATCCGTGGTCCAGGCCGGCGCCAGTTGCGTGACCACGCGCGCCGGCACCCCGAGGCGCTGCAACGTGGCGCGCACGTCGTCTTCGATCTGGCCCATCGCCGGGCAACCGCTGTAGGTGGGGGTGATCACCACCTCCACCTGCGATGGGTCGTCCGGCGCCGCGCGCACGTCGCGCACAATGCCCATCTCGGCCAGCGTGACGACGGGGATTTCCGGGTCGGTCAAGGCATCGAGGGCAGCGCGCACACGTGCGAGCGTGTCGGCGTTGACGGGCGGGACGGCGGTCGTGGTCATGGCGGACTGGGTGGACACGGGCCTCACCACTGCGCGCCGGGATGGGCGCGTGCGACCGACTGCATTTCGGCCAGCAGGTAGCTCAGGTGCTCGGAGTGCACGCCGTTTTTGCCCTGCGGCACGTAGCCCTGGTCGGACGGCACGCGCAGCGTGGCTTCCTGCAGCGTGGCGGCCACGGTGGCGCGCCAGCCCGCTTGCAGGGCGGTGACGTCCACGCCGATGCCCGCTTCGACCGCCGCACGCTCGAAGTCGCTGGGCACCCAGAACTCCTGCGTGTAGGGCATGAGGTGGTCGAAAGCGGCCTGCATGCGCGCATGCGATTCGTCGGTGCCGTCGCCCAGGCGCACCACCCACTCGCTGGCGTGGCGCAGGTGGTAGCGCGCCTCTTTGAGCGACTTGGCGGCAATCGCGGCCAGCGGTGCGTGACCGGAGTTTTGCAGCGCCTCCCACAGCGGCACCATCAGCGCGCTGTAGAGGAAATTGCGCGCCAGCGTGACGCCCCAGTCCATGTCGCCTTGCGCGTAGCCGACGCGCGGCAGGCTGGCTGGCAGCTCCAACAGCACGTAGTTGCGAAACGCGGTGTCGTCGCGGAAGTACGCCAGCGTGTCTTCGGTGGCGCCGCCACCCTGCACCCGCGCCGCCTCCTGGTAGAGCAGCCGCGCCTGACCGATGAGGTCCAGGCTCTGGTTGGCCAGCGCCAAGTCTTCTTCCAGCACGGGGCCCACCCCGCACCACTGGCAGTTGCGCTGCGCCAGCACCAGGGCGTTGTCGCCCAGGTGCAGCAGGTAGTCGAGCAGCACGCCCGTTTCGGTGGCCACGGCGTCCATCACATGTGCCCCACTTCGGCCGGGATGTCGTAGAAGGTCGGGTGGCGGTAGATCTTGTCCGCCGCGGGCTCGAAGAATTCGCCCTTGTCCTCGGGCCGGCTGGCGACGATGGCCGCCGAGGGCACGACCCAGATGCTCACGCCCTCTTGGCGGCGGGTGTAGATGTCGCGCGCCATTTGCAGCGCGTGCTCGGCGTCGGCGGCGTGCAGACTGCCGCAGTGTTTGTGTTCCAGGCCCTGCTTGCTGCGCACGAAGACCTCCCACAGGGGCCAGTCTTTCAGGGCGGGGGTGGTGCGCTCGGGCGCGCCCGCGCTCTCGGAGGATGGGGTAGTGCTCATGGGGTGTGCTCCACGGGGTCGATGGGGTCCGGGGCGGCTGGGCGGGGCTCAGGCCGCGGCCGCCTGTTCGCGCTGGCGGCGCTTGCGGGCGTGGGCCAGGGCGCCTTCGCGCACCCAGGCACCGTCCTCGTGCGCCTTGACGCGGGTGGCCAGGCGCTCCTTGTTGCAGGGGCCGTGGCCGTTGACGGTCTGCCAGAACTCTTCCCAGTCGATCTCGCCGAAGTCGTAGTGGCCGCGCTCGGGGTTCCACTTCAGCTTCGGGTCGGGCAACGTCACGCCCAGCACCTCGGCCTGCGGCACGGTAGCGTCGACGAACTTCTGGCGCAGCTCGTCGTTGCTGATGCGCTTGATGCCCCAGCGCATGCTCTGCTCGCTGTGCACGCTGGCGCTGTCGGGCGGGCCGAACATCGCCAGGCACTTCCACCACCAGCGGTCGACGGCGTCTTGCACCATGCGGCGCTGCGCCTCGGTGCCGCGCATCATGGTCAGCAGCAGCTCGTAGCCCTGGCGCTGGTGGAAGCTTTCTTCCTTACAGATGCGGATCATCGCGCGCGCGTACGGCCCGTAGCTGCAGCGGCACAGCGGGATCTGGTTCATGATCGCCGCGCCGTCCACCAGCCAGCCGATGACGCCGACGTCGGCCCAGTTCAGCGTCGGGTAGTTGAAGATCGAGCTGTACTTGGCGCGGCCCGTGAGCAGCTGCTCGATCAGCTCGGCGCGGCTGACGCCCAGCGTCTCGGCCGCCGAGTACAGGTACAGGCCGTGGCCGCCCTCGTCCTGCACCTTGGCCAGCAGGATGGCCTTGCGCTTGAGGCTGGGCGCCCGGGTGATCCAGTTGCCCTCCGGCAGCATGCCGACCACCTCGCTGTGGGCGTGCTGGCTGATTTGGCGGATCAGCGTTTTGCGGTAGGCCTCGGGCATCCAGTCCTGCGGCTCGATGCGGCCGTCGGCGTCGATGCGGGCCTGGAAGGCGTCCAGCTTGTCGGCCGGCTCGTCCGGCTGGATCGGCTGGACCTTGCCGGCGGGGTCGGGGATGCTCAGCGCTTGGGTGTACATGGCGGGTCTCCGGTGGCTCGGAAGGGGCGGTGGCGTCAGGCGGTGCGGGGGCGGTCGTCCTGCACCCGCTTGGCCTTGCCCGTCTGGGTGCGCGGCAGGCTGTCGGCGTCGAGCACGGTCACCCGCGTGCTCACGCCGATGAAGGTCTTGATGCGATGCGCAAGCTCGCGCGCGATGGTGGCGCGCTCGGCGTCGGTGAGCCGGCCGCTCAGGTGGCGCTGCAGCTCGCAGCGCACCTCGAGCTGGTCCAGGTGGCCGTCGCGCGTGAGCACCAGCAGGTAGTTGCCCGACAGCTGGGCGTCGCGCAGGATCTGCTCCTCGATCTGCGTCGGGAACACGTTGACCCCGCGCAGGATGATCATGTCGTCGGTGCGGCCGGTGATGCGCCCCATGCGGCGGAAGCTGCGCGCCGTGGGCGGCAGCAGCCGCGTGCGGTCGCGGGTGCGGTAGCGGATGATGGGCATGGCCTCCTTGGTCAGCGAGGTGAAGACCAGCTCGCCCTCCTCGCCATCGGGCAGCACCTCGCCGGTGTCGGGGTCGATGATCTCGGGGTAGAAGTGGTCCTCCCAGATGACCGGGCCGTCTTTGGTTTCGATGCACTCGTTGGCCACGCCCGGCCCCATCACCTCGGACAGGCCGTAGATGTCCACGGCGTCGAGGCCCAGCTTGCGCTCGATTTCGGCGCGCATGCCCTCGCCCCACGGCTCGGCGCCAAAGATGCCGACCTTGAGCGGAATCTGCTCCGGCCCGATGCCCAGACGCTCGAACTCCTCGGCGATGACCAGCGAGTACGAGGGCGTGACCATGATGATGTCGGGCTTGAAGTCCATGATGAGCTGCACCTGGCGCTCGGTTTGCCCGCCCGACATCGGGATGACCGTGCAGCCGAGCCGCTCGGCGCCGTAGTGGGCCCCCAGCCCGCCGGTGAACAGGCCGTAGCCATAGGCCACGTGCACGATGTCGCCGGCGCGCCCGCCGGCGGCGCGGATGGAGCGCGCCACCAAATTGGCCCAGGTGTCGATGTCGCGCTGGGTGTAGCCGACCACGGTGGGCTTGCCCGTGGTGCCCGAGGAGGCGTGGATGCGCACCACGCGCTCACGCGGCACGGCAAACATGCCAAAGGGGTAGTTGTCGCGCAGGTCCGCTTTGGTGGTGAAGGGAAATTTGGCCAGGTCGGCCAGGGTCTTGAGGTCGTCCGGGTGCACGCCCGCGGCGTCGAACTTGGCGCGGTAGTGCGGCACGTTGTCGTAGGCGTGGCGCACGCTCCACTTCAGGCGCTCGAGCTGCAGCGCGGCGAGTTCGTCGCGGCTGGCGGTCTCGATCGGCTCCAGGTCACCAGGGCGCGGGGTTTTGACGGGCATCGGGGGACTCCTCGGGGAAACGCTTGGGGTATGGCGGCAGTTCAGCGCGCCTCGGCGGAGGCTGCCGCCAGGCCCGCGATCACCTCGCCGGCGATGCGGTGGCTGCGTCCGCGAAACAGGGCAACGGTGTGGCCGCCGCGCACGCGCACGGTGATGTCGTACACCCCGCTGCGGCCGGCCAGCGCGCGCTCGACCGCCTCGGCCTCGAGCACGTCGCCCTCGCGCGCCGGTGCCAGAAAATCGATGGTGCAGGCCGCGGCCACGGTGTTGTGGTTGTGGCTGTTGCACGCGTAGGCAAAGGCGCTGTCGGCCAGCGTGAAGATGAGGCCGCCGTGGCACATCGCGTGGCCATTGACCATGTCGGCGCGCACCGGCATCGACATGACGGCGCGCCCCGGCGCCACCGACTCCAGTCGCATGCCCAGGGCCTGGCAGGCGCGGTCACGGGTCCACATGGCGGCGGCGGCGGCCTCGGCCAGGGCCTGGGGCTCGGAGGGGGTGGTGGCAGCGGCAGCGGTCATTGTGATACAAAAGTCGATGATTCAATCTGACTTTCAGTATCAAACAAAAGCGGCCGCCCGCGCACTAGGGTTTACCCTTGGAAAACGCCGCGGCACCGGGATGGCACCGCCTCAACCGATGGACGGCTTGCGCCAACCTCACAGCGCGCGCGGGGCGCCCAGCGAGCACTCGTCTTCCAGCGGCTCGAAGCGCTGCCACAGCCAGTTGGCGGCCGCGGGCACGTGGCCGTCGGCCAGGTGCAGCCGTTCGTCCAGGTGCTGCTCGGCCGCCTCCAGCAGCAAGCGATACAGGCCGCGGCAGACGTGGCGCGCGCGCTCACCCGGCCAGTCGCGTGGCAGCAGCTCCTCGGGCAGCTGCGGGTCGCGCAACAGCAGGCGGCGCCAGTCGTGGATGAGCAGCGTGCGCGCCAAAAACGCCCGCTGCGGCGTGGGCGCGCCGTGCGTCTGCAGCGCGGCCAGCAGCGGGGCGTAGCGCGCCACGAAGGCGCCATAGGCGTCGGCCAGCGCTTCCAGGTTCCAGGCCTGGCGCACCAGGTCGCGGTCGGGCGCGGTGCCGCGCACCGGCAGCCGCTCGGCCCGCAACGGCAGCAGCGCCGCGCGGCAGGCCCCCAGGCCGTCGGCCTGCAGGGCCTCGAAGGTCGCGGGCAGGTCGGCGCTGGGGTGCACGAAGACGCCGCCCGGCAGCTCGCCATACCCCTGCCAGAACAGCGAGCGGCGCAGCCGTTCGCGCGCGCGCGCCGGCAGCGTGCCGGTCAAAAGCAGCAGCCGCCAGTGCAAATCCCAGCGCGGCGCGCGCGCGGCATAGATTTGGCGCGAGGCCTCCTCGAACCGGGCACGCCCCGCCGCGGTCAGCATGTAATCGGTGCGCCGGCCGTGCGCTTCGGTGGTCAGCCAGCCCTCCTGCACCAGGCGGTAGACGGCGGTGCGCACCAGGCGCTCGTTGATGCCCAGCGGCTCCAGCAGCTGGATCAGGCTGCCCAGCCACAGCCGCGCCCCGCGCGGCAGCACCGCGTCGCCAAACACCGAGATGATGAGCGAGCCCGCGTGCACCCGGTCGAGGCCGGCAAAGGCGTCGATGCGTGCCTGCACGGCCGCATCCGCCGGGCGCGCCGGCAAAGCCGCGGGGGCAACGGGGGGGGACGTGTCGCAGGGCATGCCCGCGATGGTACGCCAGCGCCGGCAGCGTCACACCTCGGCGCGCAGCGCCCCTTCGGCACGGCCCTTGCCGGCACGCGCCGGTGGCTTGCACAGGCCGCACACGTAGTGGCGGGTGTTGATGTACGGGTCGGCCACGAAGTGCCCGCCGCAGCAGGTGCAGCGGGCGCGCACCAGCATGCCGGCGTCCATGAAGCGGCTCAGGCGCCAAGCGCGGGTGAAGCTCAGCAGCGGCTCGATGCCGCACACGCGCATCTGCTCCTCATACAGGCGGTAGGCCTTCATGATGGCGTCGATGTCCTCCAGCGCCACGGTCTTGAGCAGCGACTGGCGGATGTTTTCGAACAGCGAGGCGTGGATGTTGGGCTGCCACTGCAAAAAGTAGTCGGTGGAGAAGGGCAACTGCCCCTTGCTGGGCGAGCGGCCCGTGACCTCCTTGTACAGGCGCAGCAGCTTTTCGTAGGAGAGCTGCGTTTCGCTCTCGAGCACCTGCAGCCGCGCCCCGAGCTGGATGAGGGCGACGGCGCGTTCGATGTCGCGGCTTTCGGTGACGATGCTCTTGGCGGCGGTCTTGCGGGCGGGGGCGGTCATGGTTGCCAGCAGCGCATCGACCACGGCGCGCAGCTTGCGCAGTGGGTGCGCCTGCGGCACGCGCTCTTCGAGGCTGATGTAGCTGAACATCGCCCCCTGGAAGTCTTGACTGCCTCTCATCGT
>NZ_VJOL01000053.1 GCF_007556705.1 Tepidimonas thermarum | reverse complement strand
GCATCTTGCTGCGCGGCACCAAGCGCGAAGAAGTCGAGCGCGGCCAAGTGCTGGCCAAGCCCGGCTCGATCACGCCGCACACCCACTTCACCGGTGAGGTCTACGTGCTGAGCAAGGAAGAAGGCGGGCGCCACACCCCGTTCTTCAACAACTACCGGCCGCAGTTTTACTTCCGCACCACCGACGTCACCGGCGCCATCGAGCTGCCCAAGGACAAGGAGATGGTGATGCCGGGCGACAACGTGACCATCACGGTCAAGCTGATCGCCCCGATCGCGATGGAAGAAGGTCTGCGCTTTGCGATCCGCGAAGGCGGCCGCACCGTCGGCGCCGGCGTGGTCTCCAAGATCATCGAGTGAGTCTGAGTTTGGCGTGACCGTCCTCCCCGGGGCGGTCGCTGTAGGGGTATAGCTCAATTGGCAGAGCGTCGGTCTCCAAAACCGAAGGTTGGGGGTTCGATTCCCTCTGCCCCTGCCAACCGGTGATTGGCGTCAGATTGCCGGTGATGTCGATCAAGCCCGCCCGTGTCTTCGGACCGCAGCGGGCTTGTGTTTCTGGTGCGCCGCACGGGTGGCGCAACGCAAGCTTGTGAAGGTGTGGGGACAATGGCCTCAACGGATGTCGAAACCGTCGGCACGGGCGCGGACAAGGCCAAGTTGGCGGCTGCTGCTTTGTGCGTCCTGCTCGGGTTCGTGGGCTTTTATGGGTTGGGCGGACAAGGTGCCTGGGCGCAATGGGCCGCGCTGTTGGTCGCGATCGCCGTGGCGCTGGGGATCGGCGCCACCGCCACGCCCGGCCAGCGCCTGATCGGCTTTGGGCGCGACGCCATCAAGGAAGTCAAGAAAGTCGTCTGGCCCACGCGCAAAGAGGCCGTTCAGATGACGGCCTACGTGTTTGCGTTCGTGGTGGTCATGGCGCTGTTTCTGTGGCTGACGGACAAGCTCCTGGAGTGGGTCCTCTACGGCCTGATCCTGGGTTGGAGGTGAATATGAGCGAGACGAACGCGGCAGCGCCGATGAGCGCGACCCCTGCCGAGGGCATGCGCTGGTATGTCGTGCACGCCTACTCCGGCATGGAAAAGGCGGCCGAGCGCAACATCCTCGAGCGCGTGCAGCGCGCCGGCATGCAGCACAAGTTCGGGCGCATCCTGGTGCCGACCGAAGAAGTGGTCGAGATCAAAAACGGCGTCAAGCGCACCACCGAGCGCAAGTTCTTCCCCGGCTACGTGCTGGTGGAAATGGTCATGGACGACGACACCTGGCACCTGGTCAAAAACACCAGCAAGGTGACCGGCTTCGTGGGTGGCGCGCGCAACCGGCCCACACCCATCTCCGAAGAGGAGGTGCAAAAAATCATCGGCCAAATGCAAGAGGGCGCCGACAAGCCGCGCCACAAGGTCGAGTTCGAAATCGGCGAGCTGGTGCGCGTCAAGGAAGGCCCGTTCGCCGACTTCAACGGCACGGTCGAAGAGGTCAACTACGAGAAGAACAAGCTGCGCGTGTCGGTGACGATCTTTGGTCGCGCCACCCCGGTGGAGCTGGAGTTCAACCAGGTCGAAAAAACCTGATCACACGCCGCCACCTAAAGTTGGTATAATACTTAGTTCACTGGCCCGCGCCGTAGGTGCGGGCTTTCCGCTGTCGAGGTCGGCTCGGCGACGGCGGGCGCAGCAGGCGGCGCGGCAAGCGAGCGCCGGGTGCGGTAAACCACCGGGTCTTCGCGCGAGGAGGTGCGTGGGTGCCAGATGGCGGCGCACCGCTCGAACTCGCAGGAGCAACACAGACATGGCCAAGAAAATTGTCGGCTTCATCAAGCTGCAAGTGCCAGCGGGTAAAGCCAACCCCTCTCCCCCGATTGGTCCGGCGCTGGGTCAGCGCGGCCTCAACATCATGGAGTTCTGCAAGGCGTTCAACGCCCAGACCCAGGGTGTCGAGCCTGGCTTGCCGCTGCCGGTGGTGATCACCGCCTACGCGGACAAGAGCTTCACCTTCGTCATCAAGACGCCGCCGGCGACGACCCTGATCAAGAAGGCGATCAAGCTCGACAAGGGTTCGTCCAAGCCGCACGCGCAAAAGGTCGGCAAGATCACCCGAGCCCAGCTCGAAGAAATCGCCAAGGCCAAGATGAAGGACATGACCGCGGCCGACCTCGAGGCGGCGGTCAAGACCATCGCGGGTTCGGCCCGTTCGATGGGCGTGATCGTGGAGGGTGTCTGACATGGCGAAGCTGACCAAGAAGCAAAAGGCCCTGCAGGGCAAGGTCGATTCGACCAAGCTGTACCCCGTCAACGAGGCGCTGGCCATCGTCAAGGAATGCGCCACCGCCAAGTTCGATGAGTCGGTGGACGTGGCGGTGCAGCTCGGCGTCGATCCGCGCAAGTCGGACCAGGTGGTGCGCGGTGCGGTGGTGCTGCCCAACGGCACCGGCAAAACCAAGCGCGTCGCCGTGTTTGCGCAAGGCGCCAAGGCCGAAGAGGCCAAGGCCGCGGGCGCGGACATCGTCGGCTTCGACGATCTGGCGGCCCAGGTCAAGGCGGGCAACATCGACTTCGATGTCGTGATCGCCGCGCCCGATGCGATGCGCGTGGTCGGCCAGCTCGGCCAGATTCTGGGTCCGCGCGGCTTGATGCCCAACCCCAAGGTCGGGACGGTGACGCCGGATGTCGCCGCCGCGGTGCGCAACGCCAAGGCGGGTCAGGTGCAGTTCCGCGTCGACAAGGCCGGCATCGTGCACACCACGATTGGCCGCCGTTCGTTCGACACCGACAAGCTGCAGGGCAACCTGGCTGCGCTGATCGAGGCGCTCAACAAGGCCAAGCCGGCCGCGGCCAAGGGGCAATACCTGCGCAAAGTCGCGGTGTCCTCGACCATGGGGGTCGGGGTGCGTGTCGATCCGCAAACCATCTCGGTGGCGGGTTGAGTGGTATGACGGCTGCGGCGCAAGCGTTGTTGCGCCGCGGTCGGGAGGTGGGTCTCCGGCCCTCGGGCCGGGGAGCCATCCAAGACCGCTGGTGCGGGTTGCGGCCCGCCTAAATGCCCCACCCGGGCAGCCAGCGCAGATGGCGATCCCGCCGCGGATGGAATCGGGTGCCGGGGCAACCGGTGCGGTTTCCAGAAACGGTTGATCGCTGCAACCGGTGCGCAACCCCCGATGGGGTTGTGTTTTGAAGGAGTCAACCTTGAGTCTGAACCGCAGTGAGAAGCAAGCCGTCATCGACGAGGTGTCGGCGCTCGCCGCCAAAGCGCAGACGCTGGTGATGGCCGAGTACCGCGGCATCACGGTGGCAGACCTCACGAAGTTGCGTGTCGAGGCCCGCAAGGCCGGGGTGTCGCTCAGCGTGCTGAAGAACACCCTGGCGCGGCGCGCCGTCGCTGGCACGCCCTTCGAGGTCGCCGTCGAGCAGATGACCGGTCCGCTCATCTACGGCTTCTCGGAAGACGCCGTGGCCGCCGCGAAAGTGGTGGTCGAGTTCGCCAAGACCAACGACAAGATGGTCCTGCGCGGCGGTGTCTATGCCGGCAAGCCGCTCGATGTCAACGGCGTCAAATCGCTGGCGAGCATTCCCTCCAAGGAAGTGCTGCTGTCGCAGTTGCTGGGCCTCATGCAGTCGCCGGTGTCCCGCCTGGCGCGCGTCGTGGCGGCCCTGGCCGAGCAAAAGGGCGAGGCGCAGCCCGCCTGATCCGGCCCATCGTCCCCCATTCAACCGTATCTAGGAAATCATCATGGCATTCGATAAAGACGCATTCCTGGCCGCTCTGGACACCATGACGGTGATGGAGCTCAACGACCTGGTCAAGGCGATTGAAGAGAAGTTTGGCGTCAGCGCCGCGGCGATGGCCGCCCCGGCCGCTGCGGGCGGTGGTGCTGCCGCTCCGGCCGCCGAAGAAAAGACCGAGTTCGACCTGATCCTCAAGGAAGCCGGTTCGAACAAGGTTGGCGTGATCAAGGCCGTGCGCGAAATTACCGGCCTGGGCCTCAAGGAAGCCAAGGACCTGGTCGATGGCGCGCCCAAGACCGTCAAGGAAGGCATGCCCAAGGCCGACGCCGAAGCCGCCAAGAAGAAGCTGGAAGAAGCCGGCGCCAAGGCCGAACTCAAGTAATCGGCTCGACCGTCAAGGGCTGGAGTGCCTGCTGGGGCCTCCAGCCTTTGCCGCTTGCAGAGCGCACGGCAAAGCGGTTGCCACAACCGTTTTGCCGTGTCTTCTGACCCCGACTGCAGCAAGACCGCTTGGTTCGGGCCTGCGCGCGCCGCGCGGGCCGTCCGCCCAGAGACCGGTAGGGGCCGGTCGCCAAGAATCCCCACGGGCGCACCGCCGGTGCGCACCGCCCAGTCGCCGCAGACCTCAAGCCCGGAGATCTCATGGCCCACTATTCCTACACCGAACGCAAGCGCATCCGCAAGAGCTTTGGCAGCCGCGACAGCGTGTTGGAAATCCCCTACCTGCTGCAGATGCAAAAAGACGCGTACACCGCGTTTTTGCAGGCCGATGTGCCGCCGCGCGAGCGCAAGCCGGTTGGCCTGCAAGCGGCGTTCGAGTCGGCCTTCCCGATCGTGTCGCACAACGGCTTCGTGGAGATGAAGTTCGTCGAGTACACGCTGGGCAAGCCGGTGTTCGACGTGCGCGAGTGCCAAACGCGCGGCCTGACCTATGCCTCGGCGGTGCGCGCGCGCGTGCAGCTCATCATCTACGACCGCGAGGCCTCGACCCCGCAGTCCAAGGTGGTCAAAGAGGTCAAGGAGCAAGAGGTCTACATGGGCGAAGTGCCCCTGATGACCGACAAGGGCTCCTTCATCATCAACGGCACCGAGCGCGTGATCGTCAGCCAGCTGCACCGCTCGCCCGGTGTGTTTTTCGAGCACGACAAGGGCAAGACCCACAGCTCGGGCAAGCTGCTGTTTTCGGCGCGCATCATCCCCTACCGCGGTTCGTGGCTGGACTTCGAGTTCGACCCCAAGGACCTGCTGTACTTCCGCGTCGACCGCCGCCGCAAGATGCCGGTGACCATCCTGCTCAAGGCCATTGGCCTGACGCCGGAAGCGATCCTGGCCAACTTCTACGTCAACGACCACTTCCGCCTGATGGACAGCGGCGCGCTCATGGCCTTCGTGCCCGAGCGCCTCAAGGGCGAGGTGGCACGCTTTGACATCACCGACGCCAACGGCAAGGTGGTCGTGGCCAAGGACAAGCGCATCACCGCGCGCCACGTGCGCGAGCTCGAGCAGGCCGGCACCACCCACATCAGCGTGCCGGAGGACTACCTGATCGGCCGCGTGGTGGCCAAGAACATCGTCGATCCGGACACGGGCGAAATCATCGCCCGTGCCAACGACGAGCTGACCGAGACGCTGCTCAAGAAGCTGCGCGCCGCCGGCGTGCAGGAGCTGCCCTGCATCTACACCAACGAGCTCGACCAGGGCCCCTACATCAGCCAGACGCTGCGCATCGACGAGACGGCCGATGAGTTTGCCGCCCGTGTGGCGATCTACCGCATGATGCGCCCCGGCGAGCCGCCCACCGAGGACGCGGTGCAGGCGCTGTTCCACCGCCTGTTCTACAACCCGGAGACCTACGACCTGTCGCGCGTCGGGCGCATGAAGTTCAACGCCCGCGTGGGCCGCGACACGCCGGAAGGCCCGATGGTCCTGACCAACGAGGACATCATGGCCGTGGTCAAGATCTTCGTGGACTTGCGCAACGGCAAGGGCGAGGTGGACGACATCGACCACCTGGGCAACCGCCGCGTGCGCTGCGTGGGCGAGCTGGCCGAAAACCAGTACCGCACCGGCCTGGCGCGCATCGAAAAGGCGGTCAAGGAGCGCCTGGGCCAGGCCGAGCAAGAGCCGCTGATGCCGCACGACCTGATCAACTCCAAGCCGATTTCCGCGGCGCTCAAGGAGTTCTTCGGCGCGTCGCAGCTGTCGCAGTTCATGGACCAGACCAACCCGCTGGCCGAGATCACGCACAAGCGCCGCGTCTCGGCCCTGGGCCCGGGCGGTCTGACGCGCGAGCGCGCCGGCTTCGAGGTGCGCGACGTGCACGTCACGCACTACGGCCGTGTGTGCCCGATCGAAACGCCCGAAGGCCCCAACATTGGCCTGATCAACTCGCTGGCGCTCTACGCGCGCCTCAACGAATACGGCTTCATCGAAACGCCGTACCGCCGCGTGATCGATGGCAAGGTGACCAACCAGATCGACTACCTGTCGGCCATCGAAGAGGGCAAATACATCATCGCGCAGGCCAACGCCGAGCTCGATGCGGAGGGCCGGCTGGTGGGCGAGCTGGTGTCGGCGCGTGAGAAGGGCGAATCGATCCTGACCACGCCCGACCGCGTGCAGTACATGGACGTTTCGCCGGCGCAGATCGTGTCGGTGGCGGCCTCGCTGGTGCCGTTCCTGGAGCACGACGACGCCAACCGCGCGCTCATGGGCGCCAACATGTCGCGCCAGGCCGTGCCCGTGCTGCGGCCGGAAAAGCCGCTGGTGGGCACTGGCATCGAGCGCGTGGCGGCGATCGACTCGGGCACCGTGGTGGTGGCCAAGCGCGGCGGCGTGGTGGACTACGTCGATGCCAACCGCATCGTCATCCGCGTCAACGACGACGAGGCGGTGGCCGGTGAAGTGGGCGTGGACATCTACAACCTGATCAAGTACCAGCGCTCCAACCAGAACACCAACATCCACCAGCGCCCGATCGTCAAGAAGGGCGAGCGCATCCACAAGGGTGCCGTGATCGCCGACGGCGCCTCCACCGACCTGGGCGAGATCTCGATCGGCCAAAACATGCTGATCGCCTTCATGCCCTGGAACGGCTACAACTTCGAGGACTCGATCCTGATTTCCGAGAAGGTGGTGGCCGAGGAGCGCTACACCAGCATCCACATCGAGGAGCTGGTGGTCATGGCGCGCGACACCAAGCTCGGGCCGGAGGAAATCACGCGCGACATCCCCAACCTGTCGGAGCAGCAGCTCAACCGCCTGGACGAGTCGGGCATCATCTACGTGGGTGCCGAGGTGCAGCCCGGCGACGTGCTGGTGGGCAAGGTCACGCCCAAGGGCGAGACCACGCTGACGCCCGAGGAAAAACTGCTGCGCGCCATCTTCGGCGAGAAGGCCTCCGACGTGAAGGACACCTCGTTGCGCGTCGAGCAGGGCTCGCAGGGCACGGTGATCGATGTGCAGGTCTTCACGCGCGAAGGCATCCAGCGCGACAAGCGGGCGCAGCAGATCATCGACGACGAGCTCAAGCGCTACCGTCTGGACCTGAATGACCAGCTGCGCATCGTCGAGGCCGATGCCTACGACCGCCTGGAAAAGCTGCTGATTGGCAAGACCGCCAACGGCGGGCCGAAGAAGCTGGCCAAGGGCACGGTGCTGACCAAGGAATACCTGGCCGAGGTGGACAAGCACCACTGGTTCGACATCCGCGTCGCCGACGACGACCTGGCCGCGCAGATGGAGTCGATCAAGAACGCGCTGGAAGCCACGCGCCACAGCTTCGACCTGGCGTTCGAGGAAAAGCGCCGCAAGCTGACCCAGGGCGATGAGCTGCCCGCGGGCGTGCTCAAGATGGTCAAGGTCTATCTGGCCGTCAAGCGCCGTCTGCAGCCCGGCGACAAGATGGCCGGCCGCCACGGCAACAAGGGCGTGGTGTCCAAGATCGTGCCGGTCGAGGACATGCCCTACATGGCCGACGGTACGCCGGTGGACATCGTGCTCAACCCGCTGGGCGTGCCCTCGCGCATGAACATCGGGCAGGTGCTCGAGGTCCACCTGGGCTGGGCTGCCAAGGGGCTGGGCGAGCGCATCGGCGAGATGCTGCAGCGCCAGGCCGACGTGGCCGAGCTGCGCCGCTTCCTCGACACGATCTACAACTCCACCGGCCGCAAGGAAAACCTTGACGACCTGTCGGACGACGAGATCGTCGCCATGGCGCGCGAGCTCACCAAGGGCGTGCCGTTTGCCTCGCCGGTGTTCGACGGTGCCAGCGAAGAGCAGATCCGCGCCATGCTGCGCCTGGCCTATCCGGACGACGTTGCCAAGGCCAAGGGGCTGACCGAGTCGCGCACTCAGGCCCAGCTCTACGACGGCCGCACCGGCGATCCGCTGGAGCGCAAGACCACCGTGGGCTACATGCACTACCTCAAGCTGCACCACCTGGTGGACGACAAGATGCACGCGCGCTCGACCGGCCCGTACTCGCTGGTCACGCAGCAGCCGCTGGGCGGCAAGGCGCAGTTTGGCGGTCAGCGCTTTGGCGAGATGGAAGTCTGGGCGCTGGAGGCCTACGGCGCGTCCTACGTGCTGCAGGAGATGCTCACCGTCAAGTCCGACGACGTGCAGGGCCGCACCAAGGTGTACGAAAGCATCGTCAAGGGCGAGCACGCGATCGACGCCGGCATGCCGGAGTCGTTCAACGTGCTGGTCAAGGAAATTCGCTCGCTCGGTATCGACATCGAGCTGGAACGCAACTGAAGCGCTAAATCGAGGACGTAGCCATGAAATCCTTGCTCGACCTGTTCAAGCAGTTCACGCCCGACGAGCACTTCGACGCCATCAAGATCGGTCTGGCTTCGCCTGAGAAGATCCGGTCGTGGTCGTTCGGTGAGGTCAAAAAGCCCGAGACCATCAACTACCGCACCTTCAAGCCCGAGCGCGACGGTCTGTTTTGCGCCAAGATCTTTGGCCCCATCAAGGACTACGAGTGCCTGTGCGGCAAGTACAAGCGCCTCAAGCACCGCGGGGTGATCTGCGAGAAGTGCGGCGTCGAAGTGACGCAGACCAAGGTGCGCCGCGAGCGCATGGGGCACATCGAGCTGGCCGCACCCTGCGCGCACATCTGGTTCCTGAAGTCGCTGCCCAGCCGCCTGGGCCTGGTGCTCGACATGACGCTGCGCGACATCGAGCGCGTGCTGTACTTCGAGGCCTATGTGGTGGTGGACCCCGGCATGACGCCGCTGAAGAAGTTCAGCATCATGTCCGAGGACGACTACGACGCCAAGCGCCGCGAATACGGCGATGAATTCGTCGCCAAAATGGGCGCCGAAGGCATCAAGGAGCTGCTGCAGAGCATCGACCTCGACACCGAGATCGAGAAGCTGCGCAACGACCTGACCGGCTCGGAGATGAAGGTCAAGAAAAACGCCAAGCGCCTGAAGGTGCTCGAAGCGTTCAAGAAGTCCGGCATCAAGCCCGAGTGGATGATCCTGGAGGTGCTGCCGGTGCTGCCGCCGGACCTGCGTCCGCTGGTGCCGCTCGACGGCGGGCGCTTTGCCACCTCGGACCTCAACGACCTGTACCGGCGCGTCATCAACCGCAACAACCGCCTCAAGCGCTTGCTCGAGCTCAAGGCGCCCGAAATCATCGCGCGCAACGAAAAGCGCATGCTGCAGGAAGCCGTCGACAGCCTGCTCGACAACGGCCGCCGCGGCAAGGCGATGACCGGCGCCAACAAGCGCGCGCTCAAGTCGCTGGCCGACATGATCAAGGGCAAGAGCGGGCGCTTCCGCCAGAACCTGCTGGGCAAGCGCGTGGACTACTCGGGCCGTTCGGTGATCGTGGTGGGCCCCACGCTCAAGCTGCACCAGTGCGGTCTGCCCAAGCTGATGGCGCTCGAGCTGTTCAAGCCGTTCATCTTCGCGCGGCTGGAGCAGATGGGCATTGCCACCACCATCAAGGCGGCCAAGAAAGAGGTCGAGGCCGGCACGCCGGTGGTGTGGGACATCCTGGAAGACGTCATCAAGGAGCACCCGGTGCTGCTCAACCGGGCGCCCACGCTGCACCGCCTGGGCATCCAGGCGTTCGAGCCGGTGCTCATCGAAGGCAAGGCGATCCAGCTGCACCCGCTGGTGTGTGCCGCGTTCAACGCCGACTTCGACGGCGACCAGATGGCCGTGCACGTGCCGCTGTCCATCGAGGCGCAGATGGAAGCGCGCGTGCTGATGCTGTCGTCCAACAACGTGCTCTTCCCCGCCAACGGCGAGCCCTCGATCGTGCCGTCGCAGGACGTGGTGCTGGGGCTGTACTACGCCACGCGCGAGCGCATCAACGGCAAGGGCGAGGGCATGGTCTTTGCCGACGTCGATGAGGTGCAGCGCGCGCTGGACGCTGGCGCGGTGGAGCTGACCAGCCGCGTGAGCGTGCGCCTGACGGAGTGGATCAAGGACAAGGAAACCGGCGCGCTGCAGCCGGTGACCAAGCTGCGCGACACCACCGTGGGCCGTGCGCTGCTGTCGCAAATCCTGCCCAAGGGGTTGCCCTTCGAGCTCATCGACAAGCCGCTCAAGAAGAAGGAAATCTCCAAGCTCATCAACGCGTCGTTCCGCAAGTGCGGCCTGAAGGAGACGGTGGTCTTTGCCGACAAGCTGCTGCAAAACGGCTTCCGGCTGGCGACGCAGGCGGGCATCTCCATCTGCATCGACGACATGCTGGTGCCGGCCGAAAAGCAGGCCATCATCGAGCGCGCCGAAGCCGAGGTCAAGGAAATCGCCCAGCAGTACGCCTCCGGTCTGGTGACCGCGGGTGAGCGCTACAACAAGGTGGTCGACATCTGGGGCAAGGCCGGTGACGAAATCTCCAAGGTGATGATGGAGCACCTCAAGAAGGAGAAGGTCATCGACCGCCACGGCAACGAGGTGGAGCAGGAGTCGTTCAACTCCATCTACATGATGGCCGACTCGGGCGCGCGGGGTTCGGCGGCGCAGATTCGCCAGCTCGCCGGCATGCGCGGCCTCATGGCCAAGCCGGATGGCTCGATCATCGAGACGCCCATTACCGCGAACTTCCGCGAGGGCTTGAACGTGCTGCAGTACTTCATCTCGACGCACGGCGCACGCAAGGGCTTGGCGGACACGGCGCTCAAGACCGCCAACTCCGGCTACCTCACGCGCCGCCTGGTGGACGTGACGCAGGACCTGGTGGTGACCGAGGAGGACTGCGGCACAAGCAACGGCACGCTGATGCGTGCTATCGTCGAGGGCGGCGAGGTCATCGAGAGCCTGCGCGAGCGCATCCTGGGCCGCACCACGGCCGAGGACATCGTCGATCCCGAGACGCAGCGCGTGCTGGTCGCGGCCGGCCAGATGCTCGACGAGGACGCGGTGGACCTGATCGAGCAGGCCGGCATCGACGAGGTGCGGGTGCGCACCGTGCTGACCTGCGAGACGCGCTATGGCGTGTGCGCGCGCTGCTACGGGCGCGACCTGGGCCGCGGCGGCCTGGTCAACGTCGGCGAGGCGATCGGCGTCATCGCCGCGCAGTCGATCGGTGAGCCGGGCACGCAGCTCACCATGCGCACCTTCCACATCGGCGGGGCGGCGTCGCGTGCGGCGGTGGCCTCCAGCGTCGAGGCCAAGTCCAACGGCGTGGTGGGCTTCAACAGCACCATGCGCTACGTCACCAACGCCAAGGGCGAGCTGGTGGTCATCGCGCGCTCGGGCGAAATCATCATCCACGACGACAACGGCCGCGAGCGCGAGCGCCACAAGGTGCCCTACGGCGCCATCCTGGCGGTCAAGGCCGACCAGCGCATCACGGCCGGCACCATCCTGGCCAACTGGGATCCGCTGACGCGCCCCATCATCACCGAATTCGCCGGTGTGGTGAAGTTCGAAAACGTCGAAGAGGGCTTGACGGTGGCCAAGCAGGTCGACGAGGTCACGGGCCTGTCGACGCTGGTGGTCATCGACCCCAAGCGCCGTGGCGCCACCAAGGTCGTGCGCCCGCAGGTCAAGCTCATCGACGCCGAGGGCAAGGAGGTCAAGATTCCGGGCACCGACCACGCGGTGACGGTGACCTTCCCGGTGGGCGCGCTGATCCAGGTGCGCGACGGGCAGGCCATCCACCCCGGCGAGGTGCTGGCGCGCATCCCGGTCGAAGGGCAAAAGACGCGCGACATCACCGGCGGTCTGCCGCGCGTGGCCGAGCTGTTCGAGGCCCGCTCGCCCAAGGACAAGGGCATCCTGGCCGAGATCACCGGCACGGTGTCGTTCGGCAAGGAAACCAAGGGCAAGGTGCGGCTGCAAATCACCGACCCGGACGGCAAGGTCTGGGAAGAGCTCGTGCCCAAGGAAAAGAGCATCCTCGTGCACGAAGGCCAGGTGGTCAACAAGGGCGAGCTCATCGTCGACGGGCCGGCCGATCCGCAAGACATCCTGCGGCTGCTGGGCATCGAGGAGCTGGCGCGCTACATCGTCGATGAGGTGCAGGACGTCTACCGCCTGCAAGGTGTGAAGATCAACGACAAGCACATCGAAGTGATCGTGCGCCAGATGCTGCGGCGCGTCGAGGTGGACAACCCCGGCGACAGCCACTACATCGCCGGCGAGCAGGTCGAGCGCTCCGAGATCCTCAACACCAACGACGCGCTGCGCGCCGAAGGCAAGACGCCCGCGACCTTCAAAAACCTGCTGCTGGGCATCACCAAGGCGTCGCTGTCGACGGATTCCTTCATCTCCGCCGCCTCCTTCCAGGAAACCACGCGCGTGCTCACCGAAGCCGCGATCATGGGCAAGAAGGACGAGCTGCGTGGCCTGAAGGAAAACGTGATCGTCGGCCGCCTCATCCCTGCGGGCACCGGCATGGCGTTCCACGAGGCGCGCCGTGCCAAGGAGCGCATGGACGAGGAAGAGCGCCGCGCCAATGCCGAAGCCGATGCCCTGTCGGCGTCGGCCCTGGATGCCGACGCCGCGGCGGAGTAAACCGACCGCTCGTCCCCCTGAACCCCGGCCCGGTACCCCCGGCCGGGGTTTGCTGTTCATGCCTCACGGACATCCCATGGCAACGCCGGTCGCGCTGTCTGAACAACTCGCTGCCGTGGCGCGCGCGGTGGCCGCCGTGCGGCAGGGCCGCTCGCTGGCCGACGTGCTGCCGGCGGTGCCCGCCCGGCTGCGCCCGGGGGTGCAGGCGCTGGTGTTCCTGACGCTGCGCCACGGCGGCGAAACGCTGGCGCTGGCGGGCCTGCTGGCCCGGCGCCCGCCGGCCCCGGCTGTGTCGGGTCTGTTGGAAGCTGCGTTGGCATTGCTGATCGACGGCACGGGCTACGCCCCCCACACGGTGGTCGATCAGGCTGTGCGCGCGCTGCCGGCGCTGCGTGCGCCCGCGCTCGCCGGCTTTGTCAACGCGTGCTTGCGCCGCTTCCTGCGCGAGCGCGACGCCTTGCTGGCGCAGGTGCGTGCCACGCCGCTGGGGCGCTGGAACCACCCCGACTGGTGGGTGCAGCGGCTGCAGCACGACCACCCCGACCACTGGGCGGCCGCGTTGGAGGCTGCCAACCAGCCCGCGCCCATGGTGCTGCGTGTCAACCGCCGACAGGGCAGCCGCGCCGCCTACCAGGAGCAGCTCGCCCGTTTGGGCTGGCTGGCCGATCCGATCGGCGACGACGGGCTGGTGCTGGCCCAGGCCGTGCCCGTGGAGCGCCTGCCGGGGTGGGCGGACGGGGCGGTATCGGTGCAGGACGGCGCGGCGCAGATGGCGGCCCCGCTGCTGTTGGGGCAGGGCCTGCCGCCGGGTGCGCGGGTGCTCGACGCCTGCGCCGCCCCAGGCGGCAAGAGCGCCCATTTGCTCGAGCGCGCCGACCTCGAGCTGTGGGCGCTCGACGCCGACGCAACGCGCACCCAGCGCATCCACGACACGATGCGTCGGCTGCGCCTGTCCGTGGACGGGTCGGTGCGCGTGCTCACCGCCGACGCCGGCACCCCGCAGCGCTGGTGGGACGGGCGGCCGTTCGACGCCATCTTGCTCGACGCGCCGTGCAGCGCCTCGGGCATCGTGCGCCGCCACCCGGACGTGCGCTGGCTGCGCCGCGCCGAGGACGTGCCGCGCCTGGCGGCCGAGCAGCGCCGGCTGCTGGCGGCACTGTGGCCGCTGTTGGCCCCCGGGGGGCGGCTGCTCTATGCCACCTGCTCGGTGTTTCGGGCGGAGGGCGCCGACGTGGTTGCCGATTTTCTCGCGTGCCACCCGGATGCGCGTGTCTTGCCCGCCCCGGGCCACTTGCTGCCCGGCGGCATTGCGGCCGACGCAACAGGGCAGGGCGAGCGCTTCGTGTCCGCGCACGCCATGGGCGACAATGCGCGGCGTGGCATGGACGGTTTTTTCTACGCCTTGCTGGGCAAGGCCTGAACCCCCGTGTGCCGGCGCGGCGCCGGCATGCGTGCGCCGCCGTGCCTGTGTGCGCCTGGCCCTCGCGGTGTTGGCCGGGGCCGCGCTGGCGGTGGATGGGGCGCACGCGGCCCAGGCGGATGCGCCCCATGCCAGCGCGCCGAGCTGGCAACTGCACCGCAGTGCCGAAGGTTTGACCCTGTCGGCGCGGGTGCCTTTCGAGTTGCCAGCGCCTTTGGCCGACGCCGCCTGGCGCGGGGTGCCCTTGCACTTCGTCTGGCGTGCGGAACTGCGCCGACCCCGCTGGTACTGGACCGATCAACAGCTGGCGAGCGCGGTGCGCGTCGTGCGGCTGGTTTTTCAGCCCTTGACCCAGCGCTGGCGCCTGAGTGTCCACGACGGGCCTGTGGCCAGCGATGGCGCGCTGGCGCCGGGCCTGCACCGCACCATCGACACCCTGCCCGAGGCCCTGGCCCTGGTCAGCACGGTGCAGCGCTGGCGTGTCGCACCCCCTGCCGCGTGGCAGGGGGATGAACGGCTGGCCGTGGAATTTCGCATCGACACCGGCCAGCTGCCGCGGCCCTTGCAGCTGCTGCCGCTGGCCGCCCACGATGCCGCCGTGCTCTGGCGCGCCGTGTTGCCGATGGCGGCGGCCACCACGGCGGACGGCCCGCCCGGCGGGAGCCCCGCGGATGAGTGAAGCCCACACCCGCGACGCGCAGCGCGCGCGCCACCTGCGCTGGTTTTTGGCGCTGGCGCTGGTGTTCATCTTGGGGGTTGGCCTGGTGCTGTTTTACCTGCTGGCCCTGGCCACCGACCATCGCGCCGTGCAGCCGGCGACCTACAGCCGGCTGCTCGTGCTCAACCTGGGCGTGGCGGCGGTGTTGGCGGGGGTGCTGCTATGGCTGGCGGCGCGGCTGGTGGTGCGGTTGCGGCGGCGGCGTTTTGGCAGCTGGCTGTTGCTCAAGTTGGCGGCCATCTTTGGCCTGGTGGGCGTGGTGCCAGGGGCGTTGATCTACCTGGTGTCGTACCAGTTCGTCAACCGGGCGATCGAAACCTGGTTCGATGCGCGCGTGGAGACGGCGCTGCGCGCCGGCGTGGAGCTGGGACGCAGCGCCCTGGACACCGTCAGCGCCGACTGGGCGGCCAAGACCCGCAGTCTGGCCGCCAGCCTGGCCGACAGCAGCGATGTGGCCGCAGGCGTTGTGCTGGAGCGCTGGCGCGAGCAGCTCGGCGCCAGCGACGTGGTGCTCTGGAGCGCGCAGGGCCGCGCGCTGGCCAGCGCCGGGGCGTCGCGCTTTCGGCTGGCGCCGGACAGGCCCGCGCCTGCGCAGCTGCGGCGGGTGCGCGTGGAGCGCGTGGTGACCTGGATCGAGGGCCTGGAAGAGGCGGAAAACCTCGCCGACCCCAATGCGCTGCACGATGTGCCGCTTGCGGCGCAGCCCCGGGTGCAGGTGCTGGCCCTGGTGCCCGCGCGTGGTGTGGCCTTTGGCGCTGAACCCCTGTACGTCCAGGTCGTGGCGCCCTTGCCCACCGGCCTGGTGGCGCATGCGCTGGCGGTGCAGACCGCCAACCGCGAGTATCAGGAACGCGTGCTGGTGCGCGACGGCCTGCGCAGCATGTACCTGGGCACGTTGACGCTGGCGCTGTTTTTGGCCGTTGCCGGGGCGGTGTTGCTGGCGGTGTTGCTGGGCAACCAGTTGGTGCGGCCGTTGTTGCTGCTGGCCGAAGGCATGCGCGACGTGGCGCGTGGCGACTTGCGCCCCAAGGTGGCGCTGCCGGCGCGCGACGAACTGGCGGGTCTGACGCGCACCTTTGCGCACATGACGCAGGAGCTGGCCGACGCCCGGCAGGCCGTGCAGACCTCGATGCGACAAGTCGATGCCGCGCGCGCCAGCCTGCAAACGCTGCTCGACAACCTCACCACCGGCGTGGTCGTGATGACGCCCGAAGGCCGTTTGCGCAGCGCCAACCCTGGGGCGGCGCGCATCCTTGGCGTTGCCTTGGACGCGCACCTGGGCCAGCCTCTGGACGCCGTCCCAGGATTGCAAGCGTTTGGCGACTGGGTGCACACCCAATTTGCGCATTTTTTGGCCGATGCCGAGGGGCATGCGCCGGGCGCGCACTGGCAGCAATCGTACGAGCTGGCGACGGGCGCCGGGCCGGGGCCCGCCTCGGTGACGCGCACGCTGATTGCGCGCGGTGCGCTGCTGCCCGGCGGTGACCGCCTGCTCGTGCTCGACGACGTCAGCGACCTCATCTCCGCCCAGCGCGCCCAGGCCTGGGGCGAGGTGGCGCGGCGGCTTGCGCACGAAATCAAAAACCCGCTCACCCCCATCCAGCTCTCGGCCGAGCGCCTGGCGCTCAAGCTCGAGCCGGTGCTGCAAGGCCGCGAGCTGGCCATGCTGCAAAAATCGGTCAAGACCATCGTCGACCAGGTCGAGGCGATGAAACGGCTGGTCAACGAATTCCGGGACTACGCCCGCCTGCCTGCGGCGCAACCCGCGCCGCTGGACTTGGGGCCGCTGCTGCGTGAGATCGTGGCGATGTACGAAGCCTCGCCGGTGCCGGTGCGGCTGGAGCTCGACCCCGCCAGCCCCCCCGTGTGGGCCGATGCGCAACAGCTGCGCCAGGTCGTGCACAACCTGGTGCAAAACGCGCAAGACGCCACGCCCGCACACCCACAGGCCAGCGTGACCCTGCGCACGCGCCTGTCCGACAACGGGCAGTGGGTGCGGTTGCAGGTCCTCGACGACGGCCCGGGGTTTCCCGACGCGATCCTGCAGCGCGCGTTCGAGCCCTACGTCACCACCAAGCCCAAGGGCACGGGCCTGGGGCTGGCGGTGGTCAAAAAAATCATGGATGAACACGGTGGGCGCGTGGAGCTGGCCAACCGCCGCGAAGGCGACCGCATCGTGGGCGCGCAAGTGTCGTTATCATTCCGGGTTGTAAATATGCAACAGATCCAACAGGGGGCACCGCGTCAAGGGTGAGGGCAGACGATGGCAAACATACTGGTCGTCGACGATGAGCTGGGCATACGTGAGCTGCTGTTCGAAATCCTGAACGACGAAGGCCACGCCGTCGAGCTGGCCGAAAACGCCGCCCAGGCCCGGGACCATCGGCGCCGCTACACACCGGACCTCGTGCTCCTGGACATTTGGATGCCCGACACCGATGGCGTGACCCTGCTCAAGGAGTGGGCCACCAGCGGGCTGCTGACCATGCCGGTCATCATGATGAGCGGGCACGCCACCATCGACACCGCGGTGGAGGCCACGCGCATCGGCGCCATGGCCTTTTTGGAAAAACCCATCACGCTGCAAAAGCTCTTGCAAGCCGTGGACAAAGGCCTCAACCGTGGCGCGGCGCGTCCGGCGGCGCCCCACGGCACGGCGTCAGGCGCGCACGCGGCGGCCGTGGGCTCGAATGCGGCCGTCGGGGCCAACGGCGGGCCGTCTGGGGGTGCCCTGACGGCCGTCGTCAACACGGCCGTTGCGGTCCCTGCGGTAGCCGTGCCGGTGGCCGGTGCCGGGCTGCACACGCTGGACCTTGATGCGCCGTTGCGCGAGGCGCGTGACGCCTTCGAGAAGGCCTACTTCGAGTTTCACCTGGCCAAGGAGAACGGCTCCATGACCCGGGTGGCCGAGAAGTCGGGCCTGGAGCGCACGCACCTCTACCGCAAGCTCAAACAGCTGGGGGTGGACCTCTCGCGCGCCAAACGCAACGCAGCGTAAGCGGCGCAAAACCGCCCGCAGTTTGGCTATAATGCGGACTTCGTTGGCCCGGTAGCTCAGTTGGTAGAGCAGCGGACTGAAAATCCGCGTGTCGGTGGTTCGATTCCGCCCCAGGCCACCACCATTCCACGCCCAACCCTCTCCGGTTGGGCGTTTTGCTTGTGCGCCCGGCACGGGCGCACTCTTGGAGGTGAAAGTCCTCCCGTAAGTTGATCACAGCGAACGAAGCGAAGCGCAACTGCAAGAGGGTGACCGATTGTGGGGAGGAAGCGTGGAGCGAAGCTGCG
>NZ_VJOL01000052.1 GCF_007556705.1 Tepidimonas thermarum | reverse complement strand
AGCAAGATCGCATAAGCGGCTTCCAAGGGGTTGGTTTCGACTCGTATTGCCATGAGGGTTACACTCCTTTCTCGAAGTCATGGCGTCAGACCCACCCTCGCGCTGTCTGCTGGGCGGGGAGCGTAGGCGCGTAGCGCCGGAGATCCCCGCCCAGCAGACAACCGGCAAAATGGAATTTACAGAAAGAACGATACACAACTAAAATATCGACGTGCAGGCGTTTGCCGCCGAGTGGCGGTTGACCCTGTGGCCGGCGTCGGTGCAGCAAACCGCGCCGCCCGAGCGGACCGTCGAGGGTGTGGCGCTGCTGCGCGATTGGACGGCCGTGGCGGTCGATCCGGCCAAACACGTGGGCTATGCCGTCCAGTGGTTTGCGCTGGCCGCGCTTTTGTTGGGTCTGTATGTCTGGTTCCAATTCCTCTCCCCGCGGCGACGGGCCCGCGCCGGCACGGCCGATGTCCCATGATGAGCCGCTCACCATGACCGTGCACAGCCTGCCCACGGCGGGGGAGGGGACCGTGCGGGCTGCGGCGGCCACGCGCGCCGGGCGCTGGAAGATGCTGCTGTTGTTTCTGGTCAGCGCCTCGCCGGTCATCGCCTCGTATGTCACGTATTACGTCATTCGCCCGGAGGGCCGCCGCAATTACGGCGAACTGATCGAGCCGCAGCGGCCGCTGCCGCCCCTGGTGGGCATCGACGCCCAGGGGCGGGAGGTGCCGTTGCCCTCGCTGGCGCATCAGTGGCTGTTCATCAGCGTGGCCGACAGCGCCTGCGACGCGCAGTGCGAGCAGCACCTGTACTGGCAACGCCAGCTGCGCGAGGCGCTGGGCAAAGACAAGGACCGGCTGGACTGGGTGTGGTTGCGCACCGGCGCGCGGCCATTGCCGGAGCGCCTGCGCCCGGCGCTGCAGACCGCAACCGTGTTGTGGGTGGACGAGGCGCAGCTGGCGACCTGGCTGCAACCGGCGCCGGGCGCACGCCTGTCTGACCACCTCTATGTGGTGGACCCGATGGGCCATTGGATGATGCGGTTTCCGGCCCAGGCCGACCCGTCCAAAATCCTGCGCGACCTGGAGCGTCTGATGCGCGCGTCCAGTTCATGGGATCGACCGGGACGTCCGTGAGGTGCTCATGCAAACCTGGTACGACTGGACGCCGGTGTTTCGGATGATGCTGCTGGGGCTGCTGATCGCCGCCGGCCCGCTGCTGTGGGTGTGGCTGCGCCGCCGCGGGGCCGGGACGGTGCAGCGGCTGCAGGCGCTGAGCGTGCTGACCTTGTTTTTGACCTTCGACCTGGTGTTGTTTGGCGCCTTCACGCGCCTGACCGACTCCGGTCTGGGCTGCCCGGACTGGCCGGGCTGCTACGGGGCGGCCAGCCCATTGGGCGCGCACGCGGACATTGCCGCCGCCCAGGCGGCGATGCCCACCGGGCCGGTGACGTTTTCCAAGGCGTGGATCGAGATGATCCATCGCTACCTGGCCACGGCCGTGGGGGCGCTGATCCTGGTGATGGCGGTGGTGAGCCTGATCGAGCGGCGGCGCGACCGCACCATCCCGCTGCTGTGGCCGTGGCTGTCGCTGCTGTGGGTGTGCGTGCAAGGCGCGTTTGGGGCGTGGACGGTGACCATGAAGCTGTTTCCGGCCATCGTCACGCTGCACCTGCTCGGCGGCTTGACGCTGCTCGCGCTGCTGCGCGTGCAGGCGGTGCGCTTTGGCCAGGCCGACGGGCTGTTGCGGCAGGCGTTGCAGATGGGCCCGCGATGGCGGCCCTGGCTGTGGGCCCTGCTGGGGCTGGTGGTGCTGCAGGTGGCGCTGGGCGGTTGGGTCAGCACCAACTACGCGGTGTTGGCGTGCCGCGACTTCCCCACCTGCCAGGGGCAGTGGTGGCCACCAATGGACTTTGCGCGCGGCTTTGAACTCTGGCGCCCGTTGGGCGAATTGCGCAGCGGTGAGGCGCTGCCGTTTGCCGCGCTGACCGCCATCCATTACACGCACCGCCTGATGGCCTACCTGGTGCTGGCCGCGCTGCTCGGTATGGGATGGGCGTTGCGGCGCGCGGGCTTGGGCCGCCAGGCGCGCTGGCTGTGGGCGCTGGCGGCGTGGCAGCTGGTCACGGGGCTGAGCAACGTGGTGTTGGAGTGGCCGCTGTTGGCGGCTGTGGCCCACACCGGTGGCGCGGCCGCGCTGGTGGTGGTGCTGACGGGTTGGCTGGCCGTGGCGCATCCGCAGGCGGCCCGGCAGGGCACGGTGGCGCGCCCCGCGGGCACACCCTGGCAGGAGCGGCGGGCATGACGGCATCGCACTCCCCGGTGGCCGGCGCGCTGCCGCCGACGTGGCGGCAGTACTACGTGCTGATGAAGCCGCGCGTCATCCAGCTCATCGTCTTTTGCGCGCTGATTGGCATGGTGCTCGCGGTGCCCGGCTGGCCCAGCGCCGCCCAGTGGTTGACCATGGCCGTCGCGTGTTTGGGTATCTGGATGGTGTCCGGGGCGGCGGCCGCATTCAATTGCCTGATCGAGCAGCACATCGACGCGCGCATGCGCCGCACCGCCTGGCGCCCCACCGCCAAGGGGGAGCTGAGCCAGCGCCAGGCGTTGGTGTTTTCGGCCGTGTTGTGCACGCTGGGCTCGGCGCTGCTGTACGTGGCGGTCAACCCGCTCACCATGTGGCTGACGCTGGCCACGTTCGTGGGCTATGCGGTCATCTACACCGTGATCCTCAAGCCGCTGACGCCGCAAAACATCGTCATTGGCGGCGCCTCCGGCGCCATGCCGCCCGTGCTGGGCTGGGCGGCGATGACGGATGCTGTCACGGCCGAGTCGCTGATCCTGTTTCTGATCATCTTTTTGTGGACGCCGCCGCACTTTTGGGCGTTGGCGCTGTACCGGGTGGAGGACTACCGGCGCTCCGGCTTGCCGATGCTGCCGGTCACGCACGGATCGGACTTCACGCGGCTGCACATCCTGCTCTACACCCTGATCCTGTTTGCGGCGTGCCTGCTGCCCTACCTGCTGCGCATGAACGGGTGGCTGTACCTGCTGGCGGCGGTCGTGCTCAACGCTGGCTTCGTGTGGCACGCGTGGCGCCTGTGGCGGTCGTATTCCGATGCGCTGGCGCGCAAAACCTTTCGCTTCTCGCTGATCCACCTGTCGCTGCTGTTTGCCGCCATGCTGGTGGACCACTACCTGGTCATGTCGATATGAGCGATCGCCCCTTCCCCGACACCCCCCCTGCGCGTCGCCCCGGGTTGCCACGCCGGGGCTTGCTGGCCCGGTTGCTGGGCGGCACCGGGCTGGCCGTGCTGACCCTGGGTGCCGGTTGGCTGGCGGGGTGCGGCGAGCGCGCGCCGGCCTTTCACGGCATCGACATCACGGGTGCGGATTACGCGCAGGATTTCGATCTGCCCGATCAGAATGGGCAGCGGCGCACGCTGGCGGACTTTCGCGGCAAGGTGGTGGTGGTGTTTTTCGGCTACACGCAGTGCCCGGATGTGTGCCCGACCTCGCTGGGTGAGTTGGCGCAGGCCAAACGGCTGCTCGGGCCCGACGGCGAGCGCTTGCAGGGGATCTTCATCAGCGTGGACCCGGAGCGCGACACGCCCGAGATCATGCGCGCCTACATGGCCAGCTTCGACCCCAGCTTTTTGGCGCTGCGCGCCACCCCCGAGGAGCTGCCCGCCCTGGCCAAGGCCTTCAAGGTGTATTACAAAAAGGTCGAAGGCAAGACCCCGACGAGCTACACCATGGACCACTCCGCCGGCAGCTACGTCTACGACACCCAAGGTCGCCTGCGCCTGTACCACCGCTACGGCAGCGGCGCACAGGCGCTGGCCGACGACGTGCGACGGTTGTTGGCGCAGGGCTAAGGCCAGGGGCGGCCGTGCGAACGCTCAGGCGGCAGCGGCTTTGTCAGCCTCCGACGTAAACGCATCGGCGAAAAAGGCGTCTTCGGGCAGGCCGGCAGCGGCGTAGTCGCGCCGGGCGGAATCGACCACGATGGGCGCACCGCAGGCATAGACCTCGAAATTGGAGAGGTCCGGGTGGTCTTCGAGCACGGCGCGGTGCACGAATCCGGTGCGCCCACTCCACGCGTCTTCGGGCAGCGCGTCGGAGACCACGGGCACGTAGTGCAGGTTGGGCAGCGCGGCGGCCGCTTCGCGCACCCACGCGTCCTGGTACAGGTCGTGCGGGCGGCGGCCACCCCAATACAGCCAGGTCGGACGCGTGATGCCTTGGTGCTGCATGTGTTGCACGATGGCTTTGATGGGCGCAAAGCCCGTGCCCGAGGCGAGCAGGATGGTGGGCTTGTCCGAACCCTCGCGCAGGTAGAAGCTGCCAAACGGGCCTTCGATGCGCAGGATGTCGCGCTCCTTCATGGCGCCAAAGACGTGGTCGGTAAATTTGCCGCCCGGCATGTGGCGGATGTGCAGCTCGAGTGTGGGCGTGTCGGACTTCAGGTGCGGCGCGGTGGCCATCGAGTAGGCGCGGCGCGCGCCGTCGCGCAGCAGAAATTCGATGTACTGGCCGGCGTGGTAGTCGAACGTGTCGTTGGCGGGCAGCTGAAGCCGCACGATCATCACATCGGGCGCGGCGCGCTCGAGCTGCAGCACGCGCACGGGCAGTTTTTTGACCGGGAAGGCACCGGCCGCGGTCACCTGGCGCGACTCGATGACCACGTCGCTGTGCGGCGTGGCGCAACAGGTCAGAATCAGGCCCGCCGCTTCTTCCTCGGCGCTGAGGGCCTTGTCCTGGTGCGGTCCGTGGGTGACGGTGCCGGAGAGCTTGCGGCATTTGCACGAGCCGCAGGCGCCATCCTTGCAGCCGTAGGGCAAGCCGATGCCCTGCCGGATGGCAGCGGCCAGCAGGGTCTCGTTCTCGGTGGCCGCGAAGGTGCGGCCGCTGGGTTCGACGGTGATGGTGAATGTCATACTGGCAGGTGGTGCGGCCGCAGGCCGTGTCGTCAGAATCGTCAAAACAGGGCGGGATTGTCGCAAATGCGCGCGTGCCATGCGCAGCGCGGCGGCAGCGGCCCTGCCGGGGCCGTGTGGCCCTCGAGGGGTGGAGATCGATGTTCAATGGCGTGGGTGGGGCGTTGCCAGCGCGGTTTCGGCGCGCGCGGGTGCTGATCGTCGGGTGTGGGGATGTGGGCCTGCGCAGCGCGCGGCTGTTGGCCGGCCGGGTGCGCTTGCTGGCGTTGACCTCCAGCCCCGAGCGGGTGGCGGCCTTGCGCGCGCATGGCATCACCCCCCTGGTGGGGGATTTGGACGTGCCGGGTTCGTTGCAGCGCTTGGCCGGTCTGGCCGACCGCGTGCTGCACCTGGCGCCGCCGCCATCCGAGGGGCTGACCGATTGGCGGCGCGACCCGCGTTCGCGCGCGTTGGCGGCGGCGTTGGCCCGCCGGCGCGCCCCTGTGGCGCTGGTGTACGGTTCGACCAGTGGGGTGTATGGCGATTGCGCCGGTGCGCGGGTGGACGAAACCCGCCCACCCGCGCCGGCCACCCCGCGCGCGTGGCGGCGCTGGGATGCCGAGCAGCAGTGGCGGCTGTGGGGACGGCGCACCGGAGCGCGGGTGAGCGTGCTGCGCATCCCCGGCATCTATGCGGCCGATCGCGATGGCGGGCCGGCGCAGCGGCTGCTGCGGGGCACGCCCGTGTTGCGGCCCGAGGACGATGTCTACACCAACCACATCCACGCCGACGATTTGGCGCGCGCCTGCGCGCTGGCGCTGTGGCGCGGGCGGCCACAGCGCGTGGTCAATGTCTGCGACGACACCGAACTCAAGATGGGCGACTACTTTGACCTGGTCGCGGATCGCTTGGGCCTGCCGCGGCCGCCGCGCATCCCGCGCGAAGGTGCCGAGCGGCACCTGCCGCTGATGGTGTTGTCGTTCATGAACGAGTCGCGCCGGCTGGTCAACCGCCGTTTGCGCGAGGAGCTGCGGTTGCGCCTGCGCTACCCGACGGTCGCACACGGCCTGGTGGCGCGCCCAACGGCGGTTTGACGGTGGGGACGGGGAGGGAGGGCCGCCCGTGCAATCCCGACGCCCGCGCCGCGAAGGCGCGGGGAGCTGGATGGGGGATCGGGCGCGTTGGTGCCGGAGGCCGGACTCGAACCGGCACGGTGTCGCCACCGGCAGATTTTGAATCTGCTGCGTCTACCAATTTCGCCACTCCGGCGCGCCAGCCCGAAATTATGGCACAGTCACAGGGGTGTCCTGCGCGGGCCATCGCGCAGAAGGCCTGTTTTGCTTGCGTAACGCCATGAACCAACCGTCTTCCCCGTCCCGCCCCGCATCCGCCCGCCGCCGCGTGCGCCGCTACCCGACCATTGAAGATGCCATTGGCCAGACACCGCTGGTGGCGCTGCAGCGCATCGGTGAGCCGGACAACCGCGCCCGCGGCAACGTGGTGCTGGGCAAGCTGGAGGGCAACAACCCGGCCGGCTCGGTCAAGGATCGGCCGGCGCTGTCGATGATCCGCCGCGCCGAGGAGCGCGGCGACATCCGCCCGGGCGACACGCTGATCGAGGCCACCAGTGGCAACACCGGCATCGCGCTGGCGATGGCGGCGGCCATCCGCGGCTACCGCATGGTGCTGATCATGCCGGAGGACCTGTCGGTCGAGCGCGCGCAGACCATGAAGGCCTTTGGCGCCGAGCTGATCCTGACCCCCAAGAGCGGCGGCATGGAGTACGCGCGCGACCTGGCCGAGAAGATGGAAAAAGAGGGCAAGGGGCGGGTGCTGGACCAGTTTGCCAACCCGGACAACCCCCGCATCCACTACGAGACCACCGGCCCGGAAATCTGGAAACAGACCGGGGGGCGCATCACCCACTTCGTGAGCGCCATGGGCACCACGGGCACGATCACCGGCGTGAGTCGCTACCTCAAGGAGCGCAATCCCGCCATCCGCATCATCGGTGCGCAGCCCAGCGAGGGCTCGCGCATCCCGGGCATCCGCAAGTGGCCGCCGCAGTATCTGCCCAAGATCTACGACCCCTCGGGGGTGGACGAGTTGGTCTATGTCAGCCAGGCCGACGCCGAGGCGATGTGCCGACGCCTGGCGCGTGAGGAGGGCATTTTTGCCGGTATCTCGGCCGCTGGGGCGTGCTGGGTGGCGCAGCAGATTGCCCAGACGGTGGAGAACGCGACCATCGTGTTCATCGTCTGCGACCGTGGCGACCGCTATCTTTCGACCGGGGTGTTTCCGGCGTAGTGGCGGTGCCCCGTCATGGGGCGTCGGGGGGTGTGATGCCCCGCTGCCTTGGGGGTTTCCCGGGGGCGTGTGCGGGCGCGCGTGGCAGCGGCTTTACAATCGCGCTTCCCCAGAGGTAAGCCTATGACGATGCCAATCGACCGTGAAGTGGATGCGCGCGGCCTCAACTGTCCGCTGCCCATTCTCAAGGCCAAAAAAGCGCTGGCCGAAATGACCAGCGGCCAGGTGCTCAAGGTGATTGCGACCGACGCCGGTTCGGTGCGGGATTTTCAGGCCTTTGCCAAGCAGACCGGCAACGAGTTGCTGCATCAGGAATCGAACGGCAACGAACACATTTCGATCCTGAAGCGGCGCTGATCGGCGCCGGGTGCGCGCCGCCGCGGTTATCACCGGGTGGTGGCCGCGCGGGTACTGCCCAAGCCCACAAGCCCTCAAGCCCCCTTGCGCGGTATGCGCCTGGGGGCTTTCGTTTGGGCCCGCAGCCGGCGCCCCTGGCGGGATGGCCCGGGTAGGCCGCAGCGGCCGCCGGGCAGCCGCTTAGCCCAGGCGGGCGCGCTGTGCCTGCACCTTGGCCAGGGTGGCCGAAAAATCGGCCAGCCGTTGGCGCTCCTGCTCGATCACGGCCGGCGGGGCCTTGGCCACGAAGGCCTCGTTGCCCAGCTTGCCTTGCGCTTTGGCGATTTCGCCTTGCAGGCGCGCGATTTCCTTGTCCAGGCGGGCGCGCTCGGCGGCGACGTCGATGGCCATGAACAGGCACAGGCGCGCCTCGCCGACCACGGCCACCGGCGCGGCCTGGGCAGCGGCGCTCCACGCCGCTTCGTCGGCAAAGACCTTGACCTCGCTGAGCTTGGCCAGCGCCTGCAACACCGGGGCCCAGCGGCCCAGAAAATCCCCCGCCCCCAGCGCGTACAGCGGCAGGCGCTGCGCCGGCGACACGCCCATGTCGCCGCGCAGGCGGCGGCAGGCTTCCACCATGGCCTTGAGCTGGGCGACCTCGGCCTGCGCCGTGGGGTCGATGCGGCTGGGCTGCGCTTGCGGGTAGGGTGCCAGCATCACCGATGGGCCGGCGCGGCCGGCCACCGGTGCCACTTTTTGCCACAGCTCCTCGGTGATGAACGGGATGATCGGGTGCGCCAGGCGCAGGATGGTCTCCAGCGTGCGGATGAGCGTGCGGCGCGTGGCGCGCTGCTGCGCCGCGTCGCCGGTTTGCAGCTGCACCTTGGCGATTTCCAGGTACCAGTCGCAGAACTCGTCCCAGACGAAGGCGTAGATGGCCTGCGCGACGAGGTCGAGGCGGTAGTCGGCAAAGCCCTGCGCCACCTCGGCCTCGACGCGCTGCAGTTCCGAGACGATCCAGCGGTCGGCCGCGGAGAAGCTGAGGTAACCGTGGAACGGGCCGCCCGGCGCGCATTGGTCGGCGCTGTGCTCGGCCAGGCCACAGTCGCGTCCCTCGCAGTGCATGAGCACGAAGCGGGTGGCGTTCCAGAGCTTGTTGCAGAAGTTGCGGTAGCCCTCGCAGCGCTTGCTGTCGAAGTTGATGCTGCGGCCCAGCGACGCCAGCGCCGCGAAGGTAAAGCGCAAGGCATCGGCCCCGTAGGCGGGGATGCCCTGCGGAAACTCCTTTTCGGTGGCTTTGCGGATGGCGGGGGCGGTTTCGGGCTTGCGCAGCCCGGTGGTGCGCTTGTCCAGCAGCGCCGGCAGGTCGATGCCGTCGATGAGGTCCACCGGGTCCAGCACGTTGCCCTCGGACTTGCTCATCTTGCGGCCCTGGGCGTCGCGCACCAGCCCGTGGATGTACACGTGCCGGAACGGCACGCGTCCGGTGAAGTGGGTCGTCATCATGATCATGCGCGCGACCCAGAAGAAGATGATGTCGTAGCCGGTGACCAGGACGGTGCTGGGCAGGTACAGGTCGTAGTCGCAGGTGCTGACGGCAGCGCTGCCGTCAGCACGGGACGTGCCTGGGCTCATCCGTCCTTCGGCCGGGAAATCGCCCGGTTCCCGCCCGGTGCTGCCGCCAGCTTCCGATGGGGTGGCGGCTTGCGGCCAGCCCAGCGTGCTAAAGGGCACCAGCGCGCTGGAGTACCAGGTGTCGAGCACATCCGGGTCGCGCGTCAGGCCCGCGGCCAGCAGCCGCGCGCGCTGCGCCTCGCCCAGATGGGCCACGTAGGCTTCGAATTGGCGCTGGGCGTCGGCCTCGGTGCGCGCCACGTAGACGTTGCCTTCGGCGTCGTACCAGGCCGGGATCTGGTGCCCCCACCACAGCTGGCGGCTGATGCACCAATCCTGGATGTTGTTCATCCACTGGTTGTAGGTGTTGACCCAGTTTTCCGGCACGAAGCGCACCTGCCCGCTGGCGACGGCGTCGATGGCCTTTTGCGCGATGCTCTTGCCGGTGGGGTCCTGCGGGCTGACCTTGGTCATGGCGACGAACCACTGGTCGGTCAGCATCGGCTCGACGATCTGGCCGGTGCGCTCGCAGCGCGGCACCATCAGGCGGTGTTTCTTCACCTCCACCAGCAGGCCGGCGGCCTCCAGGTCGGCGACGATGCGCCGGCGCGCCTCGAAGCGGTCCAGCCCGCGGTAGGGTGCGGGCGCGTTGTCGTTGACCGTGGCGTCGAGGTGGAAGATGTTGATCAGCGGCAGCTGGTGGCGCTGGCCTACCGCGTAGTCGTTGGGGTCGTGCGCGGGCGTGACCTTGACCACCCCGGTGCCAAAAGCCGGATCCACGTAGGCGTCCGCGATGACGGGGATGTCGCGCCCGCACAGCGGCAGGCGCACGTACTGGCCGATGAGGTGGCGGTAGCGTTCATCGTCCGGGTGCACCATCACCGCCACGTCGCCCAGCATCGTCTCGGGCCGGGTGGTGGCCACCACCAACTGGCCTTCGCCGTTGGCCAGCGGGTAGGCGATGTGCCACAGAAAGCCGTCTTCCTCCTCGCTTTCCACTTCGAGGTCGGAGACCGCGCTCATCAGCACCGGGTCCCAGTTGACCAGGCGCTTGCCGCGGTAGATCAGCCCCTGCTCATACAGCCGCACGAAGGTTTCGGTGACCACGCGCGACAGCCGCTCGTCCATGGTGAAGTACTCGCGGCTCCAGTCCACGCTGTCGCCCAGGCGGCGCATCTGGCGCGTGATGGTGTTGCCGCTTTTTTCCTTCCACTCCCACACCCGGGCGACAAAGTTTTTGCGCGCCTCCTCCGGCGTCGGGCCCATGTCGTGGCGGCTCAGGCCTTGCTCCTGCAGCTGGCGCTCGACCACGATCTGGGTGGCGATGCCGGCGTGGTCGGTGCCGGGGATCCAGACCGTGTTGAACCCGCGCATGCGGTGGTAGCGCGTGAGCGCGTCCATGATCGTTTGGTTGAACGCATGGCCCATGTGCAGCGTGCCCGTGACGTTGGGCGGCGGCAGCTGGATGGCGAAGTTGTGCCCCTGCGCGGCGGCCTGCGCATCGGCCTGGCCGGTGCCGCGCCAGCCGGCGCGGCCGTAGCCGCGCGCTTCCCACTCGGCGCCCCAGCGGCGCTCCACGGCGGCGGGTTCGAACGACTTGGGCAGGCTCTGCAGGCCCGGTTGATCGACGGGTTCGGACATGGCGTATTCTCGGTGCGGGGTAGGGCCGGGCGGGGGCGCGGCGGCCCCCGGCGGGCAAACTAGGTGACGGTCAACGGCGACGGTCAAAGCTGAAATTGTAGGCGGCGGCACCCGGCGTGCCGCCCGTGGGGGCCGTCCCAGCGACAACCGCCGCCCCTATTGATGAAATCAATCCATCGCATTGAGCGATCCGTATGGACGATCGGTGCAAAGCCGGCTATGGTGTATTCGTCTGCCGCGTGGCCGTCACCAACAGCGGCGCGCGGCGGCGCTTCACCGAACCACCCTATCAGGAGATCAGCGTGCCGCAACTCAAGGGATCGAAGACCGAGCAGTGCCTCAAGGACGCCTTCGCGGGCGAGTCGATGGCCAACCGGCGCTACCTGTACTTCGCCAACAAGGCCGATGTGGAAGGCCAAAACGACGTGGCGGCGCTTTTCCGCTCCACCGCCGAAGGCGAAACCGGCCACGCCCACGGCCACCTGGAGTTTTTGGAGCAAGCCGGTGACCCGGCCACGGGGATGCCCATCGGCACCACGCGCCAAAACCTGGAGTCGGCCATCGCGGGCGAAACCCACGAGTACACCGACATGTACCCGGGTATGGCCAAGACTGCGCGCGAGGAAGGCTTCGACGAAATCGCCGACTGGTTCGAGACGCTGGCCAAGGCCGAGCGCTCGCACGCCAACCGCTACGCCAAGGCGCTGGCCGAGCTGGTCGATTGAAGCGCGGGCCGCCCACACCGGGGTGGCCTGATAGGGCGCCCCGAATGGCGCCGCTAATGGTGCACTCAATGGCGCCCCGAATGGCGCCGACATGACAACAACAAGGGCCGGGTGCCGCAGCGCACCACGGCCCGCCCCTCAGGAGATTCCCATGGCCCGCGAAGGCAACCTCGAAGCCCCCACGCGCCACCCGCTCGATTGGCGCAACCCCGACTTCTACGATGAGGCCCAGTGCTTTGCGGAGCTCGAGCGCATTTTCGACATCTGCCACGGCTGCCGCCGCTGCGTCAGCCTGTGCCAGGCGTTCCCAACGTTGTTCGACCTCATCGACGAGGGCAAGACCGGCGAGCTCGACGGCGTGGACAAGGCCGATTACTGGAAAGTGGTCGACCAGTGCTACATGTGCGACCTGTGCTACATGACCAAGTGCCCGTACACACCGCCGCATGAGTGGAACCTGGACTTTCCGCACACCATGCTGCGCGCCAAGGCGATCAAATTCCGCAAGGGCGAGGTCAAGGCGGCCGAGAAGTTTCTCGCCTCCACCGACGTGCACGGCAGCCTGGCGGGCATCCCCATCGTGGTGCAAACGGTCAATGCGGTCAACCGCACCCAACCGGCGCGCGCGCTGATGGAACACGTGCTGGGCGTGCACCGCGACGCCTGGATGCCCGAGCTGGCCAGCCGCACCCTGCGCCGGTCTGCGCCGCCCGCGCCGCAGGTGCAGGTGGTCGATGGCGAGCGCACACCGGGCAAGGTGGCGATCTTTGCCACCTGCTACGTCAATTACAACGAACCCGGCATCGGGCTGGACCTGCTGGCCATCCTGCGCCACAACGGCATCCCCTACACGCTGGTGGAAAAAGAGCGCTGCTGTGGCATGCCCAAGCTCGAGCTGGGCGACTTGGCCTCGGTGGCGGCGGCCAAGGAGGCCAACATCCCGGTGCTGGCCAAGTATGCGCGCGACGGCTTTGCCATCCTGAGCGCGGTGCCGAGCTGCACCCTCATGTTCAAGCAGGAAATCCCGCTGATGTTTCCGGACGACGCCGACGTGCAGCTCGTCAAGGAGGCGATGTGGGACCCGTTCGAGTATTTGAGCGCGCGCCGTCGCGACGGGCTGTTGCGCACCGATTTCCAGCGCGGCCTGGGCAAGGTCAGCTACCAGGTGCCGTGCCACAGCCGCGTGCAGAACATGGGCCGCAAGACCGAGGAAATCCTCAAGCTCATCCCCGACACCGACGTGCAGACGCTGGAGCGCTGCAGCGGCCACGCCGGCACCTACGGCGTCAAGAAAGCCACGCACCCAGTGGCCATGAAGATCGGCAAACCCGCGTTCAAGAGCATGGCGCAGCACAAGGCGGGCGGCACGCCGGATGTCATCGGCTCCGACTGTCCGCTGGGGGGCCACCACATCGCGCAGGGCTTTGAGGTCAACCAGCTCGGCGCGCCCCGGCTCATGCACCCGCTGACCATGCTGGCCACCGCCTACGGCCTGAAGGACGCTTGACAGCCCCCGTCCCCCTTGAACCCACCACCCCGCGAGTCACCATGATCACCACGATGCAACTGACCGGCAAGATCACGCGCGAGACGCTGATGCCGCTGGAAGCCTATGCCAAGTGGCGCAAAGTCCACAAGCCCGAGGTGATCGCGCACCGCAAGCTGCGCACCGTGCACCTGGGCGAGCATGTGACGGTGCAGTTCGAAAGCGAGCTGTCGATGCGCTACCAGATCCAGGAGATGTTGCGCATCGAAAAAATCTTTGAGGAAGAGGGCATCCAGGACGAAATCGACGCCTATGCCCCGCTGGTGCCCGACGGCACCAACTGGAAGGCGACGATGATGATCGAGTACCCCGACATCCACGAGCGCCGCCGCGAGCTGGCGCGCCTCATCGGCATCGAGGACCGCATGTTCGTCGAGGTCGAAGGGCATGGCCGTGTCTACGCCATCGCCGACGAGGACCTGGACCGCGAAACGCCCGAGAAGACCTCGGCGGTGCATTTTCTGCGCTTCGAGTTCACGCCCGCCATGCGCGCCGCGATCAAGGCGGGTGCCGCGGTCAAGCTCGGTTGCGACCACACCAACTACCCGGCGCATGTGACGATCCCGCCCGAGACGCTGGCCAGCCTTGCCGGGGATCTGGCGGACTGAACCGGCGCCGCTATCATGGCGGCCCGGAGGTCCCGCACCGATGTTGTTCATCCTGTCCCCCGCCAAAGCGCTGGATTACGAAACGCCACCCACGACCACGGTGGCCACGCAGCCGCTGTTCGTCGAGCAGGCGGCCGAGTTGATCGCGATCCTGCGGCAAAAATCGCCGCAGGAGGTCGCCGAGCTGATGGACCTGAGCGACGCGCTGGCGCAGCTCAACGTGGCGCGCTACCAGGCGTGGCAGCCCACGTTTGGTCCCGACAACAGCAAACAGGCCATCCTCGCCTTCAATGGCGACGTCTACGAAGGGCTGGACGCGCGCAGCCTGTCGGCCGACGATCTGGCGTGGCTGCAACAGCACGTGTGCATCCTCAGCGGCCTGTACGGCGTGCTGCGACCGTTGGATTGGATGCAGCCCTACCGGCTGGAGATGGGCACGCGCCTGGCCACGCCGCGCGGGCGCAACCTCTACCAGTTTTGGGGCACGCGCATCGCCGAATACCTGTCGCAGCGCGCGCAGGAGGACGACGGCATCGTCGTCAACCTGGCCAGCGAGGAATACTTCAAGGCCGTCGACGCCAAGGCGCTGCGTGCGCGCGTGGTCACCTGCGTGTTCGAGGAGCGGCGCGGCAGCGGCTACCAAGTGATCAGTTTTTTGGCCAAACGCGCGCGCGGGCTGATGACGCGCTGGGCGGCGCTGAACCGGGCGCGCAGTGTGGAGGCGCTGCAAGGCTTTGACAGCGAGGGCTATGCCTACGCGCCCGAGGTGTCCAGCCCGCAGCGCCTAGTGTTTCGGCGCGAGGCGCGCGCGTGACACGGCGCGCCCGGCCCGCAGCAGGTGCAGGGCCGGGCGCGCGGCGTGGGCGCACAGGAGAGGTGGCCATGACGCAGACGGTGACCCCGGAACTCAAAACCTGGATCGTGGAGCAAGCGCGGGCCGGTTGCACGCCCGAGTCGGTGTTGCAGGCGATGCGCCGCGCCGGCTGGGAGGAGTCGGTGGCGCTGGACGCGATGGAGGAGGCGCTGCAGGCCTACCTGGGCACACGCGCGGCGCCGGCCCCGCGTGACGCCGCGGCCGTGGCAGCGGCGGCCCGCACCGTGGCGCGTGCTGCCCAGGGTGGCAGCCCCACCCCGGCCGTGCCGCGGCCCTACCTCGACCTGGCGGGCGCGCCGCGGGCGCTCGACCTGGGCGATCGCATCGTCACGGTGCACGTGGCGCTGCGCCGTCCCCGGCTGGCGGTGCTGGGCAACCTGCTCTCGGCCGAGGAGTGCGACGCCCTGATCCAAGCCGCAGCGCCGCGGCTCAAGCGCTCGCGCACCGTGCAGACCCAGACCGGTGGCGAGGAGCTCAACGCCGACCGCACCAGCGACGGCATGTTCTTCCGCCGTGGCGAGTCGCCGCTGATCCAGCGCATCGAAGCGCGGCTGGCCCGGTTGGTGCACTGGCCGGTGGAAAACGGTGAGGGCCTGCAGGTGCTGCGCTACGGCCCCGGCGCGCAGTACAAGCCCCACTATGACTATTTCGACCCGGCGGCGCCTGGCACGCCGCGCATCCTCGAGCGCGGCGGCCAGCGCGTGGCGACCCTGGTGATGTACCTCAACGAGCCGGTGCGGGGGGGCGGTACCGTATTCCCCGACGTGGGGCTGGAGGTCATGCCCCAGCGTGGCCACGCCGTCTTTTTTGCCTACGATGAGCCGCACCCGTCCACCCATACCCTGCACGGCGGCGCCCCGGTGCTGGAGGGGGAAAAATGGGTGGCCACCAAGTGGCTGCGCGAGCGCGAATTCACCGTTTGACTGCCGTTTGACCACTGTTCGACCGCTGGCGCGCCGCGCCAGCTCTTTCCTCTGTCCATGTCTGCCGATTCCACCGCGTCCATCCCCGCCGTCGATCCCACCCGGGCCGCCGTCCTACCTGGCTTGGCCGATGCCCCCCTGGGCCGCTCGACCGCCTACACCGATACCTACGACCCCACGCTGCTCTGCCCGCTGCCGCGCGCCCCGAAGCGCGCCGAGATCGGCATCACCGGCACGCCGCCGTTCACCGGTGCCGATCTGTGGACGGCGTTCGAGCTGAGCTGGCTCAACGAGCGCGGCAAGCCGCAGGTGGCGCTGGCGCATTTCACGATTCCCGCCGAGACGCCCAACCTGGTGGAGAGCAAGTCGTTCAAGCTCTACCTCAACAGCCTGCACCAGACGCGCTTTGCCAGCGCCGAGGCGGTGCGGGAGCGCTTGCGCGCCGACGTGAGCGAAGCGCTGTGGCGCGGCAGCGAGCGCACGGGCAGCATTGGCGTGCGCCTGCGCCTGCCACACGAGTGGGAGGCGGAGGCGGTGCAACCCCTGGCGGGCCTGAGCCTGGACCGCCTGGACGTCGAGTGCACGCACTACCAGCCCGCGCCCGAGCTGCTGCGCGCCGATCCCTCCCAACCGCCGGTGCAGGAGGTGCTGACCAGCGACCTGCTCAAGAGCAACTGCCTGGTCACGGGACAGCCGGATTGGGGCAGCGTGCAAATCGCCTACAGCGGTGCGCCCATCGACCAGGAGGGGCTGCTGCGCTACCTGGTGAGTTTTCGCCAGCACCAGGAATTCCACGAGCAGTGCGTGGAGCGCATCTTCATGGACATCTGGACGCGCTGCCGGCCGGTGCGCCTGAGCGTGTACGCGCGCTACACCCGCCGCGGTGGGCTCGACATCAACCCCTGGCGCACCAGCCACCCGCAGCAGCCGCCACTGAACGTGCGCACGGCACGGCAGTGACGCCCCCGCGCGGCGTGCTGCGCCCGGCCTTAGCCCAAGCGCCAGCCGAAGGCGCGCGCGACCATCATCAGCGCCACCGCCAGCGTGAGCAGGCCAAAGGCGCGTTGCAGGTGCTTGGGGTGCAGCCGCTGCGCCAGCGCACGCCCGGCCAGCAGCGCGGCGACGGCCCCTGCGCCAAACGGCAGGGCCACCGCCCAGGGCAAGGCGCCGCTGGCGGATGCTGCCACCACGCCGCTGGCCGAAACCAGCGCGATCACCGCCAAAGCCGTGGCCTGGATGCTGCGCAAGTCGAGGTTGCTCACCCGCTGCAGGGCCGGGATGATGACAAAGCCGCCGCCAACGCCAAACAGGCCGCTGAGCAGGCCCGACGTCAACCCCGTGGCGGCGAGGGTGCGCGCGCAGCGCCCGGTCCAGCGCAAGCGGCCCTGCGCAGGGTCGAGCCGGCAGGGGATGGTGGCATCGGCGCCGGCGTCACCGCTTGGGGCGGCGCGCAGACTGCGCCAGGCCACCAGCAACAGCAGCGCGGCAAAGCCCAGCAGCAGGGGCGGCGCCGGCAGCCGCGCCGCCAGCCACACGCCCAGCGGTGCCACGGCCATGCCAAACAGGCCCATGAAACCTGCCGCGCGGTAGCGCACGATGCCGTCGCGCAGGCCGAGCGCGGCGGCCAGCGCCGCGGCCGTGCCCACGGCGATCAGGCCGGTGGGCGCGGCCTGGGGCAGCGGCAGGTGCAATCCGAACACCAACAGCGGCACCGCCAGGATGCCGCCGCCGGCGCCCGTGAGCGCCATGATGAGGCCCACGATGGCGCCCAGCCCCAACGACAGCCCAAGCTGCGGTGCGGCCAGCACGGCGGTGAGCAGCGGGGGCAGGGTGGTGGTATCCATGCGGGTGGGCCGTGGGCGTGACGAGGTACGTGCAGGGTGTGGCATGCCAAGCGCGCCGCACGCGATTGTGCGCCAACGCGTCCGCGTTCCGCCGGCGCGATCCAGTCCCGCGGACGCAATCCCAACCGCCTGCCGCCTGCCGCTCGATGCGTGGTGCGCGGTCGTGATTCCGGTGCGCGCTGCGGCGCGTTGTCCGCTCCGGGATTGCTGAAAAAAGAGGCACTCTGTGCCAAGGCTTGTGGTTGCGGGCTTTCCCGCATTCTCCCGCAGCTTGTCCACAGCATCGCCCACAGGCGGCGGGGACAATCCCGCACCGCCCGGTGTTCACGCGGTCAGCAGGCGCTGCACCAGGTCCAACGTGCTGCTGGCGCCGTACTTGCGCAGCAGGCGTGCGCGGTAGATCTCGACCGTGCGCGGGCTGATGCCCAGCACCTTGGCCGTCTGTTTGGCGGTCAGCCCCTTGAGGACGAGGCTGGCCACTTCGCGCTCGCGCGCCGTCAGCTCGGCCCGCACGGGCCGCCGCGAGGACAGATCCTCGAAGCTCCAGATGCCCGCGGCGTGCGGGTCGGCGCGGTCGAGCGCGCGCCCGGTCACGTGGCACCAAAAGGTCTGGCCCGCTAGGCGCCCGCCCAGGCGGCGCATGATGCGCTCGCCAATGCGCTCGAACTCGTCGGCGCTGGGGTAGAGGATGCGAAAGCTCTGTCCGATGAGCTGCTCGCGGCAGTTGTGTATCGTTCTTTCTGTAAATTCCATTTTGCCGGTTGTCTGCTGGGCGGGGATCTCCGGCGCTACGCGCCTACGCTCCCCGCCCAGCAGACAGCGCGAGGGTGGGTCTGACGCCATGACTTCGAGAAAGGAGTGTAACCCTCATGGCAATACGAGTCGAAACCAACCCCTTGGAAGCCGCTTATGCGATCTTGCT
>NZ_VJOL01000051.1 GCF_007556705.1 Tepidimonas thermarum | reverse complement strand
GGGCGGGTTTTGCACCGCCGCGAGG
This sequence comes from Tepidimonas thermarum, assembly GCF_007556705.1. Lineage (GTDB taxonomy): Bacteria > Pseudomonadota > Gammaproteobacteria > Burkholderiales > Burkholderiaceae_C > Tepidimonas > Tepidimonas thermarum. Next base: position 19,260 of record NZ_VJOL01000051.1, on the reverse strand, counting down.
GCACTTTGGGCGCCTCAGAGGCTGCCTTGGGGTGATTTGCGCTGACCTCACAGCGAGCGTGAGCGAGTGTGCGGTGTACGAGCTTTTTTGTTCAGTGGTTCCCTAGTGCATGAGTATTGCCGAATTCGTTCGAGAAAGCGTTCTTCGGCCGTGCATGAAGCAAGCGGGCGCCTTGGTGGGGCTATTACAGTCCCAGACCAAAGCTGTCGCGAGCTGTGTTTCGATTTGGCCTGTGACGAGGTGTAGGTGGCGGTTCTATTGGTGGCGAGCATGACGACAGAGTTCGAGGCGGTGTATTCCCGCCACGGCCGCCCTTTGGTACCGCCCGAAATACTTCTCATGGCGCTGCTGCTGGTAAAACTTCTTTTCCAACCGCAGCGAGCGGCAGCTGGTGAAGGCTATCGACCACAACCTGCTCTACCGCTGGTTCGTTTGCCTGAACCTGAAAGACAAGGTCTAGGGCCACTCCACCTTCACTGCCCGACCGCGCGCACATGTTCAACGAAGACCTCGCCCACGTATCCGGCGCCGACACCCTAAGCGGTTAACGACAACTATCCTGAGCGGTGCGGTTGGTAGCTGTCCACGTTCATCTCCAAAATGGTGGCGTTATGCACCAGGCGGACAAGGGTTACGACTGCCATGCCTTTGTCCAAGGTTGATGCGCGCTGGGCGTGATCCCGCACGTGGCAGCCAACGCCAAGCACTTAGCGATTGACGCACGTACTCAGCGGCACGAAGGTCCTCAACGTGAGCCTGAGGGCGCGCAGACGCATCTAGTAGGGCTTCGGCTGGATCAAGACCGTGGGCGGTTTGGCCAAGACCAAACTCATCGGGCACGCTAGGCCGCAGGGGTAGGCGCCAATGTGCTTTGCTGTGCACAACCTCGTGCGCATGGGCTCCCTCCGTGGCTGGTGGCATGTGCATCATAAGGATGCCGAAGCGGCTGATGGCGCCGAGAAAAAAGGTTAGCGCTGGCTTCGGACCAGCGCAAGTGGGTAGTGGCTGCTTCGATTGGGTTTTTCGACGACCTGCTGCATGCACCCTCAAACGTCGATATTCACCGCGCGCAGCGCATTGGCCTCGATGAAGGCGCGGCGCGGCTCGACCTCGTCGCCCATCAGCATGGTAAAGACCTTGTCGGCCTCGATGGCGTCTTCGATGCGCACCTGCAGCAGCCGGCGCACTTCGGGGTTCATGGTGGTCTCCCACAGCTGTTCGGGGTTCATCTCACCCAGGCCCTTGTAGCGCTGGCGGCTGGTGGTGCGCTCGGCTTCGGCCAGCAGCCAGCGCATGGCGGCGCGAAAATCGCTCACCGGCGCTTCCTTGGCGCGCTCGCCCTCGCCGCGCACGACCTTGGCGCCGTCGCCCAGCAGGCCCTGGAAGGTGCGCGCCGCCTCGGCCAGCACGGCGTAGTCGGCCCCGTGCACAAAGTCCTGGGTGATGACGCTGGAGCGCACGTTGCCGTGGTGGCGGCGGCTGATGCGCAGCAGCGGCTTGTCGGCGCGGGCGTCGAACTCGGCGCTGACCTCGGCCGGCACGGCGTTGAGGTCGCTGGCGCGCAGCGCGGCCTGCAGGGCCGCGGCGCTCTCGGCCGCGGCTTCCATGTCGTCCAGGTTCAGCGCCACGCCGTCGGCGATGGCGCGCAGCGCCTCGGCGTCCATGAAGGCCGACAGGCGCGCGATCACCGCCTCGGCGGCCTGGTGCTGGCGCGCCAGCGCGGCCAGCGGCTCGCCGCTGAGCACGGTGCCCTGCGGGCCGCCGGTGTGCAGGCTGGCGTCCTTGAGGGCGACGCGCAGCAAAAACGCCTCCAGCGCCGCGTCGTCCTTGAGGTAGAGCTCCTCCTTGCCCGCTTTGACCTTGTACAGCGGCGGCTGCGCGATGTAGATGTGCCCGCGCTCGACCAGCTCGGGCATTTGGCGGTAGAAGAAGGTCAGCAGCAGGGTGCGGATGTGTGCGCCGTCCACGTCCGCGTCGGTCATGATGATGATGCGGTGGTAGCGCAGCTTGGCGATGTCGAAGTCGTCGGCGCCGCTCTTGCCCTTGCCGCCGTCGTCCTCGCTGGCGCGGCCGATGCCGGTGCCCAGCGCGGTGATGAGGGTCAGGATTTCGTTGCTGGACAGCAGCTTTTCGTAGCGGGCTTTCTCGACGTTGAGGATCTTGCCGCGCAGCGGCAAGATGGCCTGGAACTTGCGATCGCGCCCCTGCTTGGCGCTGCCGCCGGCCGAGTCGCCCTCGACGATGTAGATCTCGGACAGTGCGGGGTCCTTTTCCTGGCAATCGGCCAGCTTGCCGGGCAGCCCCAGCCCGTCGAGCACGCCCTTGCGGCGCGTCATCTCGCGCGCTTTGCGCGCGGCTTCGCGGGCGCGCGCGGCTTCGACGATCTTGCCGCAGATGATCTTGGCGTCGTTGGGGCGCTCTTCCAGGTACTCGGTCAGGGCCTTGGCGACGATGTCCTCCACCGGCGCGCGCACCTCGGACGAGACCAGCTTGTCCTTGGTTTGGCTGCTGAATTTGGGCTCGGGCACCTTGACCGAGAGCACGCAGCACAGGCCCTCGCGCATGTCGTCACCGGTGACCTCGACCTTGGCTTTTTTGGCCAGCTCGTTGGCCTCGATGTACTTGCCGATGACGCGCGTCATGGCCGCGCGCAGGCCGGTGAGGTGGGTGCCGCCGTCGCGCTGCGGGATGTTGTTGGTGAAGCACAGCACCGACTCGTTGTAGCCGTCGTTCCACTGCATGGCCACCTCGACCCCGATTTCGGTGCCGGGGATGCCGCCGTAGCTTTCGGCCGGGCGCGACCCGACGGCGTGGAACACCGTGGGGTGCAGCACCTTTTTGCCGGCGTTGATGAACTCGACAAAGCCCTTGACCCCGCCCGCGCCCGAGAAGTCGTCCGATTTGCCGGTGCGCTCGTCGATCAGGCGGATGCGCACGCCGTTGTTCAAAAAGCTCAACTCGCGCAGCCGCTTGGACAGGATTTCGTAGTGGAAGTCGTGGTTTTCCTTGAAGATGTCGGTGTCGGGCAAAAAGTGCACTTCGGTGCCGCGCTTGTCGGTGGCGCCGATCACGCGCATCGGCGAGACCTCGACCTCCTGCCCGTCGGGGCCGCTGGCGCGCTCGACCAGACGGTTTTGCACCACGCCGCGCGCAAATTCCAGCAGGTGCACCTTGCCGTCGCGGCGCACGGTCAGCCGCAGCCACTTGGACAGCGCGTTGACGCAGCTCACCCCCACGCCGTGCAGCCCGCCCGAGACCTTGTAGCTGTTTTGGTTGAACTTGCCCCCGGCGTGCAGCTCGGTCAGGGCGATTTCGGCGGCGCTGCGCTTGGGCTCGTGCTTGTCGTCCCACTTGATGCCGGTGGGAATGCCGCGCCCGTTGTCCACCACGCTGATCGAGTTGTCGGTGTGGATGGTGACGACGATGTCGTCGCAGTGGCCGGCCAGCGCCTCGTCGATGGAGTTGTCCACCACCTCGAACACCAGGTGGTGCAACCCGGTGCCGTCGGAGGTGTCGCCAATGTACATGCCCGGGCGCTTGCGCACCGCCTCCAGCCCTTCCAGGATCTGGATGGACTCGGCGCCGTAGCCCGTGGCGGGGGTTTGGGGGGTGGGGGATTCGCTCATGAAAACTTTCAAATGCGCATCGGCATGACGACGTACTTGAAGTGCTCGTCGCCCGGCACGGTGATCAGCGCCGAAGCGTTGCCATCCTGCAGCTCGATGCGCACGAGGTCCTGGCCCATGTTGGCCAGCGCCTCGATCAGATACGTGACGTTGAAGCCGATGTCGATGACGTCGCCGCTGTACTCGATGTCGAGCTCATCGACCGCCTCTTCCTGGTCGGCGTTGTTGGCCGCCACCTGCAGCAGGCCCGGCTCCAGGTGCAGGCGCACGCCCTTGAACTTGTCGCTGGTCATGATGGCGGCCCGCTGCAGGCTGGCCAGCAACGGCGCGCGCCCGAGCACGACCACGTTGCGGTGCGCGCGCGGGATGACGCGGTTGTAGTCGGGGAACTTGCCCTCCACCAGCTTGGTGACGAACTCCATGCCGCCAAAGGCAAACTTGGCCTGGTTGGCGGCAAAGCGCATCTCGATGGCGCCGTCCTGATCCGACAGCAGCCGCTGCAGCTCCAGCACCGTCTTGCGCGGCAGGATCACCTCCTGGCGCGGCACCTCCACGTCCAGCTCGGCACTGGCCAGCGCCAGCCGGTGGCCGTCGGTGGCCACGAGCGTGAGCTGGCGGCCCTCGGCCACGAACAGGATGCCGTTGAGGTAGTAGCGGATGTCTTGCACCGCCATGGCAAACGACACCTGCCCCAGCAGCCCCTTGAGCACTTTTTGTGGCACCGCAAACGCCGGCCCGAAGGTGGGCGACTCCTGCACCAGCGGAAAGTCCTCGGCCGGCAGCGTCTGCAGCGTGAAGCGGCTCTTGCCGGCCTTGAGCAGCAGCCGCCCGCCGGCCGACTCCAGCGACACTTTTTGTTCGGCCGGCAGCGTGCGCAGGATGTCGATGAGCTTGCGCGCCCCCACGGTGGTGGCAAACTGGCCCTCGTCGCCGCCCAGCTCGGCGGTGGTGCGGATCTGGATTTCCAGGTCGGAGGTGGTCAGCTGCGTGGCCGCCCCCACCCGGTGGATCAACACGTTGGCGAGCACGGGCAGGGTGTGGCGGCGCTCGACGATGCCGGCCACCGACTGGAGGGCGGCCAGCAGCCGCTCCTGGGTCGCTTGCAAGACGATCATGCGTGTCAGCCTTTCAGGGTCTGCTCCAGCACGTGGAGCTGCTGGTTGAGTTCGGGCTGGGTCTGCCGCTCGGCGGCGATTTTGCGCACCGCGTGCAGCACGGTCGTGTGGTCGCGTCCGCCAAAGAGCTCACCGATTTCCGGCAGGCTTTTTTGCGTCAGCTCCTTGGCCAGGTACATGGCGATTTGCCGCGGCCGCGCGATGTTGGCCGGGCGCTTGCGCGAGTACATGTCGGCCACCTTGATCTTGTAGAAGTCGGCCACCGTCTTTTGGATGTTCTCGACACTGATTTGGCGGTTTTGGATGCTCAGCAGGTCTTTGAGCGCCTCGCGCGCCAGGGCGATGGAGATGTCCTTTTGGTTGAAGCGCGAGTAGGCCAGGATCTTGCGCAGCGCCCCTTCGAGCTCGCGCACGTTGGAGCGCACGTTCTTGGCGACGAAGAAGGCGACGTCCTCGGGCATGGTGGCGCCTTCGGCCTGCGCCTTGCTGATCAGGATGGCCACGCGCATCTCCAGCTCCGGTGGCTCGATGGCCACCGTCAGCCCGGAATCGAAGCGCGAGACCAGCCGCTCGTGGATGTCCGTCAACCCCTTCGGATAGGTGTCGCTGGTCATCACGATGTGGCTTTTTTTGGCCAGCAGCGCCTCGAAGGCGTTGAAAAACTCCTCCTGGGTGCGGTCCTTGTTGGCAAAGAACTGCACGTCGTCGATGAGCAGCAGGTCCAGGTTGTGGTAGCGCTGCTTGAAGGCGTCAAACGTCTTGCGCTGGTAGGACTTGACCACGTCCGAGACAAACTGCTCGGCGTGGATGTAGAGCACCTTGGCCTCGGGGCGCTCGGCCAGCAGCTGGTTGCCGATCGCGTGCACCAGGTGCGTCTTGCCCAACCCGACGCCGCCGTAGATGAACAGCGGGTTGTAGAGCTGCCCGGGGCTGGCGGCCACGTGCATGGCCGCCGCACGCGCCATGCGGTTGGCCGAGCCCTCGACCAGCGTGGCAAAGGTCAGCGCCGGGTTGAGCCGGTGTTTGTGGTCGGGCAGCGGCGGCTCGGCGGCAGCCGGCGCCTCGGGCAGCTCGGCAAACACCGCGTCGCTGCGCGGCGGGGTGCCACTGGCGCGCACCGGCGCGGCGGCGGACGCGCGCGCCACCGCGGGGGCCTCGCGCGGCGCCAGCACCAGCTCCAGCGTCACCGGCTGGCCGGTGATCGCCTGCAGCGCCGCGGCAATCTTGCCCGCGTACTGCGCGCGCACCCAATCCATCTTGAAGCGGTTGGCCACCGCCAGCGTGACGCGCGAGCCGTCCTCCGACACCCGCGCCACCAGCGGCCGGATCCAGGTGTTGACTTGCTGGACGGGCAATTCCTGGCTGAGCCGCTCGATGCAGGCCGACCACACATCGGGTGCCGGCGCGCTGGCCCGCCCCGCAGCGGCGTTCGCATCGGACAAGGAACGCGGTGATGTCATGGGTGAAGAAACACTCGGGTGGCGCTGGCGCAGCCGGCGTGTCCCGCCAGCCAGCAAGCGGCGTGTGGACAGCTGCCCTGCCAAAGGCCCCCATTGTAGCCCGCGCCCGGCAGTTATCCACATGCGCCGCTGCCCTGCCGGGCAGCCGCCGCGCCGCGCGCGGGCGCGACCGTGCACGGCGGCCGGTTTGGCAGGGCGCGCGCTTTTTGCCATAATTTAGGGTTTACTCGACCCAATGGGGCAGTCATCATGAAACGCACCTATCAACCTTCCAAGATTCGCCGCGCGCGCACCCACGGCTTTTTGGTTCGCATGAAGACCCGCGGCGGTCGCGCCGTCATCAACGCGCGCCGCGCCAAGGGCCGCAAGCGCCTCGCCGTCTGACGCCCCGGTGCCCGGGACGCCCCTGCCAGCCCCATCCACGACACCGCCTGCGCGGGCCACGCGGCGCTTGCGTCGGCGTGCCCAGTTTCAGGCCGTGCTGTCCGCCGCTGCGCTGGTGCACACCGCCCATTTCGCCCTCCACGGCATCGCCACCGGCGGTCGTGTCGGCGCGCGTGGCGTGCCGCTGTTTCCCGGTGACGGGGCGTGGCTGGGCGCGGTCATCCCCAAGCGCTGGGCGCGCCGCGCGGTGACGCGCAACGCGCTCAAACGCCAAATCTACGCGGCCGAGCGCGAGCACCCGCTGCCGCCGGGCGCGTGGGTGGTGCGGCTCAAGCGCCCTTTCCCCACCACCGAATTCCCCAGCGCCACGTCGGCGGCGCTGCGCCACGCCGCGCGGCTGGAGCTGCGCGAGCTGCTCGGCGCGCGGCTGCGTCAGCGCCTGGCCGCGGGCGCGCCCCCTTGCACGGTGGCCACGGCATGACGGCACCCGCCACCCCCCATGCGGCGCCCCCCGCTGCAGCGCCCGCCTGGCGACGGGCGCTGCGCGCTTGCGCGCGCGTGCCGCAGCGCCTGCTCATCGGCCTGGTGCAGGGCTATCGCCTGCTGCTCAGCCCCTGGGTGGGGTCGGGCTGCCGCTTCACCCCCACCTGCTCGGCGTACGCGTTGGAGGCGCTGCAGCGCCACGGCGCGGGCGCGGGCAGCTACCTGGCGCTGCGGCGGCTGGCGCGCTGCCACCCCTGGTGCGCCGGCGGGCACGACCCGGTCCCTGCCACCCGCCCGCGCCTGTTTTCCTCGTTACCGCACACCCCTTCGACATGAGCGACATTCGGCGATCCATTCTGTGGGTGATTTTTGGCTTCTCGATGATCCTGCTGTGGGACCGCTGGCAGGTCTACCACGGGCAGCCGGCCACCTTCTTCCCCAGCAGCACGGCACCGGCCGCGCGCACCGCCGCGCCGCCCGCCCCGAACGCCGCCGTCCCCACGCCGACGGCGGGCGGCGCGGCGGCCGTGCCCGGCGTGCCGGCGGCGCCGGCCGCACCGCGCGAGCGCTACCGCGTGCGCACCGACGTGTTCGAGCTGACCTTTGACAGCGAGGGGGGCGCGCTGGTCGGTGCGCGATTGCTCAAGCACGCGGCCGAAACCGGCAAGGCGCTGCACAAGACTTTCACGCCGCTGGAGCTGCTCACCAGCGAAGGCGGGCGCACCTACGTCGCCCAAACCGGGCTGGTCGGCGGCGTGGCCCTGCCCACGCACAAGACGCCGATGCGGCTGGTCGACCCGGCCCCGGCGGGGCCCATCGCGATTGCCGACGGGCAAGACACCCTGGTGCTGACCTTCGAATCCGAGCCGCAGGGCGACGTGGTGCTGCGCAAAACCTACACCCTGCACCGTGGCAGCTACGCCATCGACGTGCAGCACGAGGTGCGCAACCTGGGCAGCGCCCCGGTCACCGCGCGCGTGTACCAGCAGCTGGTGCGTGACGGCCTGGCCGCGGGCAGCGAGACGCCCTTTTACAAAACCTTCACCGGCCCGGCGGTCTACAGCGAGGCCGCCAAGTACCAGAAGGTCGAATTTGCCGACATCGACAAGGGCAAGGTCGCCATCCAGGCCCAGGCGACCGATGGCTACGTGGCCATGGTGCAGCACTACTTTTTCAGTGCGTGGCTGCTCGACGCCGGCGTGGAGCGTGAAAACTTCGTGCGCAAGGTGGGTGAGCTCTACGCGGTGGGCCAAATCGGCCCGGCGCTCACCGTGGCGCCCGGTGCGGCACAGACGCTGTCGGCGCGCCTCTACGTGGGCCCGCAGGAGGAAAAGGTGCTCGAGCGCCTGGCCCCGGGGCTGGAGCTGGTCAAGGACTACGGCTGGCTCACCATCCTGGCCAAGCCGCTGTACTGGCTGCTGGAAAAAATCCACAGCCTGGTGGGCAACTGGGGGTGGGCGATCGTCGCCCTGGTGGTGCTGATCAAGGCGGCGTTTTACTGGCTCAACGCCAGCGCCTACCGCAGCATGGCCAAGATGAAGGCCATCAACCCGCGCATCATGGACATGCGTGAGCGCCTCAAGGACAACCCGCAGCTCATGCAGCAGGAGATGATGCGCCTGTACCGCGAGGAAAAGGTCAACCCGCTGGGCGGTTGTTTGCCGATCCTGATCCAGATTCCGGTCTTCATCGCGCTGTACTGGGTGTTGCTGGCCAGCGTCGAGATGCGCAACGCGCCCTGGATCGGCTGGATCGTGGACCTGTCCTCGCCCGACCCGTACTACGTGCTGCCGCTCATCATGGCGCTGAGCACCCTGGTGCAGACCGCGCTCAACCCGCTGCCGCCGGATCCGCTGCAGGCCAAGATGATGTGGCTCATGCCGCTGATCTTCAGCGTGATGTTCTTCTTCTTCCCGGCCGGGCTGGTGCTGTACTGGATCGTCAACAACGTGCTGACGATCGCGCAGCAGGCTTACATCAACCACGCGATGGGCGTGCCGTTGAAGTTCAACCTGCCCAAGTTCAAGTAAGCGCGGATGCTGCCGCGGCACCAGGACCCGATTGCCGCCATCGCCACCGCGCCCGGGCGCGGCGCGGTGGGCATCGTGCGGGTGTCGGGGCGGGGGCTGGCGCCGCTGGTGCCCGCGCTGGTGGGGCGCGAGCTGCGCCCGCGCCACGCGCACTACGGGCCGTTTCTGGCCGCGGACGGCACCGCGCTGGACCACGGGCTGGCGCTGTGGTTTGCGGCGCCGCACTCCTACACCGGCGAGGATGTGCTGGAGCTGCAGGCGCACGGCGGCCCGGTCCTGTTGCAACTGCTGCTGCAGCGCTGCCTGGAGGCAGCGGCGGAAACCGACCCCGCCACAGGCCGCCCGCGCCTGCCGGGCCTGCGCCTGGCCCAGCCGGGTGAGTTCACCGAGCGCGCGTTTCTCAACGGCAAGCTCGATCTGGCCCAGGCCGAGGCCGTGGCCGACCTGATCGACGCCAGCACCGAGGCCGCCGCGCGCAGCGCCGCGCGCTCGCTCAGCGGCGCGTTTTCGCAGGCCATCGACGCGCTGCGCGACGAGCTCGTCCACCTGCGCATGCTGGTGGAGGCGACGCTGGACTTTCCGGACGAGGACATCGACTTTTTGCACCAGGCCGACGCCGCTGGGCAGCTGCACCGCCTGCAGCAGCGGCTCGACGCGGTGCTGGCGCGCACGCGCCAGGGCGCGCTGCTGCGCGAGGGCATGCACGTGGTCATCGCCGGCCAGCCCAACGCGGGCAAGAGCTCGCTGCTCAATGCGCTGGCGCAGGCCGAGGTGGCCATCGTCACGCCGGTGGCCGGCACCACGCGCGACGTGGTGCAGCAGGCCATCCAGATCGACGGCGTGCCGCTGCACGTGATCGACACCGCCGGTTTGCGCGACGGCGCGGAGGTGGACGAGGTCGAGCGCATCGGCATCGAGCGGGCGTGGCAGCGCATCGAAGCGGCCGACGCGGTGCTGTTCGTGCACGACCTGACGCGCGCCGCCGACCCCGCCTATGCCCGTGACGATGCGGCCATCCGCGAGCGCCTGACGGCGCGGCTGCCGGCGCGCGTGCCGGTGATCGACGTCTGGAACAAGGCCGATGCCGCCGCGCCCGCGTGCGGAGCGCCGGCGTTGGGGGCGGACGCGCTTTGCCTGTCGGCGCGCACCGGCGCCGGGCTGGAGCGGCTGCGCCAGCGCCTGCTGCAGGCGGTGGGCTGGAGCGGCCACACCACCGAGGGGCTGTTCAGCGCCCGCCAGCGGCACGTGGAGGCGCTGCACCGGGTGCGCGCGCACCTGCTGGCGGCGCAGGCCCAGCTCGACAGCCCCGCACCGGCGCTGGAGCTGCTGGCCGAAGAGCTGCGCCTGGCGCACGAAGCGCTGGGCACCATCACCGGCGCCTTTGGGGCAGACGATCTGCTCGGCGTCATCTTCTCGCGTTTTTGCATCGGCAAATGACGGCACCCGTTTCCGCCCCCATGCCCAGCGCGCGTGCGCAGGCGATCGCCCCGTTTTGGGTCATGCAGGTGGCCAAAGAGGCCGCCGCCCACGCGGCCACGCTGCCCGCGGACGCGCCGCGGCTGCTCTACCTCAACATCGGCGAGCCGGACTTCGTGGCCCCGCCGGCGGTGCAGGCCGCCGCCGAGCAAGCCATCCGCGCCGGGCGCACGCAGTACACGCCCGCGCTGGGACTGGATGCGCTGCGCGAGCGGCTGTCGGCGTGGTACGCGCAGCGCTTTGGCGTGGACGTGCCGGCGCGGCGCATCGTCATCACGGCGGGCGCCTCGGCCGGCCTGCAACTGGCGGCGCTGGCCCTGTTCGACGCCGGTGACGAGGTGCTGCTGCCCGACCCCTGCTACCCGTGCAACCGGCAAATCCTGGCCAGCGTGGGCGTGGCGCCCACCGCCCTGCCCACCGCCGCGGCGACGCGCTACCAGCCCACCCCGGACCAGGTGGCGGCGGCCTGGGGTGCGCGCACGCGCGGTGTGATGCTGGCTTCGCCGGCCAACCCCACCGGCACCTCGATCGACCCGCAAACGCTGCGCGGCGTGCTCGACGTGGTGCGGCGCCACCGCGGCGCGCTGGTCGTCGACGAGATCTACCTGGGCCTGTCGTACGACGCGCGCTATGGCCAAACCGCGCTGGCGCTGGGCGAGGACGTGATCAGCGTCAACAGCTTTTCCAAATATTTTGGGATGACGGGCTGGCGGCTGGGCTGGCTGGTGCTGCCCGAGTCGCTGGTGCCGGCGGTGGAGCGGCTGGCGCAAAACCACTACATCTGCGCCAATGCCGTGGCGCAGCACGCGGCGCTGGCGTGCTTCGAGCCGGACACCCTGACCGAGTACGAGCGCCGTCGCGCCGACTATGCCGCGCGGCTGGAGGCCTTTGTGCCGGCTTTGCAGGCGTTGGGCTTTGCGGTGCCGGTGGTGCCGGACGGCGCGTTTTATGTCTGGGCCGATGCCAGCGCCTGGTGGGGGCGCGCCGGCGTCACCGACAGCACCGGCTTCGTGCGGGCGATGCTGGCGCATGCCCACGTGGTGGCCACCCCCAGTGCCGATTTCGGCAGCGCCGACGGGGGGCGCTTCGTGCGCTTTTCGGTGGCGACCGCGCGCGCCGACCTGGATGAGGCGATCGCGCGCGTGCAGCGCTGGCTGGGCTGATCAGAAGGTCTCCCACTCGCCGTCGTCAGCGGTCGTCGCTGCCGCGGTCGGCTGCGCCGGTGGCGCCGCTCGGCCCGCGCCGGTGCCGGTGCCGGGCTTGGTGCCGCCTGCAACCGTGGGCAAGGCCTTGGGCGCGGCGGTGGCGGTGCGCTGTTGAATGTGCGCGGACTTGGCCATGCCGGAGACGGCCGCTTTGAGCTTTTGCAGCGTATCGACCACGGCGCGCCCGGCGCGTATGAAGGCCGATTCGCCCGACAGCAGCCGGTTGGCGTCCTCCATCTTGCCGGCGTTGACGAGTTCGGCGATGTGGCCCGTTTCCTGGTGGAATTTTTTGTGCTGCTCCACCAGCGTGGCAAACAGCGGCAGGCTACCCCACTGGCGCCCGCCCGCGCCGTAGATCCACTTGCCCACGGCGCAGCAGTCGTCGCGCCGGATCGTGGCCACATCGAGCTTTTCGTCCTTGAGGATGGCGTTGCGCAGCTTGATGCGCCACTGTTGGTGGGCTTTGATGGCGGCGTCGAAATCCAGTTGATCGGGATCGCTCTTGGCCTGGGCCGTCTGGCGCAGCTTGACCGCGTTCTCTTTGACCAGCAGCACGTCCTTGGGCGTGAGGCGAAAGACGCGGATCGTGCCATGCACCACCTGCACCTGCTCGTTCAGCGACACCGCGGCGGCGGCCAGCTGCTCGACCATGGCGGCGTTTTGCTGGGTGACCGCGTCCAGGCTGGCAATGGCCTCGGCGATTTGCGCCACCCCCAGCTTTTGCTCGTTGGCCGAGTGGTGCACGTCTTCGAACATGCGGGCCACGCGCTGCACGGCCTCCATGACCGCGGTCATGCGCTCGCTGGCCTCGGCGGTGCGGGCGTCGCCCACCAGCACGCGCTCGCGCGATTCGGTGATGAGCTGGCGGATCTGTTTGGCCGCTTCGCTGGTGCGCTGCGCCAGGGCGCGCACCTCGCCCGCCACCACGGCAAAGCCGCGGCCGGCTTCGCCGGCGCGCGCGGCTTCCACCGCGGCGTTGAGCGCCAGGATGTTGGTCTGGAACGCCACGCCCTCGATCACCTGGATGATGTCGGTGATGCGCTGCGAGGAGTCGGTGATGTCGCGCATGGTGCCGGCCAGGGCCGCCACCGCGTCGCTGCCGCTGCGGGCGAGCGCCTGCGTCTGGCGCGCCAGCGCCAGGCCTTCGTCGGCCAGCCGCGCGGTTTCCTGCGTGGTGCCGCTGATCTCGTCCATCGACGCCGCGGTCTGCTCCAGGCTGGCGGCGGCGTTTTCGGTGCGGTGCGACAGGTCCTGGTTGCCGGCGGCGATTTCCTGCGTGCTACCGCGCAGGTTGGCCACCTCGTGGCGGATGTCGCGCACCACGGTGCGCACGCCCAGCTCGACCTGCTGCAGCGCGAGCTGGATGCGCCGCAGCTCGCCGCGCGGTGTGTCGATGGTGATCGGCTCGACCAGGTCGCCCGAGGCCAAATGTTCCGCCTGGCGCACGATGCGCGCGATGGGGCGGACCAGATGCCACTGCGCCAGCAGCGCCACTGTGGCCACCACGACCGCGGCCAGCACCCATGCCACCCACCACGGCAGCCCCAGATGCAGCCCCAGCAGCGGCAGCACGCCGGCGGCCGCGGTGCCCAGGACGATGCGCCCGCGCAGATCGGGCCGCAGCGCGCGCCGCGGCAAACAGCCAGCCGCTGCGCACCGCCTCGCCGCCCGACAGGCGCGTGCGCAGGCGTCCGCGCTCGGCCTCGGCACGCATGCGCGCATACAGCGCCTCGGCCGCGGTGATCTCCTCCGGCGTGGCCCTGGTGCGTACGGAGAGGAAGCCGACGATCTGCGGCCCCTCGCGCACCGGGGTCGCGCTGGCGCGCACCCAGTAGTGATCGCCGTTCTTGCGCCGGTTCTTGACGATGCCGGACCAGGGCCGCCCCTCGTGCAGGATGGTGTGCCACATGTCGCGGAAGGCCTCTTCCGGCATGTCCGGGTGGCGAATGAGGTTGTGCGGCTGGCCCAGCAGCTCGTCGCGCGTGTACCCGCTGACGGTGACGAAGTTGTTGTTGGCGTAGGTGATGCGGCCCTTGACGTCGGTGACCGAGATCAGCGTCTGGTCGGCCGGGAACTCGTACGCCTTTTGGGTGACGGGCAGGTTGACGCGCATGGACGAAACTCCAGAGACGGCGCTGGGGTGGGCGACGCAAGCGGGTGCCGCGCATGGGGGCGCGCCCGCGGTTCGCACACCCAACGCAGGGTTCGATCTTACCTGGGCTATACCACACCGGCCGCGCGCACCCATGCGCGCGGCAAGTCGCCGGCGCTCAACCAGGGGCCGTGGGATCGTCGGCGCCATCGTCCGGGCGGCGCGGCGCCACCGGCGGCACCACGCGCGCCGCGACGTCGGCCGCAAACCCGCGCGCGAGCAAAAAGCGCAGCTGGCGCGCGCGCGCGCGGGCATCGGCCGGGGGTGCCCCAAAACGGCCCGCCCACGCGGCTTGCGCGCGCTCGCGCTCGGTGGCGCGCAGGCGCTCGGCCGCAGCCGCCAGTTGGTCGGCATCGCGCACGCCGCGCTCGCGCAGCTCGGCCAGCAGGCGCGCCGTGCCGCGTTGCGCGCTGCGGCGGTGCAGGTGCGCCTCCAGCGCCCGGGCGTCGTCGAGCCAGCCGCGGCGCTCGCATTCATTCAGCACGGCGTGCAATTCGGCCTCGTCCGCGGCATAGGGGGCCAGGCGCTGCGCCAGCTCGTGCCGGGTGTGGTCGCGCCGCGCCAACAGGCGCAGGGCGCGCGCGCGCAGCGTCAGCCCCGCCCGCGCGGTGGTGCGGTCAGACTTCATCGAGCGCGGACAGGTCGGGCTCGATCGTGTCGTCGTCGGCGGCCGACGGCAGCGCCGCCACGCCCACGACGGCGCGGATCTTGTTTTCGATCTCGCGCGCCAGGTCCGGGTTTTCCTTGAGAAACTCGCGCGCGTTTTCGCGGCCCTGGCCGATTTTTTCGCCGTTGTAGGCGTACCAGGCGCCGGATTTTTCGATCACCTTGTGCTGCACGCCCAGATCGACGATCTCGCCTTCGCGGCTGATGCCCTCACCGTAGAGGATGTCGAAGTCCGCGGTCTTGAACGGCGGGGCGACCTTGTTTTTGACCACCTTGACCTTGGTTTCGCTGCCGATGACCTCGTCGCCTTTTTTGATCGAGCCGGTGCGGCGGATGTCGATGCGCACCGAGGCGTAGAACTTGAGCGCGTTGCCGCCGGTGGTGGTCTCGGGGCTGCCGAACATGACGCCGATCTTCATGCGGATCTGGTTGATGAAGATGACCATGCAGTTGGTCTTTTTGATCGTGGCGGTGAGCTTGCGCAGCGCTTGGCTCATGAGGCGCGCCTGCAGGCCGGGCAGCGCGTCGCCCATGTCGCCTTCGAGCTCGGCTTTGGGCGTGAGCGCCGCCACCGAGTCCACCACGATCAGGTCCACCGCGCCCGAGCGCACCAGGCTGTCGACGATCTCCAGCGCCTGCTCGCCGGTGTCGGGTTGGCTGATGAGCAGGTTGGACAGATCGACGCCGAGTTTTTGCGCGTACTGCACGTCCAGTGCGTGCTCGGCATCGACGAAGGCGCAAATGCCACCTTGCTGCTGCATTTGGGCGATGACTTGCAGCGTCAGCGTGGTTTTGCCCGAGGATTCGGGGCCGTAGATCTCGATGACGCGCCCGCGCGGCAAGCCGCCCACCCCCAGCGCCAGGTCCAGCCCGAGCGAGCCGGTGGAGACGACTTGGATGTCTTCGACTTTTTCGCCCTCGGCCAGGCGCATGATGGTGCCCTTGCCGAATTGCTTTTCGATTTGGGCCAGCGCGGCCTGCAGGGCCTTGGCTTTTTCGGGATCGGGGAGACGGGTTGCGGCGTTCATGGTGGCTCCAAATGACGGTGGCAAACGGGGCACCGCCCTGCCGACCCCCCGACGCGGCGGGGCCGTGCGGCCGGTGCTGGGCCACAGTGTAGCGGGCAGTTGTTTCGTGTAAATCCATTTTTTGGTCAGTTTGCCTTACGATATCGGCATGACCCGCATGCCCGCCTTTGGCACCGACGAACGCTGGCGCCTGACCCACCTGGGCCGCCTCATGGGCCATGCGCTGCGCCGCTTCGACGAGCGCGTGCTGTGGCTGATGGCCCACTCGCCGCAGGCGCCGCTGGCGCTGTCCAACCTGGCGGCACGTGCCCAGGTGGGGGCGGCCATCGTGCACATCACCCGCCACCTGCCGCTGGGCGGCGCGCGCCTGACCGAGCTGGCCCACAGCGCCGGCATGAGCAAGCAGGCCATGGGCGATCTGGTCGATCAGTGCGTGGCCTGGGGGCTGGTGCGGCGCGAGCCCGACCCGCGCGACGCGCGCGCCCGGCGCATCGTCTTTACCCCGACCGGTCTGGATTGGCTGCACGCGTTTCGGCGCGCGGTGGAGCAGGCCGAGCGCGAGTTTCGCGCCGCCGTTGGCGATGCCGTGGCGGCCGTGGTGGCGCTGGGGTTGGAGGCGTATGCCGATGGCGACGGGGCTGGCGATCGGGCGGCTGCGGCCTACAATGTGCCCCACCGGGAGCGTTCGCCCTCCCGCTAGCCCCAGGGACCGACGCCATGCGCATCCTCATCGCCGAAGACGACCAGGTGCTGGCCGATGGCCTGCTGCGCACGCTGCGGGCCGCGGGGGCTGCCGTCGATCACGTGGCCAGCGGGGACGAGGCCGACGCCGCGCTCATGGCGCACGACAGCTTCGATCTGCTGATTCTGGACTTGGGCCTGCCCCGGCTCAGCGGCCTGGAGGTGCTCAAGCGCCTGCGCGCGCGCGGCGCCAAGCTGCCGGTGCTGATCCTGACCGCGGCCGACAGCGTGGAAGACCGGGTGCGCGGCCTGGACCTGGGCGCCGACGACTACATGGCCAAGCCGTTTGCGCTGGCGGAGTTGGAAGCGCGCGTGCGCGCCCTGGTGCGGCGCGGCAACGGGGCGGCCTCCAGCCTGATCCAACACGGCCCTCTGGTGTACGACCAAGCCGGGCGCGTGGCCACCATCGACGGCAAGATGGTCGAGCTCTCCGCGCGCGAGCTGAGCCTGCTGGAAGTGCTGCTGCAGCGCGCCGGTCGGCTGGTGAGCAAAGAGCAGCTCGTCGAGCGCCTGTGCGAGTGGGGCGACGAAGTCAGCAACAACGCCATCGAGGTGTACATCCACCGCCTGCGCAAGAAGATCGAGCGTGGCCCGATCCGCATCGCCACCGTGCGCGGACTGGGGTACTGCCTTGAAAAAATCCCCCACGCGTGACGCCGCTGCGGGCTGGCGCGGCCTGTTGCGGCGGGAGCAGCCGAGCCTGTTTGGCGAAATCCTGGACTGGATGCTCACGCCGCTGCTGCTGCTGTGGCCGCTGTCGCTGGGCTTGACCTGGTTGGTGGCGCAGGGCATTGCCAACCGGCCGTATGACCGTGCGCTCGAGTACAACCTGCAGGCCCTGACGCAGTTTGTGTCCGTGGGCGAGGGGCGGGTGGCCTTTGCGCTGACGCCGCAGGCGCGCGACTTGCTGCGCGCCGACGACACCGACTTGGTGTTCTACCAGGTGCGCGACCGCAACGGCCGCCTGGTCAGCGGCGATCCGGACTTTCCCCCGCCCCCGCCCGAGGACATGCCACAGCCGGGCGAGATCCGCCTGCGCGACGACACGATCCGCGACGAGGCGGTGCGCGTGGCCTACACCTGGGTGGCCCGCGGGCCGCAGCGCGACCACGGGGTGCTCATGCAAGTGGCCGAAACGCGCGGCAAACGCTCCAAGCTGGCCACCGAGATCATCAAAGGCGTGATGGTGCCGCAGTTCATCATCTTGCCGCTGGCGGTGCTGCTGGTGTGGCTGGCGCTGGTGCGCGGCATCCGCCCGCTGAGCGAACTCGAGCGCCGTATCCGCGCGCGTCGCCCCGACGACCTCAGCCCCATCGACGACGCCCAGGTGCCGCAGGAGGTGGCGCCGCTGGTGTCCTCCATCAACGATTTGTTGCAGCGCCTCACCGCCACGCTGTCCAACCAAAAGCGCTTTTTGGCCGATGCCGCGCACCAGCTCAAGACGCCGCTGGCGGGGCTGCGCATGCAGGCCGAAATGGCGCAAAAGCAACTCCCGCCCGGCGCGGGGGAGGAGGTGGAGCGCTCGCTGCGGCAGATCGCCACCTCCAGCGCGCGCGCCACGCACACGGTCAACCAACTGCTGGCCCTGGCGCGCGCCGAGGCCAGCGGCCGCGCGCTGCCGCGCGAGCCGGTGGACCTGGTGGCGGTGGCGCGCGAGGTGGTGGAGGATTTGGTGCCGCTGGCGCTGGACAAGGGCATCGACCTGGGTTTTGAAACCCCGTGCCGGCGCACGCGGGGCAGCGGCCGCTGCGGCTGCTGGGCAACCCGACCCTGCTGGCCGAGCTGGTGCGCAACCTGGCCGACAACGCGCTGCGCTACACCCCGCGCGGCGGCGTGGTGACGGTGCGGGTGCTGACCGACCCCTTTGGCGGGGTGCAGCTGTTGCAGGTCGAGGACAGCGGCCCCGGCATCCCGGCCGAGGAGCGCGAGCGCGTGCTGGCACCGTTTTACCGGGCGCTGGGCACCAACGTGGACGGGTCCGGCTTGGGCCTGGCGATCGTGCAGGAGATCGTGCGGCAGCACGGCGCCACGCTGGCGATGGAGGACGCCGACCCGCAGCGCGCGCAGGGCCGCGGCCTGCGCGTGTCGGTGCGGTTTCAGGCCCCCACGGGCGTGTAGACGTTGAGCTTGAGGCGCTCGCGCTCGATGACGCGCGCCACCGCCGGCAGCGCGGCAAAGGCTTGCGCCAGCGCCCAGGTCTGCGGCAGGGTGGTGGGGTCGATGCCGGCAAAGCCCCCCCAGCGCAGCAGCGTCAGCGCGTAGGCGTCGAGCACGCCCGGCGCCTCGCCGCCAAGCCAGGCGCCGGCGCGGGCCGCCACCGCCGCTTCCAGCTCGGCCAGCAGCGCGCGGTACTGCGCCAGGGCGTGCGTCTTGATGGCTGCTTGCGCCGCAGCGTCGTCGGTGAATTTTTGGGGCATGAACACGTGCGTGAAGGTGGGGTGCACGGTGTTGTTCATCCAGACCAGCAGCTCGAGCGCGCGCGTGCGCGCCAGACCCGCCGCGGGCAGCAGCCGCGCCTGCGGGAAGCGCGCATCCAGGTGCAAACAGATGGCCACGATCTGGGTGATGGCCGCGCCATCGTCCACCAGCACGGGCACTTGGCCGCGTGGGTTGAGGGCCCGAAATTCGGGGGTTTGCTGCTCACCTTTGTGCAGCTTGACGAGCGCGGGCTCGAAGTCGGCGCCGGCGAGTTCGAGCGCCGCGTGCGGCACGAACGAGCAGGCACCGGGGGCGTAGTAAAGCGTCAAGGACATGGCGGATC
Organism: Tepidimonas thermarum; assembly: GCF_007556705.1. GTDB lineage: Bacteria > Pseudomonadota > Gammaproteobacteria > Burkholderiales > Burkholderiaceae_C > Tepidimonas > Tepidimonas thermarum. Next base: position 133 of record NZ_VJOL01000051.1, on the reverse strand, counting down.
TCCTCTATGCGGCCAATTTGGGATGCTCCTTGCGCCAGGATTCGAGGGCGGCCTTGAAGAGCCGCTCGGCCTCGGCTCGGTCGGGCGCGTTGAAGACGGCGCGCAACTGGGCGGCGACGGACTTTTTGGCTTC
>NZ_VJOL01000050.1 GCF_007556705.1 Tepidimonas thermarum | reverse complement strand
CCACGGCGTGCTGTTTCTGGATGAGCTGCCCGAGTTTTCGCGCAGCGCGCTGGAGGCCCTGCGCGAGCCGCTGGAGACGGGGCGCGTGCGCCTGTCGCGTGCCGCCCGGCAGGTCGAGTACCCGCCGTGCCCCCCGTGCCGTCCGCCCCCGCCTGGGACGGAACCGATGAGCCGCCGCGCCTGCTGTTGGTGGACGACGAACCGGCCAACCTGCAGCTGCTGCGGCAGGTGCTGCAGGACGAGTACCGGCTCGCGTTTGCCCGCAGCGGCACCGAAGCGCTGGCGCGTGTGCGCGAAGCGCTGCCGGACCTGATCGTGCTCGACGTCATGATGCCGGGCATGACCGGCCACGACGTGCTGCGTCTGCTCAAGGCCAACCCGGCCACCGCCGCCATTCCGGTGCTGTTTTGCACCGCGCTCGATGCCGACGAAGACGAGGCCGCCGGCCTGGCGCTGGGCGCGGTGGACTACGTGGCCAAGCCCATTTCGCCGCCGGTGCTGCGCGCGCGCATCCGCAACCACCTGGCGCTGGTGCAGCGCGACGAGGTGGAGCGCACCCGGCTGGAGATCATCCGCCGCCTGGGGCGCGCAGCCGAGTTCAAGGATAACGAAACCGGTCGCCACGTCATCCGCATGAGCCACTTCAGCCGCCTGATCGCGCTCGAGCTGGGCGCACCCCGCCCCTGGGCCGAGCGCCTGCTGCCCGCCGCCCCCATGCACGACATCGGCAAGATCGGCGTGCCCGACGCCATCCTGCTCAAACCCGGCAAGCTCGACGAAGCCGAATGGGCCGTGATGCGCCAGCACCCCCAAATGGGCGCCGACATCATCGGCGACGACCCCAGCCCGCTGCTGCGCATGGCGCGCCAAATCGCGCTGCAACACCACGAAAAATGGGACGGCAGCGGCTACCCCCATGGCGTGCGCGGCGAGGCCATCAGCACCGAGGCGCGCATCGTCGCCGTCGCCGACGTGTTTGACGCGCTCACCAGCGCCCGCCCGTACAAACCGGCCTGGCCGCGCGAGCAAGCCATCGCGTGGCTGCGCGAGCAAAGCGGCCGCCATTTTTGGCCAGACGCGGTCGAGGCCCTGCTGCGACGCCTCGACGACATCTGGGCCGTGCGCGAAGCCTGGCGCGATGACGCCCACGCGTGACGGTCTGCTAAATTGCGGGTTTTGGATAATCGATGCTCGCCTTCAGCAGAGCAGTAGGAGGAGACATGGCCCAGCACGCGCTCGCCCTCAGCGCTTCGACAACCAACGCGCATGCCAATCCGGCGGCCGCTCCAAGCGCGAGCGCATCGCGCAGCCTGAACATGACGTTGGGTTGCGTCGCCGCCGTTGCGGTTGCCACGGTGCCGCTGCTGGCGGATGTGGCGGCCTGGGCTGGTGGCTCGGCACCGCCGATGTGGCGCTGGGGGGTGGACATCCTGGTCCCCGCCGGTGTGGGGCTGGGCGTGGCGTGGACGCTGCGTAGCATGGCGCAGCGGGTGCGCCGCATCCGGCGCGACATGCTCACCCTGAGCATGGGCGACATGCGCGCGCCCATCCGCGCCGATGCGCGCGACGCGCTGGGCGGGCTTCAGAAGGAATTGGCCAATCTGCAGCTGGCACTCACCGACATCATCCGCGCCGTGCGCCACGCCAGCAACGAAGTCGTGCATTCGGCCATCGAAATCGAACACGGCGCACGGGATGTGGCGGCGCGGGCTGAGTCGTCGGCGGCGGCGCTGGAGCAGTCCTCGGCGGCACTCGAGCAGACCTCCTCCACCAGCGCGCACACGGCCGATCTGGTGGCGCAAGCCGCCCAGCTCGCGCAGTCCAACGCAGGCGCGGCCTCGCGCGGCGGCGACATCGTCGAGCGCGTCGTGCAGACCATGCACCAGCTCGAAGAATCCTCCACCCGCATCCGTGAAATCACCGGCGTCATCGACGGCATCGCCTTCCAAACCAACATCCTGGCGCTCAACGCGGCGGTGGAGGCCGCGCGTGCGGGCGAGGCCGGGCGGGGCTTTGCCGTGGTGGCGGGCGAGGTGCGCAGCCTGGCCCAACGCTCGGGCCAGGCGGCCAAGGAAATCAAAGACCTGATCGAGCGCACCGTGCAGGCGGTGGCCGAGGGCGTGACCGTGGTGCGGGGCGTGGGCGACGTGATGCAGGAAATCGTCGCCTCGGCGCAGCGCACGCGCGAGCTGATGGACGAAGTGGCCAACGCCGCGCGCGAGCAGCAGTTGGGGGTGCGCCAAATCGGTGAGGCGGTGCAGGAGCTCGACCGCAACACCCAACAAAACGCCGCGCTGGCCGAAGAAACGGCCACCGCCTCCACCGCCCAGCGCGACGCTGCCCTGCGCATGGCAGTGCTGGTGGACGAGTTTCAGCTCGCCGGCAGCCAGTCGCACTACCCAAGCGCCGTGCAGGGCTTGGATGTGGACGCCATCATCGACGCGCACCGGCAATGGAAAGCCAAGCTGCGCGACGCCATGGAAAACCGCACCACGGTGGACGTGGACACCCTGCGCCGCGACGACTGCTGCGCCCTGGGCAAATGGATTTACGGCGAAGGCCAGCAGCGCTTTGGCGGCCGGCCACGCTTTGGCGAACTGGTCGAGCGCCACAAACACTTCCACCAGGTGGCGGCCAGCGTTGGCGAGATGGTCAACCGCAAACAGTGGGAGCAGGCCGAAGACGCCATCGCGCCGGGCACACCCTTTAGCCAGGCCACGCGCGGCGTGGTGCAGGTGCTCTCGACGGTCAAGCGCATTGGCTTTGAGGGCTAGCGCCGCGGCAGCCCGCTACCGGCTGCAGCACGGTCTACCAGGGCTACCCCGCTCATCAACGCCCGCGCGCGGCGCACACCACACCGGCCACAGCGCACGGGTGTCGTTGTATAAACGGGGCAACCGTGAAACGCTTGCTCGTCATCTTTGGCCTGGGCGGCTTGGCCGCGTGGACGGCTGCCACCGCCCAAACCGTGGCCTGCCACGTGGCATACGCCGGCGCGACCCGGACGTTCGTGGTTGCGCCCGTCGCGCACGACCAGGCACCCGAGCCGCTGCTGCAAGGCGCCACCCTGGCGCTGGAGGTCATCAACCGCCTGCCGCCGGCGCCTGGCGCGGGCGTGACCGTGCGCACGCTGGGGGTGCGCGACGGCACACCGTACCTGCTGCACCAGGCCACCTACCTGCCCGGCCCCCGCGCCACAGGCACACACGGTTTTACCGGCCTGCAGGTGGTGCGCGACCCCGCGCGGGGCAACGAGCTGGCCTACTGGTGCGAGCGGCGCGACCCGCACCGTCGCCACGCGCGGCGCTGACGGCGCAAGTGTTGCGCCGGCCCGCGCGCCACACCGCCCTGCCGCGCGTCTTGGGCGCCGGGCCGGTCGGCCGTGGCCACCCTCAGGGCAGCAGCACGGTCGAGCCGGTGGTCTGGCGCGCCTCCAAGGCGCGGTGCGCATCCTGCACCTGCGTCAGCGCAAAGCGCTGCTCGACGTGGATCTTCACCTGACCGGACGTGACGACGCCGAACAGGTCGTCGGCCATGGCCTGCGTGCGCTCGCGGCTGGTGATGTGCGAAAACAACGTTTGCCGCGTCACGTAGAGCGACCCTTTGGGCCCCAGAATGCCCGGCGCAAACGGCGGCACGGGGCCGCTGGCGTTGCCAAACGACACCATCAGCCCAAACGGCGCCAGGCAGTCCAGCGAGCCGTCCCAGGTGTCTTTGCCGACCGAGTCGTACACCACCTTGACGCCGCGGCCGCCGGTGATGGCCTTGACCTGCTCGACGAAGTTCTGCGTGCGGTAGTTGATGCAGTGCGCGGCACCGTTGGCGCGGGCCAGCGCGCACTTGTCATCCGTCCCCGCGGTGCCGATCAGGCGCAGCCCCAGCGCGCGCGCCCATTGGCACGCGATCAGGCCCACGCCCCCCGCCGCCGCGTGGAACAGCACGTAGTCCCCAGCCTGCAGACCTTCCACCGGGCGGCAGTGCTTGAGCAGGTACTGCGCGGTCAGACCCTTGAGCATCATCGCCGCGCCCTCCTCGAACGAGATCGCGTCGGGCAGTCGGCACACGTTCATCGCCGGCATCACGCGCACGTCGCAGTAACTGCCTGGCGGCTGGGACGCGTAGGCCACGCGGTCCCCCACGGCCAGGTGGGTCACACCCGCGCCCACCGCCTCCACCACACCGGCGCCCTCCATGCCCAGGCGGGCGGGCATCGGCATCGGGTACAGCCCGGTGCGGTGGTACACGTCGATGAAGTTGAGCCCGATGGCGTGGTGGCGGATGCGCACCTCGCCAGGGCCGGGGTCGCCAACCTCGACATCGACCAGGCGCAGCACCTCGGGGCCACCCGGGGCATCGATTTGAACGGCGCGGCTGTTCGGCATAGCCAATCTCCTGCAAAAAGGTCACGATGCCGATGATCGCACGACATCGGCCGCGGTGCAGGCGCATGGGCGGCGCGATGGTGCCAGGTGGGCCGCGCGCCCTCAGCCCCATGCCCCCGCAACAGCGCGGACCGCCAGGGCTCGGGTACAGTCGGACCCATGTCCCGCGACACGCCTGCGTCCCTGAGCCCCTCGACCATCGTGCTGCTCACCATCCCGCCGCTGCTGTGGGCGGGCAATGCGGTGGTGGGCCGGCTGGCGGCGGCGTGGATCCCCCCCATCACCTTCAACCTGCTGCGTTGGCTGCTGGCCTTTGCCCTGCTGGTGCCGCTGGCCCCTTGGGTGCTGCGCCCCAGCAGCCCGATGTGGGGGCAGTGGCGGCGCTTTGCCCTGCTCGGGCTGTTTGCCGTGGCGGGCTACAACATGCTGCAGTACCTGGCGCTGCACACCTCCACGCCGCTCAACGTGACGCTGGTGGCCTCCAGCATGCCGGTGTGGATGATGCTGGTGGGCCGGCTGTTTTTTGGCGCGCCGGTGCAGCACCGGCAACTGGGCGGCGCGGTGTTGTCGCTGGTGGGTGTGCTGGTGGTGCTGTCCCAGGGAGAGCCCACCAAGCTGCTGGCCCTGCAGCTGGTGCCCGGCGACGCCTGGATGCTGGCCGCCGCGTTCGCGTGGGCGTGCTACAGCTGGCTGCTGACACGGCGCGACGAGTCGCCCGACATCCGCCACGACTGGGCAGCCTTCTTGCTGGCGCAAACCACGTTCGGCCTGGTCAGCGCTGCGGCCCTGACCGGGGCGGAATGGGCGTGGCTGACCCTGGCCCCACCGGCCGACATGCCCACCATGATCCACTGGAGCGGCGCGCTGCTGGCCGTGCTGCTGTTCGTGGCGGTCGGGCCCTCGATCATCGCCTACCGCTGCTGGGGCGCCGGCGTGCAGCGCGCCGGCCCCACGGTGGCGGGCTTTTTCACCAACCTCACGCCGCTGTTTGCCGCGCTCATGTCCACGCTGCTGCTGGGCGAAGCCCCACACGGCTACCACGCCCTGGCGTTCGCGTTGATCGTCGCGGGCATCGCGGTGTCGTCGCGGCGGGGCTGATCGCCTGCCGCCGCGGTGCGGCCTCCCGCGCCGCCCGCCGTCACGCGACGGGTGGCGCTGGCGTGCGGGTCAGAACGTCCCCGGGTACAGCCCACCATCCAGCAGGATGTTCTGCCCGGTGATGTAGCCGGCATGGATGCTGCACAAAAAGGCGCAGATGGCACCAAACTCCTCCGGCGTGCCAAAGCGCCGCGCCGGGATTTGCTGGCGCTGCGCGTCCTCGATCGCCTGCAGCGATTGGCCGCTTTTGTCGGCCGCCGCCTGCAAGGTTGCGCGCAGCCGGTCGGTGGCAAACTTGCCCGGCAGCAGGTTGTTGATGGTCACCCCGCGCGCCGCCAACCCGCTGCGCGCCAGCCCGGCCACGAAGCCGGTCAGCCCGCTGCGCGCGCCGTTGCTCAGGCCCAGAATGTCGATCGGGGCTTTGACCGCGCTGGAGGTGATGTTGACGATGCGCCCAAAGCCGCGCGCCGCCATGCCATCCACCGTGGCCTTGATGAGCTCGATGGGGGCGAGCATGTTGGCGTCGATGGCGCGCAGCCACGCATCGCGGTCCCACTGGCGAAAATCGCCCGGCGGCGGGCCACCGGCGTTGGTGACCACCATGTCCACGTCACGCCCCGGCCCGCCCGGCACGGCCAGGAGCGCGGCCCGTCCGGCCTCGGTCGTGACGTCGGCCGCCACGGTGAGGATCCGGTTGGGCGCCCCCGCGGGCAGTTCGGCACGCAGCCGCGCCGCGGCCGCCTCCAGCGCCTCGGCCCCGCGCGCCGCCATGATGACATTGACCCCCTCCAGCGCCAGCGCCCGCGCGCAGCCCCAGCCCAACCCCTTGCTGGCTCCGCACACCACAGCCCAGCGCCCTGCGATACCCAAATCCATCTCGGCTCCTCGTCTCATCCCCGTCAGCCCGGCTGCCGGCTGACCCACAGCACCCCGGCCAGCACCAACGCGGTGCCGGCCACGATCCACGCGTTGAACGGCTCGCCCAGCACCACCACGCCCAACGCGATGGTGGACAGCGGGCCGATCATGCCGGTTTGCGCCGTCAGGCCCGCGCCGATGCGCTCGATGGCCATCATCACCATGACCACGGGCGCAGCGGTGCACAGCACCGCATTGGCGAGCGACAGCGCAAGCACCTGCGGCGCGACGAGCGCTGCCGACAGCGGCCGCAGCAGCACGAACTGCAACAGGCACAACAGGCAGGCCACGGTGGTGGCCCAGCCCACCAACCGCAGCGAACCCAGCCGCCGCACGAGCTGCCCGCTGTAAACCAGATAAACGGCGTAGCTGACCGCGCTGGCCAGCACCAGCGCCGCCCCGGTGGCGGTGGACCAGCCGTCGAAGGTCACCTCATGACCGAAGACCAGCAACACGCCGGCGTAGCTCAGCGCCATGGCCGCGGCCTGGCGGGCGCTGATGGGCCGGCGGTAGAGCAGCCAGCCCAGGATCAGCACCAGCGTGGGGTTGAGGTACAGGATCAGCCGCTCCAAGCTCGCGCTGATGTACTGCAAGCCCCAGAAGTCCAAAAAACTGGCGGCGTAGTAGCCGGTGAAGCCCAGCCAGGCGATGCCCAGCGCGTCCCGGCGCGTCAGCGGCGCGACCGGCCGCCCCTGCCGTTACGTGGCCCACCACAGCATGACCAGAAACAGCGGCAGTGCGAACAGCATGCGGTACATGATGAGGGTGACCGCATCCACGCCATAGCGATAGGCCAGCTTGACGATGATGGCCTTGCCGCTGAACGCCACCGCCCCGCCGGCGGCCAACAGCAAACCGACGCGCCGCATTGGCTGCGGATGGTGTCGGCGCGCTCGGCCAGCACCGCACGCGCGGGGCGCGTGGGGGTGCGCTGGGCCAGCACCACGGTGTTGCCCTCGCGCGTGGGCTTGAACACCCACAGCGCCTGCGGACCGAAGGCCTGCGCCAGCGCCGCCAGCGAGCGCTCGAAGCTGGCGCGCCGACCAAACAGGTTGACCGTCAGCGCCCCGTCAAGGGTGAGCAGGCGGCGGCAGTCGGCGTAAAAGTCGGCGCTGTCCAGCACCGGGGCGCCCGCGTCGTGGTCATACAGGTCCACCGCCAGTGCGTCCACGCTGCCCGCCCACGGGGGGTGCCGCACCCAGTCTGCGGCGTCGCCCAGCACCACCCGCAGGCGCGCACCGTCTGGCGGCAGGCGAAACCAAGCGCGGCACGCCGCCACCACCTGCGGGTTGAGCTCGACCGCAGTGGTGTCCATGCCCAACCGGCGGTGGCAGAACTTGGTCAACGCGCCCGCCCCCAGCCCCAGCTGCAACGCGCGGCGCTCGGCCACCGTGTCGGGGTCGACGAACAGCAGCCACGCCATCATGCGCTGCACGTACTCCAGCGCCAGGTCGTATGGCCGGTCGATGCGCATGCTGCCCTGGATCCACGGCGTGCCCAGGTGCAGGTGGCGCACGCCGCCCTCCTCGGACATGGAGACGGGCGGCAACGCGACCGCGTTGCGCTGGCGCGCGGCCGCGTCGCGGCGGAGCGTTTCGGCGGGCACGTCAACCCCCTCCCTGGGCACCCGGCGGCACCCGCACCGGGATGCCGTGGCGGGCCAGCACCTCGGCCCAGGCTGCGGTCTTGCGTGCCAGGCTCCAGCTTGCATTGGCCGGGCTGGTGGAGGGCAGCCGCTCCACCGCCACCCCCAGCGCCCGGGTGTGGCGGGCGTGGCGCCAGCTCTCGCCGCCGTTGTGCGCGATGGCGCGCAAGGCCGGGCAGCGCGCGCGCAGGCCGCCCAAGTCGTTGAGCCGCGGCGCGCGGATGGCGCTGTCCAGACTGCCTTCGCGCTCGCACTCGGCATACACATCCCACAGCCCCAGGCCATGCTCCAGCAGCGCCGCCACCCGCTGCGCGTAGGGCCAGTCGGACAAGGGCAAGTCCCACAACGCGCCCAAAATGCGCCAGAAGTGGTTGTGCGGATGGGCGTAGTACTGCTGCGCGCGCAACGACGCCACACTGGGGAAGCTGCCCAGCACCAGCAGCCGCGTGTCGGGGCCGAGCACCGGTGGCAGCCCCTGCAGGCGCGCCGGCGCGCGCGCAACGCCCCTCGGGCTCATGGATCCACTCCTGCGTGGCCTGGCCCCGCGCCGTCCCGATCCCTGCCCAGCAGTGCCCCCAGCCGGGGCAACACCCTGCAGGCGTTGGCGGTGGTGGCCACCGCCAAGTCCTCGGCCGACATACCCCGCAGGTGGGCGATGTCGGCCCCGATGCGCGGCAGCTCTGCGGGGCTGTTGCGGCCTTGCGGGCGGCCCGCCGCCCGCTGCGCCGCGGTCACGTACAACCAGTGCGGCACGATGTCCGGGGCATCGGTCTCCACGACCAGCGCCGTCAGCGGCAGCGTGGCCGCCAGCGCGCGCAGGCGCCGCGCGGTCTCGAAGGTCACGGCCCCGCCAAAGCCCAGGGCAAACCCCCGTTCGATGAACGCCCGGGCTTGCTGCGCGCTGCCGCTAAACGCATGGGCGATGCCGCCGCCAACGGGCCGGCCCGCGGCGGCCTGCGCACGCAAGCCGGCCAACAGCGCGTCGGCGGAGCGCCGCACGTGCAGGATGACCGGCAGGCCAAAGCGCTGCGCCAGCCGCAGCTGGGCGCGGTAAAAATGGTGCTGGCGCTGCCGCATGGCCTCGGTGCACAGCTGCGGCACGAAGAAATCCAGCCCGACTTCCCCCACCGCAACCAAGCGCGGGTCGGCGTGCCAATCGGCCAAGGCCTGCTCGAGCCGGGCCAAGTCATCGTCGCTGGCCTGCGCCACGTATAGCGGGTGGATGCCCAGCGCGTACGCATCCCCCGTGTCGTGCGCCAGCGCACGCACCGCGGCAAAATCGCGTGCCTGCACGGCCGGCAGCACACAACACGCCACGCCCGCTGCCCGCGCCCGCGCGCGCTCGGCCCGCGCGTCGGGGCCAAACTCAGGCGCATCGAGGTGGCAGTGGGTGTCGATCCACATGGACCGTCGATTATCGGACAGCACGGGCACGCCAACGGTGTCAGAATGCGCGCCATGGAGCGGCGACATCTGACCATCCTCACCGGGGCCTCGCGCGGCTTGGGCCGGGCCATGGCCGAACAGCTGCTGGCACCCGAGCGGCTGCTGCTGACCATGGAACGCCGCCCGGATACGGCGCTGGCCCCGCTGGCCGCACAGCGCGGCGCGCACCTGGAGCAGTGGAGCCAGGACTTGTCCGAACCCGCCGAGGCCGCCGAGCGGCTGACACGCTGGCTGCTGACGCTGCACCCGGCGACGCTGGCCAGCGCCACGCTCATCAACAACGCGGCGCTGCTGCCCACCATCGGGCCGCTGCAGGCCGGCAGCGGCGAGGAGCTTTCGCGCGCGTTGCGCGTGGGGCTGGAAGCCCCCATGCACCTCACGGCGGCGTTTTTGCGCGTGAGCGACCGCTGGGTGCAGGCGCACGGCTGGGACGGACCGCGGCGGGTGCTCAACATTTCCTCGGGCCTGGGGCGCTACCCGATGGCGGGCCAGGCCATCTACTGCGCGGTCAAGGCGGGGTTGGACCACTTCAGCCGCTGCACCGCGCTGGACGAGGCGCGACGCCCCCATGGGGCGCGCATCGTCTCGCTGGCCCCCGGCGTGATCGATACCGACATGCAGGTGCAGATGCGCGCTGGCGACCCCGCGGGCTTTCCCGACCGAGAGCGGTTTTTGCGGTTGCACGCCCAGGGGCAACTCACCCCGGCGCGCGAGGCCGCGCAGCGCGTGCTGGCGTGGCTGGCGCGCCCGGATTTCGGCGATCCGTGCGTGGCCGATGTGCGCGACGCCACCCAAACCATCCCTGGAGGTTGACCATGCCCCTGTCCCCGATATCCCGACGTCACTGGCTGCAAACCGGACTGGCCTGCGCCGCCGTTGGTTTGGGCGCCCCGTTGAGCGCCCTGGCCGACAACCGGCCCGTCAAAATCCTGGTGGGCTTTCCACCCGGTGGCGGCACCGACGCCATCGCCCGCTTGCTCGCCGAGCCCCTGCGCGACGCGCTGGGCGTGCCGGTGATCGTGGAAAACCGCGCCGGCGCGGGCGGGCAGTTGGCGGCCCAGGCCCTCAAGGCCGCCGCGCCGGACGGCACCACGCTGTTGCTCAGCCACGACCACACGATTTCGATCCTGCCGTTGGTGCTGCGCAACCCGGGCTTCGAACCGGCGAAGGATTTCGTGGCCGTGGCGGGGTTTGCCACCTTCGTCAACGCGCTGGCGCTGTCGGGCGGTACCCCGGCGCGCTCGCTGGCCGAATTTGCGCAGTGGGTGCGCGCGCAGGGTGGCAAGGCGGCGGTGGGCATTCCCGCCCCGGCGTCGGTGCCGCAGTTTTTGGTGCAGACCCTGGCCAAGCGCCAGCAGCTGGATTTGGTGGCGGTGCCCTACCGCGGCAGCGCGCCCATGATGGCGGACATGCTGGGCAACCAGATTCCGGCCGGCGTGGGCTCGATCCCGGATTTCATCGAAAACCACCGTGCCGGGCGGCTGCGCGTGGTGGCGGTCATGGGTCAGCAACGCCAGGCCGCCATGCCTGAAGTGCCCACCTTCGCCGAGGCAGGCATCCCGGGCTTCGAGGAAATCCCCTACTACGGCCTGTTCGCGCCAGCACACACCCCCAAAGCCGCGCTGGAGCGCGTGGGGGCGGCACTGGCGCAAGCGATTGCGCAGCCCGCGGTGCGCGACCGTCTGACGGCCATGGGGCTGACGGTCGGCTACATGAGCAGCGAGCAGCTCAGCCAGCGCGAGCGCGCCTACACCGAGGTGTGGGCGCGCATCATCCGCGACAGCGGCTTCCAGCCGCAGTGACGACAGGCCCCGCCCGGATCGCGGGCGGGTGCGCGGCTCAGGCGCGCGGCGCCGGGGCAGACGCCGGGGCCACCGCGCCCGCCTCGTCATCCCCCAGAAAACCGCCAGCCCGGTAGGTCAGCACCAGCGTGTCGCGCCAGCCCAGCTGCCCCTCCACCAACGGTTGGATGGGGGTGGTCTCGTGGATCACGCGCGCGTCGTCGAGCAGCAACACCGACCACGGCTCGGTCAGCGTGAAGCGCTGGCCGTTGGGGCCGTCCGCCTCGAAGACCCGGCTTTCGCCCCCCTTGATGCCGTGGCGCGCGACCAAAAACACCGCCACCAAATCGACCCCGTCTCGGTGCGCGCCTTCGGGCGTGGGCCGCCCGATGCCGCCGGTGGTGTCGATGCGAAACGGGTGCGCCTCCACATACCAGCGGCGCGCGCCCTTGAGTGCCGAGGCCACCGCCGCGGTGCGCTGCAGCAGCCGCGTCGACGCCGGCTGCCCCAGCAGGGCATCGGTCAGCGGGGCAAACCAGCGCCGCATGCCGCCGTGCAAGGCGTTGTATTCGAGCGGCTGGTAGTGGGCGCGCGGGGGCACCGGCTGCACGGCCTCGCCATCGACGATGAAGCAACCGTGCCGGCGGCGCCGGTAGCGGCCACCGTCTTTGAGGTAGCGGTCGGCGGGCAAATCCTCCCAGGCCGGGCGCAGCGCCTCCAGCGCCGCGGCGTCCAGCCCCAGCCAGTCGCGCACCGCCGTGGCCCCCAGCACCGCGTAGCCCTGGCGCGCCAGCGTCGCATCGAGCTGGTCGGCCGCCACGGCGGGGGGAGCAGAAGGGTTGGGGGCACGCATGCCCCGGAGTGTAGCCCCTGGCGCGCCACCCCTAGGGGTAAACGCTATGGACGCCGGGGCCGGTGCGGGCTAACGTTGGGTATTGATATAAATCAAACGCACCACCGCGGAGGGACACGATGGCAGCGATTCACCCCGAGTCCAGCGACACCCACCACGACGAACCGGCCCGCACCGAGGGCGCCACACGCGAGTCGGTGCTCGACCTGCCGCTGGCCACGCTGCACCCGGCCGACCCGCTGCGCTGGCTGGCGCGGGGCTGGGCCGATTTTCGCGCCAGTGCACGCATCGGCCTGTTTTACGGGGCCTGCTTTGCGCTCATGGGGCAGGCGTTGTGGCAGGTGTTTCAGCACGCGCCGGCCTATGTGCTGGCGCTGAGCGCCGGGTTTTTGCTGATTGGCCCGTTTGTGGCGCTGGGCCTGTACGACGTCAGCCGTGCGCTCGAGCAGGGGCAGCGCCCGTCGCTGCGGGCGTCGCTGATGGCGTGGCGGCCCACGCTGAGCACCATGGCCATCTTTGGCGGCGTGCTGCTGATTTTCGAGATGTTGTGGGGCCGCGCGGCCATGGTGGTGTTTGCCGTGACGATGAACACCATGCCCTCCAGCGAGAACATGCTCGCCGCCTTGCTGAGCCTGGACAACCTGGAGTTTTTGATCGCCTATGTCGTCGTCGGGGCGATCTTTGCCGGGCTGATCTTCGTCAGCAGCGCGATTTCGATCCCGATGATTCTGGACCGCCAGACCGATGCGGTGTCCGCGGCACTCACCAGCCTGCGGGCCTGCTTGCAAAACCCCGGCGTGATGCTGTTGTGGGGGGCGCTGATCACGCTGCTGTGCGTGCTGGCGATGCTGCCCGCCTTCCTGGGCCTGTTGGTGGTGGGGCCGGTGCTGGGCCACGCCACCTGGCACGCCTACCGGCACATCGTGCCGGCGCGTGGCGGCGCCGGGTCCGTCACGCGTTGACGTCCACCACCAGCCGGCCGCGCACGCGCCCGGCCAACACGTCGGCCGCCGCGTCGATGGCTTGCGCCAGCCCAATGGTGCGCGTCATCGACGCGAGCAACGCGTGGTCGAGGTCACGTGCCAAGCGCTGCCAGGCGGCTTGGCGCAGCGGCAGGGGGGCCATGACGCTGTCGATGCCGTAGAGCGTGACCCCACGCAAGATGAACGGCGCCACCGTGGCCGGGAAGTCCATCCCCTGCGCCAGGCCACACGCGGCGACCGCCCCGCCGTAGCGGGTGCTGGCGCAGGCGTTGGCCAGGGTGTGGCTGCCCACGGCATCGACGACGCCGATCCAGCGCTCCTTTTGCAAGGGCTTGCCGGGTGCTGCCAGCGTGGCGCGGTCGATGACCTCGGCCGCCCCCAGGGCTTGCAGGTACGGCGCTTCCTGCGGCCGGCCGGTGGAGGCCACCACGCGGTGCCCAGCGCGCGCCAGCAGCGCCACGGCGATGCTGCCCACCCCACCCGCCGCGCCGGTCACCAGCACGTCGCCACAGCCCGGCGCCACCCCCTGGGCCGCCCAGTGCGCCTCCAGCCGGGTGACGCACAGCGCCGCGGTGTAGCCCGCGGTGCCGATCGCCATCGCATCCCAGGCCGACAGGCCCGCCGGCAGCGGCAACAGCCAGTCGCCCTTGAGGCGCGCGCGTTGCGCCAGCCCACCCCAGTGCGTCTCCCCCACGCCCCAGCCGTTGAGGATGACCGCATCGCCGGGCTGCCAGCGCGCATCGCTGCTGGCCTCGACCGTGCCCGCGAGGTCGATGCCCGGCACCATCGGAAACTGCCGCACCACGGGCGAGCGGCCGGTGATGGCCAGCCCGTCCTTGTAGTTGAGGGTGGAGTACGCCACCCGCACGGTCACGTCGCCCGCTGGCAGGCGCGCGTCGTCGAGCTCGGTCACCGCACAGCCGTAGCCAGCGTCCGTCTTGTCGATCAACAGGGCACGAAACATCGGTCCATCTCCTTTGGCATCGGGGGTTGGCGCTGCGCATTCTGGCACGCGCCGGACACCTTCACGTGGACGCTGGGGTGCTGGCCGCGGCAGCGCGCGCCTGCTCCTGCAGCAAACGCCACATCACCTTGCCGCTGCCGCTCTTGGGCAGCGCATCCACGAACTCCACCAGCCGCGGGGCTTTGTAGGCCGCCATGTGCTCGTGGCACCAGGCGATGATGTCGTCCTCGCGCACGGTGCCGCGCGCCTCCTGCCGCAGCACCACCACCGCTTTGACGGTTTCGCCGCGGTAGGCGTCGGGCACGCCTATGACACACGCCTCGGCGATCGCCGGGTGGCGAAACATCAGCGCCTCGACCTCGGCCGGCCAGACCTTGAAGCCGCTGGCGTTGATCATGCGCTTGAGGCGATCGGTGATGAAGAAATAGCCTTCTTCGTCCACCCGGCCCATGTCCCCGGTGCGAAACCAGCGCCGTCCATCGCGCTCGAAAAAGACCGCCGCCGTGGCCTCCGGGCGCAGCCAATAGCCCTCGAAGACCATCGGGCCGCTGACCACGATCTCACCCGCCTCGCCCGTCGGCAGCGGCTGCAGCGTGTCCGGGTCCACCACCTGCGCCGCACAGCCGATGAAGGGCACCCCCAAGCACTGCAGCTTGGGCCGGTCGGGTGGGTTGTGGTGGGAGGGTGCGGCCGTCTCGGTCAACCCGTAGCCCTCCACGTAGCGCAGCCCAAAGCGCTCCTGCAGCCGCTGCGCCACCGCAGCCGGCATGGCCGCGCCGCCACCGCCGATGAACACCAGGCTCGACAGGTCGTAGCGCTCCACGTTGGGGCTGGCCAACAGGTCGATGACCATGGTGGGGATGTTGGTCCAGTGCGTCACCTTCCAGCGCGAGATCAGCCGGCCCGCCAGATCGCGGTCCCAGCGCGGCATGATGACCGCGGTCGCCCCCAGGTAGACACTGGTGTGCATGCCTGCCACCATGCCGGTGATGTGAAACATCGGCAACACCAAAAGGCCGACGTTTTCGGCCGTGCCGTTGGTCCAGATCGCCGCCGCCACCGCGTTGTGCATCAGCGTGCGGTGGGGGTGCATGCAGCCTTTGGGCAGACCGGTGGTGCCGCTGGTGTAGGGCAGCACGGCCAGGTCATCGGGGCCCACCTCGTGCGGCGGCAACGGGTCGGTGCACGCCAACGCGTCGGCCCAGTCGGTCACCCGCCCCTGGGTCAGCGTGGGCAGTGGGTGGCGCGTGCCCAGCCATTCCCGCCAGGCAGGCGGCACGGTGTCCCCCTCGAAGGCATCGTCCGGCATGGCGTCGCGGTAGTGCAGCACCAGCAGCTCGTGCAAGCGCTGCGCCGCAGGCAACGCAGCGTCCGCGGCGCACAGCGCTGGGGCCAGGTCGGCGGCCGCGATCGCCACGCGGGCCTGGGGGTCGGTGATGTAGTGCCCGAGTTCATCGGCCTTGTTCATCGGGTTGACCGGCACCACCACCGCGTTGGCACGCAGGATGCCATAGTACGCGACCAGGTACTGGGGGCAGTTTTGCAAAAACAGGATCACGCGATCCCCACGCCGCACGCCCCGGGCATGGAGCCACGCGGCAACCCGCTCGGCCTGCTGTTGCAACTCGGGGTAGGTCATCACCCGGTCGAAAAACACCGTGGCCGGCTTGTTCGGAAAGCGGCGCGCGCTCACCTCCAGGTTGAACCACAGCGAGGTTTGCGGCGGCTCGATGGCGCGCGGCACACGCGTGGGCCAAAAACGGGCGTGGGGCGCATCGGCATCCACAGGACAGGGCGTTTCAGGGGTCATGGGCGTCTCCTCGTAGCGGTCTGGGCCGTCATGGGTGTCAACGCGCAGCATAGACAGGCCACGGTTGCCCCGCCAAGGGTGGCGCTGTCCCCTGCGAGACGGGCGCTGTCACACCGGCAACGGGCTATCGAACGCGCCCGGGCGTACCATCACCGCCATGTCCACCGCCGCCGCCCCCCACGCCGCCCCCGCGGTCCCGTTGCCACCCCTGCTGTGGCTGTTTGCGGCGTGCAACTTCGTGATCGGCACGGGGGCGTTTGGCATGACCGGCTACCTGGGGCCTGTCGCCGAAGGGCTGGGGGTGAGCATCAGCGCAGCAGGCCAAACCATGACCGTCTACGCGCTGGCCAACGCCGTGCTAGCGCCGCTGCTGATGGCGGCCACGGCGCGCTGGCCGCGCGCGTCGGTGATGCGGCTGGCGCTGGCGCTGTTTACCGCCGGGACACTGCTCAGCGCCGCCGCCCCCCATTGGGCGGTCTTGATGATGGGGCGTGTGCTGATGGGGGCGGGCGCCGTGTTCACGCCCATTGCCGCCGGGGTGGCGGTGCAGCTCGCCGCCCCGGCGCAGCGCGGCCAGGCGTTGTCGCGCACCTTCCTGGGCATGAGCCTGAGCTACGTGCTGGGCATGCCCTACGGGGCCTGGCTGGGCCTGCAATGGGGGTGGCGCTGGCCGCTGCTGGGTGTGGGCGTGGCGGCGTTGGTCATCGGCATCGTGCTGCACCGCCAGCTGCGCGCCGGGCCGGCCACAGGCGGTACGTCCCTGCGGGGGACCGGCGCGCTGCTGCGCCGGCGCGACGTGGTCTTGACCCTGCTGTTCACCCTGCTGTACTTCACAGGCATTTTCGTCGTCACCGCCTACATGGGGCCGGTGCAGCTGGCGCTCAACCCGCTGACGCCCGGCGCGCTGAGCACGCTGCTCGCCGGCGTGGGCGTGGCAGGGGTGGTGGGCACGCTGCTGGGTGGCTGGGCGGCCGACAGGCTCGGCCCTCGGCGCACGCTCGCGCTGCTGGTGGGGTGTCTGCTGCTGGCCATGGTGGCCGTGCCGCTGAGCGCGGGGCACCTGGCGTGGACCGCCGCCTTGTTTGCGGTGTGGAACCTGTGCGGGTTCGGGCTTATGTCCCCCCAGCAGTCGCGGCTGGCGGAGCAGGCGGGCCCCCAAGCACCGCTGCTGCTCAGCCTCAACGCCTCCATGGTCTACATCGGCACGGCCCTGGGTTCGGCCATCGGCGGCGCAGCAATCGCCTGGGTCGGGCTGACGCACCTGGCCTGGCTGGCCGCGGTCTTCGTCGCGGCGGCCCTGTGGACGCTGGCCGTGCATCCGGCCCGTGCCCAACCGCCCACCCGCACGACGGTGCGGTCGCCGTCGTAACGCTATGATGGGCGGTATGGTGCGCATCGTCGTGTGGTGTTTGCTCGCCCTGCTGCCGTGGCGGCTGTGGGCGGCGGATGCCATGGCGCTTCGCGCGTGTCACGGGTCCACCCCCGCTGCCGTCACTGGCGCAGCCCCCGCAGCGGTGCCCGACGACCCCGCGCATGGCGCGCACCACGCTGGATCGCATGCGGCACACCCCGTCCACCATGGCGGTGCGGCGCAGCCGGCCGCCCACACGGCGGGCACGGCCACGCCCGACGCGACCGGTAGCCACCACGTCACCTGCACGCTGTGCGATCTGTGCCACAACCCGCCGCTGCACGCCGCGGTGGGCAGCGCCACGGCGAACGGCGGCACAGGCGGCTGGGTGATGACCCAATGGCGCGTGCCACCAACGCCCATCCCGGGCCCGCCGCTCAAACCCCCGATCGCCTGAAACGCGCCCACCCGTCGCCGGCGCATCCGCGCCGCCTGCGTGTCCGTCCGTTTGAGGAGATCGCCAATGTTCCACCCCCATGGGCGGTGGTGCTGGCTCGGCCTGTTGGTGCTGGCCGCGCTGGACACCCCCCGTGCCCAAACCCATGTCCACCCCGGCACACATCCGTCCGTGCCTGCTGCTGCCGTTGCGCCAAGTGGCGGCAACCCCAACACCGATACCACCGACCCCGCCAGCCGCTGGCGCGCCGCCAACGAGGCGGTGGGCGCCTTCCCGCGCGGTCACGCCGACATCCTGCGCTGGGAGCGCGCGCAGGGCCTGGTCCGCGCCCCCGCCCCCGGCCCGTCGCCCGACGCCGTGTGGACCCTGGACGACGTGGCCCGCCACGCGCTGCGCGCCCGGCCTGACCTGTTGATCGGCCCCGGGCTCGGGGCGCGCGAGCGCTGGGAGCGGGAGCAAGCGGCCGCGCTGGCGGTGCGCGACGCCCAGGCCGCCTGGATCGACGCCATTGCCGCGCGCCAGACGCGCCAGCTCGCCGAAGCCGCGCTCGAGGCCGCCGCCATCGGCGCCGAGCTGGCGCAGCGCATGCAGCACGTGGGCAACTTCAGCGCGCAGCGCGCCCTGGTCGAGACGCTGCCCACCTGGGAGGCGCGCCAGCGGCTGCGCCAGGCCAGGACGCCGAGCAGCGCGCCCTGACGCGCCTGTGGCAGCGCCTGGACGGCAGCGACAGCCCGGCCACGCTCGCGCAGCGCCACCTGCCCCTGACCCTGCCCGCCGTCCCCACCCTGCCCCCGGACGCCACGCCGGACGCCTGGGCCGCGGCGGTGCGCGAGCGCCACCCCCGCTGGCTCAGCCTGCACCAGGAAGCGCAGCGCCGGCGCCAGGCGCTGCCCGCCGGCGCGTGGCAGGCGCTGCAAACCGCGCTCGACGCGGCGGTCACCCGCGGCCTGCCCGGCGCCGCGCGCCTGGACCCCGCGGCCCCGCGCTGGCCGCACGGTTGGGTCGAGGCCTGGGAGGCCGCGCTCGTGCTGGCAAAGCTCGAGCGCCAAATCGACGGCGACGTGCAACTGGCGCTCGCCGCCGCGCAACGCAGCGCAGAAGCGGCGCGCGAGCAGCGCGAACAGGTGCTGACGGCGGCCCAGCGGCTGGAGGACGAAACCCTGCTGCGCTACAACGGCATGTTGGCCAGCACGTGGGATCTGCTGGCCGCCGTGCGCGCACGCATCGCAGCTCAGCAGGCAACCCTCGACGCCGAGCGCCGCGCGTGGCTGGCCTGGCTGGACCTGCAAGCCGTCCGCGCCGGCGTGCCACTGACCGACCGCGCGCCCGAAGCCCCTGCCGATGCCCCCGCCACCCCCGCGAAAGGCCACTGACCATGGAACGCCGCCGATTTTTTGCGCAGGCACTCGCCGGCACCGCTGCCGTGGCCAGTGCCGCCGTGGCCCGCCACGCCCTGGCCGGCCTGCCCGAGCCCGTCATCCGCACCGGCACCGACACCGCCGGGCCGTGGATCCCGCCCGGTGTCACCGGCGCCGGCCGTCCCTACCGCCCCGTCGTCACGCTCAACGGCTGGACGCTGCCGTTTCGACTGAAGGACGGTGTCAAGGAGTTCCACCTGGTGGCCGAACCGGTGGTGCGCGAGTTTGCGCCCGGCTTCACGGTCAATCTGTGGGGCTACAACGGTGCCAGTCCCGGCCCCACCATCGAGGTGGTGGAAGGCGACCGGGTGCGCATCTACGTCACCAACCGGCTGCCCGAGCACACCACCATCCACTGGCACGGCCAGCGCCTGCCCAACGGCATGGACGGCGTGGGGGGCCTGAACCAGCCGCAAATCCCGCCCGGCAAGACCTACGTCTACGAGTTCGTCGCCCGCCGCCCGGGCGGGACATGGGCCATGTGCGGTTCGTCGTGCTCCATGCCGGGGTGTTTTTTCATGAGCTCTGCGTGGGCGGCGAGTTCCTCGGGCGTGCCGATCACGATCTCGTGCATCACCCGCC
>NZ_VJOL01000005.1 GCF_007556705.1 Tepidimonas thermarum | reverse complement strand
GGTTTCCGCAATGCTCGCCGAACTCGACGACGAGTGGCTGACCGGCAAGGTCTATCTCAACTTCAACCTGTAACCCGGTTGTCATGACCACCCAACCGGAAATTTACAGAAAAGAGGTTGCACAATCATGACGACGTGGACCACGCGCAATGCTTGTTCATCGCCGGCAGCAACACGGCCTACGCCCACCCTATTCTGTTTCGCCGCATCGAGGCGGCCAAACAACGCCGTCCGGAGATGAAGGTCATCGTCGCGGACCCGCGCCGCACCGATACCGCCGAACTGGCCGACCTCTACCTCCCTCTGCTGCCCGGCACCGACGTGATGCTGTTCCACGGCCTGCTGCACATCATGGTTTGGGAGGGCTGGACAAACACGGCTTATATCGCGGCGCACACCAATGGCTTCGACGCCTTGAGGAATCTGGTGCGCGACTACACGCCCGAGCTCGTCGCCCAGACCTGCGGCCTGAGCAAGGACGACCTGCTCACCGCGGCACGGTGGTTTGCCACCTCGGCCGCCACCTTGAGCCTGTACTGCCAGGGCCTGAACCAGAGCGCCAGCGGCACGGCCAAGAATGCCGCCCTCATCAATCTGCACCTGGCCACCGGGCAGATCGGCAAGCCTGGTGCTGGCCCCTTCAGCCTCACCGGTCAGCCCAACGCCATGGGTGGACGCGAGGTCGGTGGCATGGCCAACCTGTTGTCGGCCCACCGCGACATGGCCAATCCCGTCCATCGGGCCGAGGTGGCCGCTCTGTGGGGCGTTCCCGATGTTCCTTCCAAGCCGGGTAAGACGGCTCTGGAAATGTTCGAAGCCGCCGCAGACGGCGAGATCAAGGCGTTGTGGATCGCCTGCACCAACCCGGCGCAGTCTTTGCCCGATCAAGCCACCGTGCGCCGCGCGCTGCAGCGCGCCGAATTCGTCGTGGTGCAGGAGGCTTTTGCCACCGCCGCCACCTGCGACTACGCGGACGTCCTGCTGCCAGCGACCACCTGGGGCGAGAAAGAAGGAACGGTCACCAACAGCGAGCGGCGCATCAGCCGCGTGCGCGCAGCGGTCCGCGCGCCCGGCGAGGCGCGGCATGACTGGCAGATTGCCGTCGAGGTGGCGCGACGCTTGGAGCATCGGTTGCGTCCGGGTTGCGCATCGCTATTTCCGTACGAATCGCCAGAAGCCATTTGGAACGAACACCGCGAGTCCACCCGAGGCCGTGATCTCGATATCACCGGTCTGAGCTATGCCATGCTGGACGCCAGCGGCCCACAGTTTTGGCCGCTGCCTGAGGGCCAGACCAGCGGAAAACCCCGGCTCTATGAAGACGGTGTATTCCCAACGACCGACGGGCGAGCAAGCTTCGCAGCGATCCCCTATGAGCCGACAGCCGAACAGCGCCAGATCCGGTATCCCTTTTCGTTGACGACGGGTCGTCTGCGTGACCAGTGGCATGGCATGACGCGCACCGGTACGCTCGGTCGTTTATTTGGCCATGTTGCGGAGCCCGCCATCGACATGCACCCCGCAGACATGGCACGGCATCGGATCGAGGACGGCGACCTGGTCCATGTGACCAGCCCGCGCGGCTCCATCGTCGTGCCCGCGCGCGCTTCGACCGCGGTGCAGCCGGCGCAAGCCTTCATTGCGATGCACTGGGGTTCGGAATACCTCAGCGGGCGCGGCAATCGGGGGGAACCCCTGGCAGGGATCAATGCGCTCACCACCTCGGCACGCTGCCCCAGATCCAAGCAACCCGAACTCAAGCACACCGCGGTACGAATCCTCAAAGCCGATTTCCCCTGGACGCTGGTGGCCATGGCCTGGCTGCCCCACGCATCGGCGCTCAAGACCCAGGGCGAACTGCGCGCGCTCATGCCCAAGTTCGAGTTCGCCTGCTGCGTGCCCTTTGGCCGAGAACGCACCGGCGTTCTATTGCGCGCAGCGGCCTACGAGGAGCCCGATCCGCTTCTACTGGATCGCATCGAGGCGATGCTCGGTCTGAATGCCTCCGATGCACTGCGCTATTCGGATAGCCGCCGCCACCAACGCCGCAGCGCACGCCTGCGCCGCGGGGAAGAAGGGGACGTCACGCTCGAAGCCTTCTTGCTCGCCGGCGACACACAGGCCGAACCGTGGCTGCGGACGCTGCTGCAAGAAGCCCTGCCAGCAGGCGCATACGGCCGCCTGCTGCTCAAGCCCGGATCGGCAGCGCCGACGGCTGTCGTCGCCAAGAGCCGCCAGGTCTGCACCTGCTTCGACGTCAGCGAGGAAGCCATCCTCGCCACGCTCGCCCAGTGCGAGGGCAGCGACGCCGAGCGCATGGACGAGCTGCAGAGGCGACTTCGCTGCGGAACGAACTGCGGCTCCTGCATCCCCGAACTGCGACGGCTGGTGAAGGCACTGCCGGCTCATGCCAGCGCGCACTGAATTTGCTTATCACCTTTCCTCATCAAACCCTCAGCACAATCATCCATCATGGCAATCGGCGCGTACATTCGGGTGATCGGCCGCGGCAGGGACGGCGCGCGATCTCTCACGCGCGAGCAGGCGGCCGACCTGTTCGGCCAAATCCTCGACGGCAACGCGAGCGACCTCGAAGTCGGGGCGTTCTGCCTGGCCATGCGCATCAAGGGCGAGACCGCGGCCGAACTCGCCGGGTTCCTCGACGCCACCCATGCCCGTCTGCGTCGCGTTCCAGACCACGGCGGCGTCACCGTCGTGCTGCCCAGCTACAACGGCGCACGCAAGTTGCCCAACCTTACCCCGCTGCTGGCACTGCTGCTGGCGCGTGCGGGCTTTGCCGTGCTGGTCCATGGCACACCCACGGAGGATGCCCGCATCACCAGCACCGAGGTGTTCGCCGAGTTGGGCCAACCGACCCTCGACCGCGTACCCGAGTTGTCCGCCGGCCAATGCACCGTGATCTTCACGGACGCGCTCAACCCCGCCCTTGCGCGATTGCTCGAAGTGCGTCGAACCGTCGGCCTGAGAAACTCGGCCCACAGCGTTGTCAAGCTGATGACCCCCTGCGAGGGCCGCGCGTTCGTCGTCAGCAGCTACACACATGCGGAGTACGCGGATTCGATGGCCGCGACACTCAGCATGACTGGCACCCATGCCATGCTGCTGCGCGGCACTGAGGGCGAGCCCTTTGCCGATCCGCGACGCACGCCACAAATGGAGGTGTTCGCCTACGGTCAGCGACGCGTGGCGCAGCCGCCCCAGGGCGGTTCGCTGGTCGCGCCGGTCGGTCTGCCACGCGAGACGTCGGCCGCTGCGGTCGCGGCATATATCCACGATGTGTTGGCCGGGCGTCTCCCCGTCCCCGAGCCGATCGCCAGACAAGTGGCTCACATCCAGTTTGAACTCGAACGCCGAGCCGCCCAAGCGACCCCCCTGTTGTGAAAGCCGGTACCATGAACACACCCCTCCCCTCCTCCTACACCGCATCCTCCAGCCGTTTGGCCCGAGGCACTGTCACCCTCGTTGGCGCCGGCCCCGGGGATCCGGAGTTGCTCACGCTCAAGGCGGTGCGGGCCATCGGTGCCGCCACGCTGCTGCTGGTGGACGATCTGGTGGGTGACGGCGTGCTGGCGCATGCGTCCCCGACCGCTCGCATCGTGTATGTGGGCAAACGCGGCGGCTGCCGCAGCACGCCGCAGGCGTACATCGAGCGGCTGATGGTGAACGCTGCGCGCGCCGGCGAGACCGTGGTGCGCCTCAAGGGCGGCGACCCGTTCATCTTTGGCCGCGGTGGCGAGGAGGTGGAGCACCTGCAGGCCGCCGGCATCACGGTGCAGGTGATCAACGGCATCACCGCCGGCCTGGCCGCTGCCACGGCGCTCGGGGTGCCGCTGACACACCGTGACCATGCGCACGGCGTGGTGTTCGTCACCGGCCACGCCAAACCTGGCGATACCGGTACGGACTGGGCGCAACTGGCCCGGACGGCGCGCGACGCGCGGCTCACCCTCGTGATCTACATGGGCATGGCCGGCATCGAGCCGATACAGCGTGGCCTGCTGTGCGGCCTGCCGGCGCACACGCCGGTGGCCGTGGTGCAAAACGCGAGCCTGCCGACGCAGCACCACGTGCTGGGCCGCCTGGGGGATGTTCGCGAACTGATTGCGCGCGAGCGTCTGGGCAGCCCCGCGGTCATCGTGGTGGGCGACGTGCTGCAGGGGCTTGCAGCCGCGGCGGGGGCCGGGGAAGGTCGCGAACCGCGCGCGGCGTGACCTTGTGCGTGTGACGACCCGTCTGCAAACAGGGGGGGGTTCGCAGCCGGCACCCGCACGAACCAACACTCAACCCGTATTGCGCAACCCCGCTGCGATGCCGTTGATGGACAGGTGGATGCCGCGCTTGACCTTCTCGGCCTGGTTGCCGGCGCGGTAGCGGCGGATCAGCTCCACCTGCAGGTGGTGCAGCGGGTCGATGTAGGGGAAGCGGTGCGCGATCGAGCGCGCCAGCGCCGGGTTGTGCGCCAGCCGCTCGGCCTGCCCCGTGATGCGGGTGAGCGCCTCGTGGGTGCGCTGCCACTCGGCTTCGATCGCCGCCCAGATCGTGCGCCGCAGCCGCGCATGGGGCACCAGCTCGGCGTAGCGGCGCGCCAGCGACAAATCGCTCTTGGCCAGCACCATGTCCATGTTGGACAACAGCGTCCGAAAAAACGCCCAGCGCTGGTGCATCTCCTGCAGCACCGACCACGCCGCCTCGGCCCCCTGCGCATCGCACAAGGCCTGCACCGCGCTGCCAAAGCCGTACCAACCCGGCAGGCTGATGCGGCACTGCCCCCAGCTAAAGCTCCAGGGAATGGCGCGCAGGTCTTCGATACGCTGTGTGGCCTTGCGGCTGGCTGGGCGCGAGCCGATGTTGAGTTCGGCGATTTCGCGTATCGGCGTTGCCTGAAAAAAATAGTCGGCAAAGCCCGGGGTCTCGTAGACCAAGGCGCGGTAGGCGCGCAGGCTGGCTTGCGCCAGCGTCTGGGCCACGCGCACAAAGCGCGCGGGCACCGGTTTGGGCGGCGGCAGCAAGGTGGCTTCCAGCGTGGCGGCCACCAGGGTTTCGAGGTTGCGCCGGCCAATGTCCGGGTTGGCGTACTTGGAGCCGATGACCTCGCCCTGCTCGGTCAGGCGGATCTGCCCGCGCACGGTGCCCGCGGGTTGGGCGAGGATCGCCTCGTAGCTGGGCCCGCCGCCGCGGCCCACGGTGCCGCCGCGCCCGTGGAAGAGCCGCAGCCGGATGGGGGTGCCCACCTCTTGCGACAGGCGGTCAAACAGCGCGGCCAGGGCGGTCTCGGCCTGGTACAGGGCCCAGTTGCTGGCAAAGATGCCGCCGTCTTTGTTGCTGTCGGAGTAGCCCAGCATCACGTCTTGCTCGTGATACTGGCCGGGCTGGCCACGCAGCACCAGCGCGGCAATGCCGGGCAGGTGGTAGAAGCCCTCCAAGATGCCCACCGCGTGGCGCAGGTCGTCGATGGTTTCGAACAGCGGCACCACGATGAGGTCGGCGCGCGCGTCGTGGTCGAGCGTGCCGCGCAGCAGGCCGGCCTCCTTTTGCAGCACCAGCACCTCGAGCAGGTCGCTGACCGACTCGGTGTGGCTGATGATGGCGTGGCGGATGCTGGCGCTGCCGTAGCGCTCGCGCAGCTCGCGCGCGGCGGCAAAGATGGCCAGCTCGCTGCGCGTGTGCGCGTCATACGCGGCACCGGGCACGTGCAGCGGACGCGCGTCGTTGAGCACGCGCAGCAGCAGGGCCTGCTTGGCCGCTTCGTCGAGCGCGCTGTAGTGGGGCTCCAGCCGCGCGTGCGCGAGCAAGTCGGCCACCGCGCGTTCGTGCTGATCGGAGCTTTGGCGCAGGTCGAGCGTGGCCAGGTGAAAGCCAAACACCTGCACGGCGCGCATGAGCGGGCGCAGGCGCGGCTGGGCCAGCGCCGCGCAGCCCTGCGCGTGCAGCGATTCGTCGATGACCCGCAGGTCCTCCCACAAGGCCTCGGCACTGGGGTAAGGGTCTTGCGGAGCCACGGCGTGGCGGGTGGCTTCGCCGCCGGTGAGCTCGCGCAGCGTGGCCGCCAGCCGCGCGTAGATGCCGATGAGGGCGCGCCGGTAGGGTTCATCGGCGCGGTGCGGGTTGGTGTCGGGCGAGCGCTCGGCCAGCGCTTGCATGGCCGGGGTGACGGGCCGCAGCATGGCCGACAGCGACAGCTCCGCGCCCAGGTGGTGGATCTCGGTGAGGTAGTGGCGCAGCGCCACATCGGCTTGCTGGCGCAGCGCCAGGCGCAGCGTGTCGGCGTTGACGTTGGGGTTGCCATCGCGATCGCCCCCGATCCACTGCCCCATGCGCAAAAAGGGCGGCACCGTGTGCCCCGGCAGCGCGTGCTCGAGGTCTTCGTACAGGCGCGGGATTTCACCGAGGAAGGTGGTGCGGTAGTAGGCCAGCGCGTTCTCGATTTCGTCGGCCACGGTGAGCTTGCTGTAGCGCAGCAGCCGCGTGTGCCAAAGCTGGGTGATGCGCGCGCCAAGGAGCGCCTCGTTGGCGGCGAGCTCGCGCGGCAGGTGGTGGTCGTCGCCGGCGGCGGCGAGCGCGCGCAAGTGGTCGCGCTCGGCCAGCAAGCGGGCGATGTCGCGCTCGGCGTCGAGCACGCTTTTGCGCTGCACCTCGGTGGGGTGGGCGGTGAGCACCGGCGAGACGTGGGCGCCGGCCAGTGTCAGGGCGATGGTCTCGGCGGCCACGCCGGCGCGCCGCAGGCGCTGCCAGGTGTGCGCCAGGCTGCCCGGCTGCACATGGCCGGCGCGCGCGTGCACCGCGCGGCGGCGCACGTGGTGGCGGTCTTCGGCCAGATTGGCCAGGTGGCTGAAGTAAGTAAACGCCCGAATCACGCTGACCGCCTGGTCGTCGCTGAGCGACTGCAGCAGCCGCTTCAGGCGCCGCCCGGCCGACTCGTCGGCTTGGCGCCGGTAGGCCACCGACAGCAGCCGGATTTGCTCGATCAGGGCATAGGTCTGCTCGCCCTCCTGGGTGCGGATGACGTCACCGAGCAGCCGCCCGAGCAGGCGGATGTCCTCGATGAGCGGGCGGTCCTTGTCGGCGTCGGTGGTGCGGGGCGCGGTGCGGGTGCGGGGCATGGTGGGTGGTCACGACACGGTGTGGGGGTCCCGGGTTTGGGCCAAGCGCTGGGCCATGTGCTTGCCCAGCTCCACGCCCCACTGGTCGAAGGCGGGGATGGCCCAGATGATGGACTGGCAAAACACTTTGTGCTCGTAGGCGGCGATGAGCGCGCCCAAATGAAACGCGTCGAGCGCTGGCAGCCACAGGATGTTGCTGGGGACGTTGCCGGCAAAGCTGCGGTGCGCGGTGAGCGCGCGCACCTGGGCTTCATCCAGGCCGGCGGCGCGCAGTTCGGCAGCGGTGGTGTCGGCATCCCGCCCCAGGGCCAGCGCTTGCGCTTGTGCTTGCAGGCTGATGGTGACCAGCCGCTGGTGGTCGGCCGCCAGCGGCAGCGGGGTGTCGTCGTGCAGCACGCCGATGAAGTCCACCGGCACGCGGTGACGCCCCTGGTGGAGTAGCTGGAAGTAGGCGTGCTGGCCCTCGATGCCCAAGCCCCCCCAGACGATGGGCCCGGTGGCGATGTGCGCGGGCGTGCCGTCGAGGTGGGTGGACTTGCCGTTGGATTCCATGTCCAGTTGCTGGACAAACGGCACGAAGGTGGCCAGCCGGCTGGCGTAGACCGCCACGAGTTGGGTGGGGCAGCCCAGGAAGTTGCGGTTCCACACCCCCAGCAGCGCCAGTGCCAGCGGCAGGTTGCGCGCGGGCGGCGCGGTCCAAAAGTGCTGATCCATGGCATGGGCGCCCGCCAGAAAAGCGCCAAACGCCTGCGCGCCGATGGCCACGGCCAGGGGCAGCCCGATGGCCGACCACACCGAGTAGCGCCCGCCCACCCAGTCCCAGAAGCGGTAGGTGTGCTGCGGGGCGTAGCCGTGCTGGGCGGCCACGGCGGGCGCGGCGGTGACCGCGATCAGATGGGGCGCTTGCGCCTGCGGTTGCGCCAGGCCATGATCGGCCAGCCAGCGGCGAGCCGAGGCCGCCAGGGTCAGGGTCTCGGGGGTGGTGAAGGTTTTGCTTTGGACGATGAAGAGGGTGCGGTCGGCGTCCAAGCCGCGCAGCACGCTGTGCAGCGCCCAGGCGTCCGGGTTGGAGACGAAGTGCACGCGCACCTCGGGGTGGGCGTGCGCGGCCAGCGCCTGCACCGCCATGCGCGGCCCCAGGTCCGAGCCGCCGATGCCGAGGTTGACGACGTCGGTGATGCGCTGGCCGCGGTGGCCGCGCCAGTGGCCGCTGCGGATCGCTTCGGCCGCAGCCAAAAAGCGCCGCAGCTCGCTGCGCACGGTGGCAGCGATGTCAGCGCCCCAGGGCGGATCGGGCACGTCGCTGCCGCGCAGGGCCACGTGCAGCGCCGCGCGCCCTTCGGTGACGTTGATCGCTTCGCCGCGCCGCTGGGCCTGCCCCCACTGCGCGACCTGGCTGTCTTCGGCCAGCTGCAGCAAGGCTTGCCACTGCGGCAGGGTGACGGCCTGCCGGGTGGCATCCAGGCGCAGGCCCGCGGCCTCGAACTGCAGCGATTGCGTGCGCGGGTTATCGGCGGTGGCCAGCAGCTCGCGCAGGTGCGGCTGCGGGGCCTGCGCCAAGCGCTCCAGGCGCTGCCAGGCAGGGCGTTGGGTGGGGAGGTCCACGGTCATCATCACGGTGTCGGATTGTGGCGCACCGAAACCACCACCGCGCGCCTCACGGCTGCCGCCAGCGCGCCAGGGCGCGCAACAGCGCCGTGTTGACGTGACCGAGGTCGAAGCCCGCCTCCTCGCACACCAAGGGCAGCTGCTGCACCTGTGCGGGGTCGGCCAAGCGCCGCGCCACATCCAGATACGGCGCGTACGGACCCGTGCCCTCCACCAGCGCCTCGACGACGGCGTCGGGCAGCGCGATGCGCTCCAAGATCTCGCGCAACGGCCGGCGCAGCCAGCGCTCCAGCGTCGAAAACAAGCCCGTCAGGTAAATCTCGGTGGCCAACGCCTGTTGGGCGCCAGCCTCCATCAACAGTTGCATGAGCTGCGCACGCAGCACAAGCGACTGCCGCACCGGCTGCAAATCGGGGTCGGCCACCGCGCCTGGCAACAACCGCAACAACGCATCGCGAAAACGCCGCTCACCCAGCAGCAAGATCGCCTGGCGCACCGAGGTGATCTCGCGCCCCGCGGCCCATCCATCGCCATGGACCAGCTGCAGCAAGCGGTAGGTCAGCAGCACATCGCTGTGGATGAGGCCGATGACGGCCTCGATCGGCGCATCGCGCAGCAACGCCTGTTGCACGCGCAGCAACGTGGGTTTGTCGATGCCCAGCGCCCCGGGTGGCCGCGTGTCCAGGGCATCGGCCTCCGGCCAGCCGACCACGCCCCAGGCCTGCCGCACGTCCAGGCAGTGCGCCGCCAGCGCCACGCGGCCGATGTTTTCGTACAGATGGCCGGGCAGCACCGGGCTGTCCGCCGGGCGCGCCGCTGACAACGCCTGCTCGACGTGCTCGGGCCACAGGTGCAGCAGGTAGCGCAGATGCGACGCCGCGCCCTGCGACGCCACGCCCTGCACCACGGCGCGCGCACGCCCCAGGGGCAGTGCCTGCACCAGGCGGTGTCCGTGGCGGCGCGCCAGCGTGAGGGCCTGCAACAGGTCGGGCGGCATGCGGGCGCCGAAATCGGGCACCTCGAGCCAAAAATGCTCCGGCGGTGACGCCGACAAAGCCTGCCGCACATGGGCCGGCTCGGCCAACGCCACCAGCAAAAACGGCGACCCGGCCGACCACCAGTCGGCCATCGCATGCAACAGGTGCGGCACATCCACACCGTCATCCAGCAACCGAACCTGCAAGCGCGCGCCAACCAGACGCCGCCCGGCGCCCCAGATCGGCTGATAGGTGAAGACCGCGTGATCGAGCGGATTGAAGCCCATGGCGCCGACACTGTAGCCGATATCGGCCCCCCTCTGGCGCCGGGCCGCGGCCGGTCAGGCCAGATACTGGAACAGCGAAAGCCGCTGCACCTGCGCGTACGACGACAGCCCGGCCTGATACGCCAACTGCTGGGTCTGAAAGCGCGAAATCGCCTCCACCATGTCGAGGTCGGTCAGCTCCGACTGCTGCTGAATGTGGTAGTCCTCCCGCGCCTTCATGGCAGACTGCATCGAATCAGCCCGGTTGAGCCAATCGCCCAACTGGCCGCGGGCGGACATCAGGGCGTCAAGGCGTTGCCCCAATTGGGCGTTGGCAGCGCTTAAGTTGTCTTGCAAATTCTGATTGTTTTGCAAAGCAAAAATCGCCCGATCCAATGTCTCCCAGATACTTTGGTCGGCGGTCGGGGCCGACTGGACTGTAAAATAGTCACCGGCGACAAGTGTGCCGCTGAACGTCAAAAGCAGCCCCTCAAACTCCACTTGGGGTGGCGACGTGGAATAGGTCACAGAGGAGGGTGGCAATGTTACAGGCCCAGAGCCAAAGTTACGCGTTACCGTAAAGCCTGAACCATTAAAGGTCGCCGTATAAGTTCCCAAATTACCATTGCCGTCGCGAGTAACCAAGGCTGGCGCTTGATTTTCAACGGAAATCACTGTAGCCGTACTCGATGTCGTTGACACCTCGATACCCAAGTTGCCCACGAAAATGGGATAACCGTCAATGACCGCAGGAAGGGAAGTCCCTGTCGCAGCCGTCTGACCGGAAATCCCCAGCCAATCAACCACGCGATTGTCGGTTCCGTGGTAGGCATTCAGGGCGGCGGTTACACGGTTTTGAAAGACTTTACCATATGAACTCGACGTACCCAACCCCATGAACAACGGACGCCCCAGCGTATCCTTGGTGTTGGCGAGTTCCAGAATCCGCTCACGGATGCCGTCCAGTTCCTGCGCAATCGTGCGGCGGTCGCTGTCGTTGAGGGCACCGTTGCCGCCCTGCACGATCAGCTCCTTGGCCCGGTGGTAGAGATCGGTCACGGTGGCCAGCGTGCTTTCAGCCAGCTCCAGATTGCGGCGCGAAGCGTCGAGCGCACGCTGGTCGGTCTGCACCCGCTGCATGCGGGCTTGCTCGCGCTCGGCCAGGGCGGCAGCAGCGGGGTCGTCGCTGACGCGGCGCACGCGCTTGCCAGACGATAGCTGGTCCTGCAAATCGGCCAAAGCCGCACCCCGCTGTTGCAGCCGGTTGATGGTGCTGTCGTAGCTGTAAGCGGTGGCCACACGGTAGAGGGTCGTCATGGTCGTGCCTCCGTCAACGGAAGGTGCTCAACAGCGTGTCAAAAACCGACTGCACGGTTTGCAGGTATTTGGCCGACGCCTGATACGCCTGTTGGAACTGCAGCAGCCGCGCGGCTTCCTCATCCAGGTTGACGCCGGCCGCGTTGGCGCGGCGCTGCTCGGCGTCGTCGGCCTGCGCCTTGGAAAACGTAGCGCGCGTTTGCGCCGCATTGACCCGCGAGGCCAGATTGGAAAATACGGCAACATACCCCTCGCCCAGCTTGGTGCTGCCGTCAAATAGCACCTGATCGCGCAACCCCAACATGGCTTGCGCGTTCCCGCCATTGAAGGCCACCCCGGTCGGGCCGGTGTTGGAGAGCACAAACACATCGCCATTCTGCGGCTGGCCGCGCAGGGTCAACTGAACCTGGACGGTGTCAGTGCCCGATGTGTACGTGAACACCATGGGTTCGCCCGGGGTGTAAGACACGGTTGCGGGCGTGAATCCGGCGAGCGAAAACTGATTGGGCGCCGTAAACGTCAGGTTGGCTGGCAACGTTGGGGTTGTCCACGTACCGCTGACGACGGTGGCGGAAACCGACTCGATCGTGGCGTTGCCCAAGTTGGGTGTTCCGAGCGCGAGCGCCACGCGCGACGCTGCGGCCAGCTCCGCTGGTCGCGACAGCGCCATCTGCAGCGAAGCGGCGGCAGTCGCACCGTGGGTAACGACGAAGCGATCGTTGGCTGCCGCAGTCCCCGCAGCGGTCAGTCTCACGCCATCGACCACCACCCCGCTCGACAACGTCAGCGCCGCAGGCGGTGTCGGCTGCCACGCCGTTCCACTCCAATACCAACCGTCGCTGGAGCGCTGGACTTGGCCCTGCGTGGCCGAGGTCATGGTGACGATATAGTCCTCCGGCTTGAGGGCAGCGACATCGGTCACCGTCGCTGCGACGGAACCGCTACCCGTGTTGGTTGCCGCCGGTTTACCTGTCAAAGGCGCAATATCGAATAGGGGATCGCCGGGGTTGCCCAACCCATTCAAGCCGCTGACTTGCTGTCGGTTGACCGTCTCCGCCAACGCCAGCGCCATGCGCCCCAGCTCGGCCTGGGTTTGGATGACGTCGCGGTTGACGAAGTCCAGCACACCCTTGAGCTTGCCGCCGCTCAAAAAGTCGGTGGACACGTCGTAGCGGCTGGCGCCCTGGACGAATTGCAGCTTGAGCTGCCGGTCCCCGTCCACGTCGGCGCGGGCGGTTTGCAGCTGCGCGGCTTGGTTGCCCAGCACCAGCGGCAAGCTGCCGGCCACAAAGACCGACAGCGTGCCGTCGTCCGCCGCCAGGGTCGTCACCTGCACCTGCTCATTGAGCTGGGCAATCAGGCGGTCGCGCTGGTCGAGCAGGTCGTTGGGGCTGGCACCACTGCCCTGCACGCGCGCGATGGCGTCGTTGACGTTGGCGATGGCCTGGGCCAGTCGGTTGATTTCCTTGGTGATTTCACTGGCCTGCAGGCGGGCACCCTCGGCAATGTCGGTGATGCGCGCGGAGGTGTCGCGTATGCGTGCGGCCAAGGCATCAAAACGGTCCAACACCACTTGGCGCGCCGCGCTGTCGTTGGGGCTGGAGGCAACATCGACCCACGCGTTGAGCGCATCATTGAGCAGCTTGCCCAGGCTGCCCTCACCCAACGGGAAGAGCGACTCCACGCTTTGCAGGTAGCCGAAGCGGATTTCGTCGGCCGACGCCGTGGCGCGCGTGAGGTTGGACTCGCGCGTCAAAAACGCGTCATAACCCTCGCGCGTGACCGCCTCGATCTGCACCCCTTTACCAAAGTAGCCACTGCCGAGCTGCTGCCCCGGCACCGAGTTGAATTCCACCCGCTGGCGGGTGTAGCCGTCGGTATTGGCATTGGCGATGTTGTGGCCGACGACCTGCAGCGCGGCCTGGTTGGTGGTCAGGGCGCGGGTGGCGATGTTGAGGGCGCTCATGGCTCAACCCCGCTCAGACCAGGGCGCGCTGCAGCTGCAGCGCGGTGTTGATGACGCGGCTGAGCTTGGCCGCGTACTGCGGATCGGTGGCGTAGCCGGCCTGCTGCAACTGCTGCGCAAACGCCTGCGGCGAGTGCAGGCTGCGCAACACCGCCTGATAGCGCGGGCTGCCGGTGATGAGCCGGGCGTAGTCGCGAAACGCCTCGGCATAGCTGTCGTAGGCGCGAAACCGTTGCACCACCTTGCGCGGCTGGCCGTCCACGTACTCGGTGGTGGTGACCTCGGCAACTTTGCCGCTCCACCCCGGCCCGGCTTTGATGCCAAATAGGTTGTGGGAATGGTGTCCGTCGGCCATGCGGATTTCGCTGCGGCCCCAGCCGGTCTCGTGCGCGGCCTGGCCGATCATGAAGGCGGCCGGAATCCCGCTTTCGCGCTGCACCTGTTGCGCCACGGCGCGGTGCTGCTCGACAAAGGCGGCCTGTGCTGCGCTGGGGCGTGGCGTGCCGCCGGCATCGGGCATGGCGGCTGGCGCTGTCGCGGGCGCGGCTGCGCCATCGGGCGCGCGGGGCCGCGCAGCGGGGTCGATTTGCTGCCGCAACTGGCGCTCGATCATCTCGCTCAAGCCACCCGGCAGCCCGGTCATCTTCAGTGCCCACTGTTCGTCCAGCAAATCGGTGCCCAGTTCGCTGCCCTCGTTGTCCATCAGGCCACTTTTCATCGTCGCTTCGCGCATGGACTTGAGCAGTTCGCGCATGAACAGCGCCTCGAACTGACGAGCGGTTTCCTTGAGCGCGGCCTTGGGGTCGCGGCCCGATGCGGTCTTGAGCGCGTCGAGGCTGCGGGCGTCTGCAGCCAGCCCGCGGGCGGCATCTGCGCCGAGCGTGAAGCGGACATCGGCCACCATGGTCAGAGCACCTCCAACTCGGCCTGCAGCGCACCAGCGGCCTTGAGGGCTTGCAAGATGGCCAGCAGGTCCTGCGGCGTGGCCCCCAGTTTGTTCAGGGCGCGCACCACGTCCGCCAGCTGGGCCGAGGCCTCCACCTCCATGATCTTGCCGCCCTCCTGCTGGATTTGGATGTCGGCCTTTTCGGTCACCACGGTTTGGGCGCCAGGCGGCGCAAAGGGCCCGGGCTGGCTGACCTGGGGCGTGGAGCTGATGCTGATCGACAAATTGCCGTGCGCGATGGCCGCCGGCGCCAGCTTGACCGCCTGGTTGAGCACCACCGAGCCGGTGCGCGCATTGAACACCACGCGCGCCGTCGGCGTGGCCAGCGCCACAGGCAGGTCCTCCAGGCTGGCCAAAAACGCCACGCGCTCGTTGGGGTCGCGCGGCGCGCGCACCTGCACCGTGCGCCCGTCCAGCGCCTGGGCCGTGCCGTCGCCAATCGCCTGGTTGATCGCGCCGGCCACGCGCGATGCGGTCTGAAAGTCGTCCGCCCGCAGGGCCAGCGTGACCGTCTCGCCCAGCAGCAAGGGGGTGGGGACGGTGGCCTCGACCAGCGCGCCGTTGGGGATGCGCCCAGCGTTGAGGTGGTTGACCGTGACGCTGCTGCCCCCGGCGGCGGCACCTGCACCGGCGATCACCAGGTTGCCCTGCGCCAAGGCATACACCTGCCCGTCAGCGCCGCGCAGCGGGGTTTGGATCAGGGTGCCGCCGCGCAGCGACTTGGCGCTGCCCACCGAGGACACTGTCACGTCGATGGTCTGCCCAGGTCGGGCAAACGGCGGCAGCTCAGCGGTCACCAGCACCGCGGCGACGTTTTTGGGCTGCACCGTCACGCCCTGCGGCAGGCTGATGCCCATTTGCTGCATGAAGTTGGCCAGGCTGCGCGTGGTGTAGGCATTGTTGCCGTCGCCCGTGCCATCCAGCCCCACCACCAGCCCATAGCCCACGAGCTGGTTGCTGCGCACGCCCTGCACGGACGCCACGTCCTTGATGCGCGTGGCGTGCGCCGGGGCCCACGTCAATGCCCAGGCGACCATCACGGCCAGCCACCAGCGGGGAAGAAAAGTCCATCGGTTCATCGCGCATCACCTCGTGAACCGATTGTGGAAAAACTTTAGAACGGCAAAAGCGTTAAAAAGAACCGTGCCAACCAGCCAAATGTTTGCGCATCGGCTGGTGCGCCCCGGCCGCGCGAGAGCACGCGCACATTGGCCACCTGGGTGCTGGGCACGACGTTGCCCGGCTGGATGACGCGCGGATCGACCGTGCCGCTGAACTGCAGCACATCCACCGCCTGGTTGACGCCGATCTGCTTTTCCCCAATGACGACCAGGTGCCCGTTGGGCAGCACGTCGGTGACCACCGCGGTGATGGAGCCGCGGAAGGTGTTGCTGGCCTCGGTCTTGCCGTCGCCCTTGAGGGTGTTGCTGGACTTGGCGCCCGTGGTCAGGTCGCCCAGCACCGTGCCCGTGACGAAGGGGAAGGCCGAGACGCTTGCGCCGATGCTGCTTTCGCGCTTGACATCGGTCTTGGCGCTTTGCGAGGCCGACAGCGACTCGGTGATCTGGATGGTGAGCACATCGCCGGGCAGGCGCGCGCGGTGATCCTCGAAACCGGGCCGGTACGCCGCGGGCCGAAACAGCGAGCCGTTGGCCGGCTCAGCCGCCACGGCGCGCGCCTGGGGGTAGCGAATGCCGTCTTCTGGCGGCTGGGCCAAATCGACATCCGGAATTTGCGACAGCGTGGCGCACCCGCCCAGCAGGGCGGCAGCGGCCAAGACCAACAGGCGCGCTTGGGTGGACATGGCATATCCCCTGAGGTGGTGGGTCACAGCTGCGTCAGGCGCTGCAGCATCTGATCCGACGTGGTCACG
Source organism: Tepidimonas thermarum (assembly GCF_007556705.1). Lineage (GTDB taxonomy): Bacteria > Pseudomonadota > Gammaproteobacteria > Burkholderiales > Burkholderiaceae_C > Tepidimonas > Tepidimonas thermarum. The sequence goes on along the minus strand of NZ_VJOL01000005.1, from coordinate 68,891 downwards.
GCCTTGGAGTTCAGCTCGTAGGCGCGCTGGGTCTGGATCATGTTGACCAGCTCCTGCACCACGTTGACGTTGGAGCTCTCCAGGTACCCTTGCAGGGTCTGGCCAAAGCCTTCGCTGCCGGGTGCGCCTTCGGTGGGCGCGCCGGAGGCCTGCGATTCGCGAAACAGGTTCTGGCCCGTGGGCTCCAGCCCCGCCGGGTTGATGAACTGCGCCAGCGTGATTTGGCCGATCGTCTGCACCGCATCGCCCACCGTCGCGGTCACGGTGCCGTCCTTGCCGATGGTCAGGGCGCGGGCGTTTTGCGGCACCTGGATGCCATCGACCAGCGGGTAGCCTTGGTTGGTGACGAGTTGTCCCTCGGCGTTGAGCTTGAAGCTGCCGTCGCGCGTGTAGGCCGTGCTGCCATCGGGCATTTGCACACGGAAAAACCCGTTGCCGTTGATGGCGACATCCAGGTTGTTGTCGGTTTGCTGCAAATTGCCCTGGGTGTAGGTGCGGGCGGTGGCCACGGTGCGCACACCCAGGCCGATTTGCAGGCCGGTGGGCAGCTCGGCCGTCTCGGTCGCGTTGCCGCCCACCTGGCGCAGGTTTTGGTAGATGAGATCCTCGAACAGCGCCGTGCTGCGCTTGAACCCGGCGGTCGAAACGTTGGCCAGGTTGTGCGAAATGACGTCCAGCTGCGTCTGCTGGGCCTGCATGCCGGTTTTGGCGATTTGCAGCGAGTTGATCATGGCGGAATCTCCGGTCAGGCGTTGAGGCTGAGCAGCTGCGCTGCGGTCTGGTCGTTCTTCTCGGCGTTTTGCAACATGCGCAGTTGCACTTCGTACTGGCGGGTGGCGGCGATCATGTCGACCATGGCCTGAATCGGATCGACGTTGGAGCCTTCCAACATGCCGTCCACCAGCGTGGCGTTCTCGTCGGCAGGCAGCGGCTGGCCGTTGGGGCCGCGAAACAGACCGTCCTCGCCCCGCACGAGCTTTTGCCCCGCCTCGGGCGTGACCAGTTTGAGGCGGCCGATTTGCTGCGGGGCCTCCGCGCCCACCTGGGCCGTGACCGTGCCGTCGCGGCCTATGCGCACCTGGGCGCCGGGCGGCACCGTCAGCGGGGCGCCGCCGGCGTCGAGCATGGGTAGGCCGTTGAAGCCCACGAGCGTCCCGTCGGCGTTGACCTGCAGCGCACCGGCGCGCGTGTACGCCTCGGTGCCGTCGAGCGCCTGGATGGCGAAAAAGGCGCGCCCCACCGCGGCAACGTCGAGCGGGCGGCCGGTGTTTTGCATCGGGCCCGGCTTGTCCAGATAGCCGGGCGTGGCTTCGAGCGCATGGACGCGGGTCGTGGCGCCTTCGCCACGCAGCGGCACCGCGCGGAAGGTGGACAGCTCCGCCCGAAACCCCGTGGTCGTGACGTTGGCCAGGTTGTGTGCAATGACCTGGTGCCGCTGCATGGCCGCCGTGGCCCCCGACAGCGTGGTGTAGATGACGCGGTCCATGGCTTAACCCTCGCCCGATCAGCGCAGGTTGACCAGCGTCTGCTGCACCTGGTCCTGGGTCTTGATCGTCTGCGCATTGGCCTGGTAGGCACGCTGCGCGACGATCATGTTGACCAGCTCCTGCGTGAGATCCACGTTGGATTCTTCCAGTGCGCCGGAGCGGATAAGGCCAAAGCGACCCGATAGGGGTTGGCCCTCGATCGGGTCACCCGACGCTGCCGTTTTTTGCCAGTAACCCCCGTTGATGGGCAGCAACCCCTGCACGTTGCGGAATCGGGTCAGCATGACTTGTCCGCTGATTTGCGATTGACCATTGGAATAGCGCGCCGTGATTTTTCCATCTTCCGCAACACTGATCGACGTCAACTCACCCGCCGAATAACCATCCTGGCGCAAATCATAAACGGAAAACTTGGCGCCGTACTGGGTCAGCGTGTAGGGGTGGCCGGCGGTGCCGTCACCGAATTTGATGGGAACATTGGTCAATGCAGCGGATGGCGCAGTACCGTTATAGGCATTTGCAGCAATTGTAAATGTAATAGGAGCACCACTCGTCGGCTTACCATCCGGACCAAACGTAATCGTCCCCGATCCTACCCCAGTCGTCGTCCCACCCGTGTCTGTCATCTCTGCAACCACATACCAGGTGTTGGGCGTAGAGTCATCCTTGACAAAATAGATCTGCACCGGAATGGCGACGCCTTGTTGATCGTAAACATTCAACGATGTGCCATACGTTTTAAGCGTATCGGCGATGGGGGAGGTTGGCATGCCGGTGTTCTGTCCAGGTGCGGCGGCATCCAAGTTGGCGGTTATAAAAACCCCCTCATCCGAGGTCATGGCAGGATTGGTCCCCGTTGGCCGCGGATCGATGATGCCACCCGTCGGCAACTTCAGATCACTGGTCACGACAGAAATGGGCTTGCCAGCCGTATCCGTCTGATAGCCCTGCAGCCGGGCACCATTGTTGGTAACAATGTAGCCGTCTTTATCCAGCTTGAACTCACCATTGCGGGTATACGCCGTGGACCCATCGGTCAGCGCAACTTTGAAAAACCCGTCACCGTTGATGGCCATGTCCAGGTTGTTGCCGGTAATCTTGATGTTGCCCTGCGTGAACATCTGGGCCACATTGGCCACGCTCACACCAATGCCCCCATTGCTGCCGCCCGCCGCCCCAAGTGACGAGGCGTACATTTCGGCAAATTCCGCGCGGCCGGCCTTCATCCCCGTGGTGTTGGCGTTGGCGATGTTGTGCCCAATGACATCCAGGTTTTTGCTGGCGGCGTTGAGGCCTGAGAGTCCGGTTCCAAAGCTCATGATGGGCTCCTTGAAGAATGAGGGTAAGAATGGACGCCAGGATCAGAGAAAGGCTTGCACCTGGTCGTAGGTCAGCGTTGCGCCGTCGGTGCGCAGCCGCAAACTGCCGTCCACAAAGCCAACCGACTGCACGCGCTGCAACGCCAGCGGTGTCGCCGCCACGCTCTGGCCGCCACGGGTCGCGCTCACGCGCAGCGAGGCCACCCGCGTGGGGTCAACGCTGCCCAGCGGCCAATCGAAGGTCTGCAGGCCGGCCTGCTTCGCACCCAGGTCCAGGCTGCCCACTACCTCGCCCGCTGGCCCCAGAATCTCGACCTGCACCGCGTCGGCCGGCCCGGCCAGGCTGAACGCGCCGCGGGCGGTGCCGTCGGCAACCTCCAGACGATTGCCCTCGGTGACCACCTGCCGGCCCACCAGCTGCACCCCCTGCAGGCCGCTGACCATGCCGAATTGCGTCGCCAGGCTCTTGAGCGTTTCGTTGACCTGCTGCAGCCCCACCACCTGGTTGATCTGCGCCATCTGGGTGGTCATCTGGGCGTTGTCCAGCGGGTTGAGCGGATCCTGGTTGTTGAGCTGGGCCACGAAAAGCTTGAGAAAGCGCTCCTGCGCCGCCTTGGGATCGGTGGCGTCGGCCTGCGCGCCGCCGCGCGCGTTGTAGGCCTCGATGTCGCTGTTGCTGATGGGGGTCATGAACATGGTGCTCTCCGCTCAGCCTTCACTGGCCCATCTGCAGCGTCTTGAGCAGCAGCGATTTGGCGGTGTTCATGACCTCCACGTTGTTTTGGTAGGAACGGGCGGTGGCGATCATGTGGACCATCTCCTCCACGGGGTTGACGTTGGAATAGGTCACATACCCCTGGGCGTCGGCGCTGGGGTGGTGGGGGTTGTAGACGCGGCGGTTGGGCGCGTCGCTCTCGACGATGGTGCGCACCTTGACCCCGGCCGAGGCCGGCTCGCCCATCGGCAGGGTCTGAAACACCACCTGGCGCGCTTTGTAGGCCTGGCCGTCGGGGCCGGCCACGGCGTCGGCGTTGGCCAGGTTGCTGGCCACGGTGTTGAGCCGTTGCGCCTGCGCGCTGATGGCGCTGCCGGCGACGTCAAAGATGCGAAACATCGACATGACGGCCTCCTTCACTGCCCTTGGATCGCGGCCAGCATCGTCTTGACGTGGCCGTTGATGAAGCGCAGCGTCGATTCGTACTGCACCGCGTTGTCCACGAAGTTGGCGCGCTGCTGGTCCAAGTCCACGCTGTTTTGATCCAGCGAGGGCTGGGTGCGCACGGTGTAGGCCAGTCGCGCGCGGTCGCCGACGCCCGTGGCGCTGTGCACCGCGGTGCGCAGGTGCCGCGGGTCGGTGCCGGCCAGACCTTCGCGCGCCGAGGGCACCGCGCCGTCCGCCCGCCCGCGCGGCGCTGCGTCGGGCGACGCGGTCTGGCGTGCGGCCTGCAACGCCGCGGCAAAGTCAAAATCCCGCGCCACGTAACCCGGCGTCTCGGCGTTGGCGATGTTGCTCGCGATGACCTGCTGACGGTAGGCGCGCAGCTGCAGGGCCTGCCCCAGCAGGTCCATGCGCTCGGTCAAACGGTTCAACATAGCGGCCTCTCCAGCGGGAAGCGTCCCTGGCTCGGGGCGGCCGGTGGGCCACCCGTTGCCGTGATTGTCAAAAACTTGAGGGTCGCAAAAGCCCCAAAAAGCCCGGCCCATCCGGCGCAATTCCGGGCACCAGCCGCCGCCCCGCGCCCTACAGTGGCGGCGTGGTCATCCTGCTTGCTCCCACTGCCAACCCGCGCGCACCCACCGCACGCCGCGTGCGCTGGGTGCTGGTGTGGTTGGGCCTGCTGCTGTGGCTGCAGGTGGCCAGCGCACAAACGGCGGCGCAAGTGGGCTCGGCCCCGTGGCGCGCGCAAATGTCGCAATGGCTGGGGGATGCCGTGGGCGAGCAATTGCGCACCGACCCGGCGGGCCGTGCGTTGCGCGTCGACATCGAGGTCGGCGCGCTCGACAGCCGGCTGCGCCTAGCGCCGTGCCAGCGCGTCGAGCCCTACGTGCCAACAGGCACCCGCCTGTGGGGCCGCAGCCGCATCGGACTGCGCTGCACCGAAGGCCCAGTGGCGTGGAACGTGTTTTTGCCCATCTATGTGCGCGTCTGGGGTCCCGGCTGGGTGCTGCGGCGCCCCGTGGCGCCCGGCGACACCCTGACCCCGGATGTTGCCGAACTGACCGAGGTCGATTGGACCCTCCACCGCGACCCGGTCTTGGCGCGCCCGCAAGACTGGCAGGGGCGCGAAGCGGCGCGGGCGCTGGCCGCAGGCCAGGTGCTGCGCGCGACTGTGGTGCGCGCGCCACAGGTGTTCGAGGCGGGCGCCACCGTGCGCTTGCGGGTCGAGGGCCAAGGCTTTATCCTCACGGCCACGGGCGAAGCCTTGGGCGATGGCCGCGTGGGTGAGCCGGTGCGTGTGCGCCTGGCCAACCGGCGTGTGCTGGTCGGCACCGTGGTGGACGCCCAGACGGTGGCGCTGCCCTTGTAAACACAACCCCGCAAAAAAGGGGTAAAGTCCGACCGCATCGTGCCGATAACGCTCTCAAGAGGTCTCAAGACGGGATCCGGAGCGTGCCATGAAAGTCAACCAATCGCCTGAATCCAAGTTCGGTTTGCCAGCTTCGGTGCCCTCGCGCACCGCGGAGGGCGCCGGCGCGCCTGCCAAAGGCGTGGGCGGTTCGTCGGCCAGCCCGTCTGGCACCAGTGTCACGTTTTCGCCCGTCACGCAGGTCATGACCAACGGGGTGGCGCGTTCGGGCACGGACAGCTTCGACGCCGCCAAGGTCGAGGCGATGCGCACCGCCATCCAAAACGGCAGCTTCTCGGTCAACGCCGAGGCGATTGCGGACAAACTGCTGGGCAGCGCGCGCGAACTGCTGGGCATCGCCGGCGGCGCGCGCCGCCAAGGCTAACCGGGCGCCCTCCCACAACCGTCGATGACCGCCGCGGAGACCGACTGGCCAGCCAAGCTTCAAGCGCTGCGGCAGCAGCTCGATCACACCCTGGCCCTGGCCGCCCGCCACGCGGGTGGTGAGGTCGATGCGCAAGAATGGGCGCACGCGTGCGCCGCGTTGGCGCAGGCGTTTGCGGATGTGCGGTCCTGGGCCCAAGCCGGCCGCGTACAGCCCCCGCCCACACCCGAGGTGGCGGCGCTCTTGTCGGACATCGGACAGCGGATGCAGTGGCTGCACGAGCAGCAGGCGCGCCTGTCGGCCGCCAACCGGCAGGCACTGGCGCAACTGCTGCCGCAAGACGACCTCCAGGCCTACGCCCAACTGGGCCGTCGCCGCCCCGGCATGGGGCGCGGCGGCTACGGCTGACCCCCCCCAACAGGGGCGCCCGGGGCACGCCCCGTCAGTGCTCGCGCAGCCGTGCGCGCAGGCGCGCCACCGCCTGCGAGTGGAGCTGGCTCACACGCGATTCGGTCACGCCGAGCACGGCCGCAATCTCCTTGAGGTTCATGTCGTGCTCGTAGTACATGCTCATGACGTGCTGCTCGCGCTCGGGCAATTTGCCGATCGCCTCCACCAGCGCGGCACGCATGCGCTGGTCGGCCAGGATCGCCTCGGGGCTGTTGTCCCCGTCGTCGGGCAAAAAGCGGTCGAGAAAGCCTTCCTCGTCATCGCCACGGCCGCCCAAGTCCTCCAGGTAGACGAGCTGCGTGCCGCGCATGCGCGACAGCGTCTCCTGATACTCGGCCAGCGACATGCCCAGCTCCTGCGCAATCTCGGATTCGCACGGCGCGCGCTGCAGCCGCTGCTCCAGGCGGTGGATCGCAGACTCGATGTCTTTTTGCAGCTTGCGCGAGCCGCGCGACATCCAGTCCGCGTCGCGCAGTTCGTCGAGCATCGCGCCCCGTATGCGCTGGGTGGCAAAGGTCTCGAACTGCACCCCCATGGATGGCTCGTAGCGGGCCAGCGCCTCGGTCAGACCGATCATGCCAACCTGGATGAGGTCGTCGATTTCGACGCTGGCCGGCACGCGCGCAATCATCAGGTGGGCCAGGCGGTGCACCAAAGGCGCATACTGGCGCAGTTGCGCATCGCGGTCGAGCGTGCCCTTGGGCGTGTACATCGAAAACTCCGGCATCCCAACCGGCCGGGACGGTGACGAGACCGGGCTGGACATCAGCATGGCCGCACGACACTCCCCACCCCCGCCGGGGTGTCCCACATCCAGGCGGCATCCAGCGCCTTGCACAGCACGGACTCGACCGCAGGATCGGCCGGTACGCGCTCATCATACCCCAGCGTCCACACGGGCGGCACCCAACCCAAATGGGTGGCGCAGGTGCGCTCCAGGGCCGAACGCGCGGCCTGCCAGGCAGCGCCAGCGGCCGACGCTGCGCCATCGGGCAACGCCACCACGACGGGCGCCAGGCCACCGCGCCACAGCGTTTTGACCGCTTGGTAGGCCGCCACCAGCGCCGCCGGGTCCAGCGTCCAGCCGACCAGGGGACGTCCGGCCTCGGGCGGCCACCAGCGCAGCACCTCCTCGGGCGGGGTGTGCCACAGCCACACGCCGCCGCGCTCAGGGCCAGCGCCCCAGCGGCCGGGCTCGTCTTCCACGACGGCGACCTCCAGCCCCAGCCCGGCACACCCCTGCCGCAGCCGCCACAGCAGCTCCAGCGAGGCCGCACCGCGGCCGCTCGCCACCACGGCCAGCACCCGGGCCGGGGGCTGCAAGCGCCACGCCAGCAGCCCTGCGGCCTGATCGTGGACCGACTCAAGCATGGGCCGCCCCCTCGGGCTGCCAGCCCGTTTGCACCGGATCGGTGAAAAAGAACGGCAACTCCGCCGGGGTCGGGTCCAAGGCCGATTTGCCCCGCCCGCCCATGGACAGGCGCACCAACGCCATGGCGTCGGGCCGCTGCCAGTCCTCCGGCACGCGCTGGCCGGTGGTCAACCCACGCAGCACCACCTGATGGCGGATCAGCGCATCCACCGCGGGCCCCAGCTTGGCTGCCTCGTCCACCTTGGACAGGATCACCCCGTGCAGCGGCGTTTCGCGATAGGCCTGGAACACGTCGTCGAGCGTGTCGCCGTGGCTGCCCGCGTTGACCACGAGCAGCTTTTTGATCTGGGGCGCTTGCAGCAGCGCCGCCATTTCCTGGACGCGCGGGTCTTTCTGCCCCAGCCCCGCAGTGTCGATGATGACCATGCGCTTGTTGGCCAGCAGCTCCAGCAGGTCTTGCAGGGCTGCGCGGTCGTGCGCCAAGTGCGCCACCACGCCCAGCATGCGGCCGTAGGCGCGCAGTTGTTCGTAGCCGGCGACGCGGTAGGTGTCCAGCGTGATCAGCCCCACACTGTTGGCGCCGTAGGCCTTGACGCACTGCGCGGCCAGCTTGGCGGCGGTGGTGGTCTTGCCCACGCCGGTGGAGCCGATGAGCGCGAACACGCCGCCCTCATCACACAAATGCCCGGGCTCGCGCGCCACGCGCAGATTGCGCGCAAGCACTTCCAGCGTCCAGCGCCAGGCCTCGGCCGCGCCGAGTTGCGCCGGCAGCCGCTCCAGCACCGCACGCGCAACCGTGGGCGAATAGCCGGCGCGCACGAACTTGTGCATCAGCTGCGACTGGATGGGGTTGAGGCGCGACTGCCCCAGCCAGGCCAGGGTCTGGAAGCGCTCTTCCATCATGGCCTTGAGCGCATCGAGCTGCGCCGCCAGTTGCGCCTGCGTCTGCGCGGCGCTCGCGCTGGCCTGTGCCGCCGTGCCGCCAGCGGGGCGCACCGGCTTGGCCCCGGCGGCTGCGGGACGCGCGACCGCTTCGCGCGCCGGGGCCGGCTGCGCGGCACGACCAAAGGGCAAAACCACCTCCTCCCCGTCGGCCGCGACCGGGGGCCGGGGGCCTGCGGCCGCCACCGGGGCAGCGGCAGGGCGCGGCGTCGCTTCGGGCGCCTTGCCTTGCAGCGCCTCACGGCGCTTGCGCAGCATGCGCTCGCGCACGTATTCTTGGAACGACAGGGTGCTCATGGCCAGGGTTTCCGTGTCCTGCGCCACCGTGCTGTCGGGCGACACCGGCGGCAACTGCGCCGCGGCGCGCTGCTGCAGGCCCAGGCTGGCGCGGCCCGAGCGCGCCGCGGGGGTCTGCGGCAGCACGCTGCGCTGGGCTTGACCCGTCTGGGCAGCCGGCGACGCCACGTGCGCGGCCAGCGCCGCGAGCTGGTCTTCGGAGGTGGCCACGACCTCGAACCCGTCGTCGGTCGAGCGGCTCGACAGGATCACGGCCTGCTCGCCGAAGGCGGCGCGCGCCAGCGCCATGGCCTCGCGCGAGTTGGGGGCGACGAATCGTTGCGCGTTCATGCGGGCTCTCCAATGATCGGGCCGATGCGGATGGTGTGGGTGTCAGGAATTTCGCTGTGCGCCAGCACCTGCAGCCGAGGGGCGGCGCGGCGCAGCAGCCGCGCGATGGCTTGGCGGATGGCATCGGGCACGAGCAGCACGGCCGGCACGCCGTTTTCCTCCTGCCGCGCGGCCACCTGGGCGGCGGACTGCGTCAACATGTCGGCCACGCCGGGGTCGAGCGCGCTCATGCCCTGCCCGCCCAGCGCCTGGGTCAGCAGCCGCTCCAAGCCGGGCTCGATCGCGATGACCTCGAGCTCCTGCACCGGGCCGTAGATCTGCTGCACGATGGCGGGCGCGAGCGCCTGGCGCACCCGGCGCGCCAGCTCGATCGGGTCTTGCGTCTGCCCCGCGTGCTCGGCCAGCGTCTCGATGATGGTGCGCATGTCGCGGATGTGCACCGACTCCTCCAGCAGCAGCTGCAGGACCTTTTGGAACACACCGATGGGCACCATGGTCGGAATCACTTCTTCGATCAGCTTCGGGGCCCGCTTGCGCACGTGCTCGACGAGTTCCTGCACCTCGGTGCGGCTGAGCAGCTTGGCCGCGTGGACCTGCATCAAGTGTGACAAATGCGTGGCCAGCACGGTCTCGGCATCAACCACGGTATAGCCCGCCATTTGCGCGTTTTCGCGCTGGCGCTCGTCGATCCACGTCGCGGGCAGGCCAAAGGCCGGGTCGGCGGTGGGCTGGCCCAGCAACGGTGTGCTGATGTGCCCCGGGTTGATGGCCAGAAACTGCCCCGGCATCACCTCGCCCTCGCCCACCACCACGCCGCGCAGCGTGATGCGGTAGCCGTTGGGCTTGAGTTCCAGGTTGTCGCGCACGTGCACCGGCGGCGGCAGAAAGCCGACCTCCTGCGCAAACTTTTTGCGCACCCCTTTGATGCGGGTGAGCAGGTCACCGCGGCGCGTGCGATCGACCAGCGCGATGAGCCGATAGCCCAGCTCCAACCCCAGCAAATCGACCGGCTGCAAGTCGTCCCAGGTGGCTTCGGTCTCGGTGGGCGCTTGCGCTGCCTGCTGCGTGGCCTGCTCCTGCGCGACGGCGCGGCGCCGCTCACGCACGATCCAGTACGCCACCGAGCCCACGAGCGCCGCAAAGCCCAGAAACACCAGGTTGGGCATGCCGGGAATGCTGCCCAGCACCGCCAGCACCGCCGCCGTCACGCCCAGCACCTTGGGCGAGGCCAGCATCTGCGAGACGATTTGCTGGCCCAAATCCTCCTCTTTGCCCACGCGCGAGACCACCATCGCGGCCGCCACCGAAATCAGCAGCGCCGGCACCTGCGCCACCAGCGCATCGCCCACCGACAGCGTGATGTAGCTGCGCGCGGCATCCTCCAGGCTCAGGCCGTGCTGGAGCATGCCGATCGCAAAGCCCCCCACGATGTTGATGAGAAGGATCAAAATGCCCGCGATCGCATCCCCGCGCACGAACTTGGACGCGCCGTCCATGTTGCCAAAGAAGTCGGCCTCCTCCGCCACCTCGGCGCGCCGGCGTTTGGCCTCGGCCTGATCGATCAGACCCGCGTTGAGGTCGGCGTCGATCGCCATCTGCTTGCCGGGCATGGCGTCGAGCGTGAAGCGCGCGCCCACTTCGGCAATGCGCTCGGCGCCCTTGGTGATGACGACGAAGTTGATCACCACCAAGATCAAAAACACGATCAGGCCAACCGCAAAGTTGCCCCCGATCAGGAAGGTGCCAAAGGCCTCGATCACGGCGCCAGCCGCCCCCGGCCCCGTGTGGCCTTCCATCAGCACCACGCGCGTGGAGGCCACGTTGAGCGACAGCCGCAGCAGCGTGGTCAGCAGCAGCACGGTCGGGAACACCGCGAAATCCAGCGCCCGCCGCATGTAGGCCGCCACCATCATCACGGTCAGCGCAATGCCGATGTTGAGCGTGAAAAAGGTGTCGAGCAGCCACGGCGGCAGGGGCAGCACCAGCATGGCCAGCACCAGCATGACCAAGGCCGGTGCGGCCAGCGCCTTCCCGTGCCCGCGCAGGGGCCCGAGCGACTGTTGCAGCGATTGCAAAACGGCGTTCATGGCAATTCGATGGGATCGGGTGGTCAAGCGCTTGATCGGCCGTGCAGCGGGTCGAGCTCTGGCGGCACCTCAGGTTGCGGCGGGCGTGGCATCGGCCCCTGCCCGCGCAGCGCGGCGCGCAACCGGTACACATAGGCCAGCACCTGCGCCACGGCGGCAAACAGCGCGGCCGGCACCGGCTCGTCGAGTTCGGTGTGCGCGTAGAGGGCGCGCGCCAGCATCGGCGACTCCAGCACCGGCACTTTGGCCTCGCGCGCCACGTCGCGAATGCGCAGCGCCAGCAAATCGGTGCCTTTGGCGATCACGTGCGGGGCGGCCATGGTGCGCTCGTCGTAGCGCAGCGCCACGGCGTAGTGGGTGGGGTTCATCACGACCACATCGGCCTCGGGCACGCGCCGGATGCTCTGACCATGGGCAATCTCGCGCGCGCGCTGGCGGCGCTTGGCCTTGAGCTGCGGGTTGCCCTCGGTCTCCTTGTACTCGTCCTTGACCTCCTGCAGCGACATGCGCAGGCGGTGGCGGTAGAGGTATTGCTGCAGCGGCACGTCGATGGCGGCCACCAGCAGCACCACCGCCAGCAACCAGGCCACACCGGTGGTGAACCACTCACCCGTCTGCACCAAGGCCGCCTCCAGGGGCCGCAGCAAGAGCGCCGCAAACGCCTGGATGTGCGACTCGACGTAGAGCGCCCCGATCACCGCGATCAACGCCGTGATCGCCAGCAGCTTGAGCACCTCGACCAATTGCTGGCGCGAAAACAGGCGCTTGAACCCGGCGATCAGGCCGATCTTGGACCAGTCGGGCATCAGCGGCTTGGTGCTGAAAGCATAAGAGCCGGCCGCCACCAGCGCCGCCACCACGATGGCCAGCACCGCCGCCCCCAGCGGCAGGTAATACGCCAGCGCCAGCTGCAACGCGTCGGCCAGACGCTCGAGCATCAGGCGCGGCTCACGCACCGTGGCGGCATCAAAGCGCAACCCCACGCGCATGACGCCGCGCAGCCGTTCGTACGCCCAGGGCAGCGTCGTCCACAGCAAGAGCAGCCCGCCGCCCAGCACCGCCAGGTGCGTCAGGTCGCGCGAGCGCGGCACCTGGCCCTCTTCGCGCGCCTTTTGCAGGCGCCGCGGCGTGGCGGGTTGGTTCTTGTCCTGGGTGGATTCCATGGCGGCCGATCGGGTCTGACGGCCGCATTGTCCCGGCGTGGCCGGGGTTTCTAAAGCGCCAAAAGGCGGTCAAAACCGGCTACTTTCCCCGCTGGGATCGCCAGAACCGAACGCTCAAAACCCCAAACTGGCCAGCAGGTCGTCCACCTGTTGCTGGTTGGTGACGACGTCGCTGCGGCCTTCGGGGTTGACCACGGGGCCGGAGAGCTCCGAGCGGCGTTCATTGGGTGACGGGTGCTCGGTGGGGGCCACCGGCTCCATCGAGCCGGGCGGGGCGGTCTCGATGAGCAGCTGCACCAACTGCTGCTCGAGCGTGCCGGCCAGCGCCACGACCTTTTTGATCACCTGACCGGTGAGGTCGTGAAAATCCTGCGCCATCATGATTTCGGTGAGGTGGTGGTCGGTGCGCTCGGCCGCCGTCTGGATTTTGTGCGACCACTCCAGCAGCTCGGGCATCGCCCACTTCAGGCCCGGGACGGCGCCGATCGTTTCGACCAGTTGGCGGCTGCTGTCGATGACGACCTGCTGCTCGGCCTTGGCCTCATCGACCCGGTTGAGCACCTTCTCTGCCGCCTCGCCGGTCAGGCGCGCGATGTATTCGAGCCGACTGCGCGCATCGGGCAGCTCACCCACCGCATCCTTGAGCGCGGGCATGTAGCCCAACGCTTTGAGGGCCTCGTGCAGCTCGCGCGTGATTTCGCCAAGCCGTTGGTAAATGTCGCCCTTGCCATCGGTCTTGGGCGCTTCGGACGTGGTGTCGGTCATGGCCTCCCCTTCCGGACCCATCCTCAGGCCCAGCCCATCTTGCGAAAGATGTTGGTGAGCTTTTCTTCCAAGGTTGCTTTGGTAAACGGCTTGACGATGTAGCCGGCCGCGCCGCCCTGCGCGGCAGCGATGATGTCCTCCTTGCGCGCTTCGGCGGTCACCATCAGCACGGGCAGGTGCTTGAGCTTTTCGTCCGACTTGATCTGCGTCAGCAGCTCAAAGCCGTTCATGTTCGGCATGTTGATGTCGGTGATCACCATGTCGAATTTGCCGTTGCGCAGCTTGTGCAGCGCCGCCGCACCGTCCTCTGCCTCGTCGGCGTCGGCATGCCCGAGCTCCTTGAGCAGGTTGCGCACGATGCGGCGCATCGTGGAAAAGTCATCGACAATCAGAAAACGCACATCGGCCATGGAAGACTCCGTCCGGGATCCTCTTAGTTTAAGGGCACGCTCTGGCGTGCGGCAGCGCCCGGCGGCGGCGCAGCGGGTTTTCCCTGGCCCTGAACGGCCGCCGGCACGTCCTGCGCGTCGTCCACCACCGGCGCGGCCTCGAGGGACTTGGACATGCGCTCTTCCGCCTCCCGCGTGAGCACGAGGATGCTGATGCGACGGTTGCGCGGGTCGAAGGGCTGATCGGGCAGGAGCAACTGCTTGTCCGCCATGCCCACCACGCGCGCCAACTTGCCCTCCGGCAGGCCGGCAGCCACCAATTCGCGCCGGCTGGCGTTGGCCCGGTCAGCCGACAGCTCCCAGTTGCTGTAGGCGCGTTCGCCGCTGCCGTACGGCGTGGCGTCCGTGTGGCCGGAGAGCGAAATGCGGTTGTCCACCTCGGCCAGCGCCTGCGCGATGGCGCGCAGGATGTCGCGCATGTAGGGTTTGACCAGCGCGCTGCCGGTGTCGAACATGGCGCGGTTTTGGTCGTCGACGATCTGGATGTTGAGGCCGTCTTGCACCATCTCCAGGCGGATCTGGTTTTTGTATTCCGCCAGTTGGGGGTTGATGTTGATGATGTTTTCGATCTTGTCGCGCAGCGTGGCGATGCGCTGCTTGTCCTGGCGGATGGCTTCGGCACGCGCCAGTTGGGCGCCAAGCTCGCGCACCTTTTGCTCGACTTCGCCGCTGGCCACTTCACCCACGCTCTTGGTCAGGTCGTCGCCGCCGCCGTCCAGGATGCTGGTGGCGCCGCCCGAGCCCGGCCCGCCAAAGAGCATGACCTTGAGCGGCTGGTTGAAGTAGTCGGCAATCCCCTTGCGGTCGCCTTCGGTGGTCGAGCCGAGCAGCCACATCAGCAGGAAGAACGCCATCATCGCCGTCACGAAGTCGGCGTACGCGATCTTCCACGCCCCCCCGTGCGCGCCGTGCCCGCCTTTTTTGACGCGCTTGACGATGATCGGTTGCAGCGGCTTGCCGGAGGCGGCCATGGGCGGTGCGGTAACGGGGTTTGGGGTAGGGGATCGGTGGGCGCAACGGGGTCAGACGCTGCGCCGCATCACTTCTTCTTGACGTGGGCTTCGAGTTCGCTGAAGGTCGGCCGTTCGGTCGAGAACAACACCTTGCGACCAAATTCGATGGCCGTCATCGGCGCGTACCCCTGCATGCTGGCCAGCAACGTGGTCTTGACGCACTGAAACTCCTTGCTGGCCTCCTCCACCTTTTGCTCGAGCAAACTGGCCAACGGCTCGGCAAAACCGTACGCCAGCAAGATGCCAAGGAATGTGCCCACCAGCGCCGAGCCGATCATCCCGCCCAGCACGGCGGGCGGCTGGCCCACCGACCCCATGGTGTTGACCACCCCCAACACCGCCGCCACGATACCGAATGCCGGCAGCGCACCGGCCAGGCGCTGCAGCGCCGCCACCGCCGCGTGCTCCTCGGCGTGGTGGGTTTCGAGCTCGGCGTCCATGATGGACTCGATCTCGTGCGCGTTGAGGTTGCCCGAGACCATGAGCCGCAAATAATCGGTGATGAACTCCACCGTGTGGTGGTCGCTGGCGATGGTGGGGTATTTTTGGAACAGCGGCGAGGCGTCGGGGTTTTCCACATCGCCCTCGATCGCCATCAGCCCTTCTTTGCGCGCTTTTTGCAAGATGTCGTAGAGCAGCGCCAGCAGATCCATGAAGCGCGCTTTGGTGTACTTGGAGCCTTTGAAGCACGCGCCCAGGCCGCGGCCCACGCCCTTGAGCACCTTCATCAGGTTGCCGGCGATGAAAGCGCCGATCGCCGCCCCGAAGATGGTGATCATCTCGAAGGGCAGCGCCTTCATGATCACCCCGATGTTGCCACCGTGGATGATGAAGACACCAAAAATACAGCCGATGGCCACCAGCCAGCCGACGATGACGAACATGGACGCGTCTCAACTAGTCAGTCGAACCCATTCTATCGGCATGGACGGATGCATCATGAAGCGGCGTGCGGCTCAACGGGGCGGCCAACGACCGCCAGCGCCAGCGCGCCAGCCCCGCACCATGCCACCGTAGAGCAGCCACAGCCGCCAGCCGCGCCAGGACAGTCGCAGACCGCGCCACAGCAGCCGCGGCCGGCGCAGCACCAAAACGCCCGTCAGCGCCAGCGGCACCCAGGGGTGCGCCCGCACCCAGCGCCAGCCGTCGCGCGCACGGTCGGCCCAGGTAAAGGCCGGCGCCAGCGCCACCGCGTGCCCGGCCAGGCGTTCGCGCAACTCGGCCGAGCGCTGCTGCAGCGTGTGCTGGCGCGCCGCCAGGCGCTCGCGCAGGTCAGGCGGCGCCATCTCGGTCACCGCGCAGCCGCTGCACGTCGCGCTGCAGCTCGGCGGCGCTGGCGGCAAACCAGCGCACACCCAGCAGGCGGCGGCGCGCCCACAACAGCGTCACCACCCCCAGCGTGAGGAAGACGGCCGCAAACAGCGCCAGCGCCAGCACGCGCTGCCCCTCCCAGAGCAGCACGGTCAGCAGCACGGCCAAAAACCCCAGCCCAAGGCAGAGCAACACCGCCGCCGCCACGGCGGCGGCCAGCGCCTGGACGACATCGAGTGCATGCGCGCCAGCCTCGACGCCCAGCAGCGCCAGGCGCACGCGCAGCAGCTCCGCCGCGTCGCGCAGCCAGCCGCGGCTGGCGCTCCAGAGCGACTCGCGCGTCGCGGCATCGTGCGCCGCGTCGGTTTGCCGTGCCATGCCGGCGGCGTACCCGCAATCCCTGCCTCGGTCGGCAGGATCAGCGACGACCGATCAGCATGCCCACCAGCAGGCCAATGCCCGCGGCCACGCCGATCGCTTTCCAGGGGTGTTCGTGTACGTAGTGGTCGGTGGCCTTGGCCACTTCGCGCGTGCGCTCGCGCAGCGCCGCTTCGGCATCGGCCAGGCGGTAGCGCGCCGAGCGCAGGTTTTCCTGCAGCCGCTCGCGCAGCTCGGCCACCTTCTCGCCCGTCGAATGGGCGGTGGCCGCGAGCAGCTCCTCCGCGTCGGAGACGACGACCTTGAGGTCGGCAACCAGCTTGTCTTTCGGGGCCATCGTGGTATCGGTCATGACACGCTCCTTCCTGTGCGTTGATGGGGAACTCGGCTCACTGTATCACGCCGGCTGCGGGTTGCGCAGCCGGATGTGGAGCTCGCGCAACTGCTTTTCGTCCACGGGGCTGGGAGCATGGGTCAACAGGCACTGGGCGCGCTGGGTTTTGGGGAAGGCGATCACGTCGCGGATCGACTCCGCCCCGGTCATGAGCGTGATCAGGCGATCCAGCCCAAAGGCCAGCCCGCCATGCGGTGGCGCGCCGTACTGCAACGCGTCGAGCAGGAAGCCGAATTTGGCGCGCGCCTCCTCCGGCCCGATCTTGAGCGCCGCAAACACCTTGCTTTGCACATCGGCGCGGTGGATGCGTACCGAGCCGCCGCCGAGCTCCCAGCCGTTGAGCACCATGTCGTAGGCCTTGGCCAGGCAGGCGCCGGGGTTGGTGTCCATCAGGTCCTCATGGCCGTCCTTGGGCGCGGTAAAGGGGTGGTGCACCGCAACCCAGCGCTGCTCGTCCTCGTCGTACTCGAACATCGGGAAGTCCACCACCCACAGCGGTGCCCAGCGGTCTTCGAACAGGCCATGAGCCTTGGCAAAGGCACTGTGACCGATCTTGACGCGCAGCGCCCCCATCGCGTCGTTGACGATCTTGGCCTTGTCCGCGCCGAAAAACAGCAAATCGCCGTTGGCCGCCCCGGTGCGCTGCACAATCGCCTGCAGCGCCGCGTCGTGCAGGTTTTTGACGATGGGCGACTGCAGCCCGTCGCGGCCGGCCGCCACGTCGTTGACCTTGATCCAGGCCAACCCCTTGGCGCCATAGATCTTGACGAACTCGGTGTAGGCGTCGATCTCGCTGCGCGTAAACGCCCCGCCGCCCGGCACGCGCAGGGCCACCACGCGCCCACCGGCCATTTGCGCCGGCGCCGAGAACACCTTGAAGTCCACGTCCTTCATGACGTCGGTGAGCTCGGTGAACTCGAGCTTGACGCGCAGATCCGGCTTGTCCGAGCCAAAGCGCGCCATCGCCTCGGCATACGGCATGACCGGAAACGTCCCCAGGTCCACGCCCAAGGTGTTGGCAAACACGGTCTTGATCATGCCCTGGAACAGGTCACGTATCTCCTGCTCGGTCATGAACGACGTTTCGATGTCGATTTGCGTAAACTCGGGCTGCCGGTCGGCGCGCAGGTCCTCGTCGCGGAAGCACTTGGTGATCTGGTAGTAGCGGTCAAACCCCGCCACCATGAGCAGCTGCTTGAACAACTGCGGCGACTGCGGCAAGGCGTAGAACATGCCGTCGTGCACGCGGCTGGGCACCAGGTAGTCGCGCGCGCCCTCGGGCGTGCTCTTGGTCAGCATCGGCGTTTCGATGTCGATGAAGCCGTTGGCGTCCAGGAACTTGCGCACCTCCATCGCCACGCGGTAGCGCAGCATCAAATTGCGCTGCATGTACGGCCGGCGCAGATCCAGCACGCGGTGGGTCAGGCGCGTGGTCTCGGAGAGGTGCTCGTCGTCGAGCTGAAACGGCGGCGTCACCGAGGGGTTGAGCACCGCGATCTCGTGGCACAGCACCTCGACCTTGCCACTGCGGATCGATTCGTTGACCGTGCCCTCGGGCCGGGCGCGCACCACCCCTTTGACCTGAATGCAAAACTCGTTGCGCAGCCCTTCGGCGGTGGCAAACATCTCGGGGCGGTCGGGGTCGCAAACGACTTGCACGGTGCCCTCGCGGTCGCGCAGGTCGACGAAGATGACGCCGCCGTGGTCGCGGCGCCGGTTGACCCAACCGCACAGGGTCACGGTCTGCCCCATCAGGGCCTCGGTCACCAGACCGCAGTAGGTGGTGCGCATGTGCATGGAAATAACCTTCGATAGCAACGGTCAACAGGGTCCGGGCGGCTCATGCCGGCCCGGCGGGTGACACCGGGGCCGCCAGCGGGGGCTTGCGCCCCCCGGGCACGATGACCCCCATGGAAATGACGTAGGTCAGCGCCTCGTCCACGCTCATCGCCAGCGGCACGACATCGCGCCGGTGCACCATGACGAAGTAGCCGCCGGTCGGGTTGGGCGTGGTCGGCACGTACACGCTGTAGTAGTCCTGCGGCGGCAGGTGGCGCGCCACATCGCCGCCCGGGGCGCCGGTCAAAAAAGCGATGGTCCACATGCCCTCGCGCGGCCACTGCACCAGCAGCGCCTGGCGAAAGGCATTGCCCTTCTCGGACAGCAACGTGTCCGACACCTGCTTGACGCCCGAATAAATCGAGCGCACCACGGGGATGCGCTGCAGCAACGCGTGCCACCACGCGATGAGCTGGTTGCCCACGTAGTTGGACGCGATCGCGCCGATGCCCAGCACGATGGCCAGGGCCAGCAGCACACCCATGCCGGGCAACCGCATGCCCAGCCAGCGCTCCGGCTGCCAGGCCGCGGGCAGGATGTTGAGCGTCTGGTCCAGGGTCGAGACGACCCAGTCCAGCACCCACAGGGTGACGATCAGGGGGACGAGGACGAGCAGCCCGGACAGCAGCCAGCGCCGCAGGGCGCCCACGACCCGCGACCGCTCAATGACAGCCACAGGCGGCCCCGCACGGCGTCGCGCCTGCATCGCTGCTGGACGACGCGCTGCTTTGCGCGCTCGCCGTCGTGGCCGCAGCGCCCGCACCCGCGGCCGCCCCCGAGTCGCCGCTGTTGCGGAAATCGGTCACGTACCAGCCGGTCCCTTTGAGCTGAAAACCGGCAGCGGTCAACTGCTTGCGAAACGTCGACGCGCCGCACGCCGGGCACGTGGTCAGCGGCTCGTCCGACACCTTTTGCAACACGTCCTTGGCGTGGCCACAGGACTCGCACTTGTACGCGTAGATGGGCATGGCTGCACCTGCAAGGAAGTCTGGGTTGGAACCGGGATTCAGCAAAACTTTGCATTATAAGTGGGGCGCACCACCCCACCCTTCAAGCCCACCTACCACAGGCGCAGCCGCAACCACCACTGCATGGCCATGAGGCCGGCGACGAACCCAAACAGCACGTAGATCACCATCATCAGCAGGCGCTGGGTGCGCCGCTGCTCCCGCACCAGGCGGTCGATCTCGTGACGCAAGTCGGTGGGCCGCTGGCGCAGGTAGTCGTGCAGCAAGCGTGGCAGCTCGGGCAACAGCTTGGCGTAATGCGGCGCCTCGGCCTGGAGCTGGCGCCAGAATTTTTTCGGCCCAACCTGCTCGAGCATCCACTTTTCCAGGAAGGGCTTGGCCGTGCTCCAGAGGTCGAGGTCGGGGTCGAGCTCGCGGCCCAGCCCCTCGATGTTGAGCAGCGTCTTTTGCAGCAGCACCAGCTGCGGCTGGATTTCGACATTGAAGCGGCGCGAGGTTTGAAACAGCCGCATCAGCACCAGCCCCAGCGAAATGTCCTTGAGCGGCCGATCGAAGTACGGCTCGCACACGGCGCGAATGGCGGCTTCGAGCTCGTCGACACGCGTGCCGGCCGGCACCCAACCCGATTCGATGTGCAGCTCGGCCACGCGCTTGTAGTCGCGCCGAAAAAACGCCGTGAAGTTTTGCGCCAGGTACTCCTTGTCGAACTGCGTGAGCGTGCCGACGATGCCAAAGTCGAGCGAAATGTAGCGCCCAAAGGTTGCCGGCTCGAGCGAGACCTGGATGTTGCCCGGGTGCATGTCGGCGTGGAAAAAGCCGTCGCGAAACACCTGGGTGAAAAAGATCGTGACGCCGTCGCGCGCCAGGCGCGGGATGTCCACGCCCGCCTCGCGCAGGCGCTGCACCTGGTTGATCGGCACGCCGCGCATGCGCTCCATCACCAGCACGTCGCTGCGGCACCAGTCCCAATACATCTCGGGGATGAGCACCAGGTCCAGCCCGGCCATGTTGCGGCGCAACTGGGCGGCGTTGGCCGCTTCGCGCAAGAGGTCGAGCTCGTCGTGCAGGTATTTGTCGAACTCCGCCACCACCTCGCGTGGCTTGAGACGGCGGCCGTCACGCGACAAACGCTCCAGCCATGCGGCCATGGTGCGCATCAAGGCCAGGTCTTTTTCGATCACCGGCAGCATGTTCGGGCGCAGCACCTTCACCGCCACCTCGCGCCCATCGCGCAGGGTGGCAAAATGCACCTGGGCAATCGAAGCGCTGGCCACCGGCTGGCGCTCGAAATGGGCAAAGACCGCATCCAGCGGCCGCCCAAAGGCGCGCTCGATGGTGGCGATGGCCACGTCACTCGGAAACGGCGGCACGCGGTCCTGCAGCCGTGCGAGCTCGTCCGCGATATCGGCCGGCAGCAAATCGCGCCGGGTGGAGAGCACCTGGCCAAACTTGACGAAGATCGGCCCCAGCCGCTCCAGCGCCTCGCGCAGGCGCTGACCGCGCGGGGCCGACAGGTCGCGCCCGATGGTCAGCACACGGCGCACCAGCCCCAGCACCGGGTGCCGAAAGCCCGACAGCGCCAACTCGTCCAGGCCGTAGCGCAGCACGACCCAGACAATGAACCAGCCGCGCAGCCAGCGCCTCATGCGTCGGCTCCGCCCGCGGGCGCCGCCGACGGCGGCGCTGGCCGCACACCCGCGCGCAGGGCCTGCGCGCGCTCGCGCGCGGCCTGCACGGCGGGTTGCAGCCCGGAGCGCAACGCCGCCACCGCACGGCGCACCGTCTGCACCAGGGTGTGGGCCATGGCATCGCCCATCAGGCGTGCCAAGTCCTCCTCGACGTCCCAGCGCACGTTGTCGACCAGCCACGCCACCTCGGCGGCCAGCTGCACATCGCCTTCGATGGCCACCGTGGGCTTTTCGCCGCGCGCGAATTTGCCGGCCAAGGCCAGCGGGGAGGGCTCGGTGACGGTCAGCACCAGGTCGTTGGCACGCCCCTCCTCACGGCTGATCTGGAGCAACCCCGCTGGCGAAATGTCCAGGGGCAGCTCCAGCGTCGGCAGCTGCACCGGCATGGCCGCGTCCGGCCCGGCACGCAGGCACAGGCGCACGCGCTTGCCCGCCTGCCGGCGCAGGCGCTGGGTGGCCTCGGGCTCCTGCTGCAGCACGTGGTTGAGCCCAAGCACGAGGCGGTTGCGCAACTCGTCGCGCAACCACGCCGGCGGGGTGGGCAGGGGCCACGGCCCCGCCGCGGGGCGGGATCGAAAGAAAAACGGGGGCTCGCTCATGCCCCCGATTCTGCCGGATTGGACCGCGCCCGCACCGCGCGCTCATTGCAGGGCCTGCACGCCCGCCACCAACCAGCCCCCGCGCCCGTCTTTGGGGCGGGTGATGTTCCAGACCTCGCGAAACGGCTGCGGCCCCAGCGCCGGGTTCTCGCGGATCAGGCCGGAGAATTCGACGCTGGCCATGTACGCGTGGCCCAGGTCCTCGATGCCCAGCAGTTGGGCGTCCAGCGTCACGACCTCGGTGACGTTGGGCACGCCGGGTTGGGCGGCTTCGCGCTCGGCCAGCTGGGCCTCGATTTGCGTCAGCATCTCGTCGGTCATGAGCGCGCGCAGGGCGGGGATATCGCCGCGGTCCCAGGCGGCTTGCAGGCGCACGAAGTTGTCTTTGGAGGCGCGCAAAAAGCCCTCGGTGTCGAAGTCCGCCGGAATGCCCCACGTCTGCGCGCCGGTCAACGCCGCGCCCGCGCCGAGCGCGCTGCCGATCAGGCTGCCCGAGGCGCCAGACGCCCCCGCGTCACCACCGAACTGCGTGCGCTCCCACGGACGCGCGGAAGCGTCGTTGCCGACATGGCCTGGCTGGTAGCTGCGCGGCGTCACGGGCGGGGTGCCCGCACCGGCGCCAGCGCCCTGCCACGCCAGGGGCGAGCGCGCCGCGCCCGTGCGCGCGCGGCGCACCCAGGCGACGACCGCCCACACCGCCACCACCAGCAGCAGGATCAGCAAAAACTGGGCAAACGCCTCGCCCAAGCCCAGCGCCGAGGCCAGCCACGCCAGGCCCAGGCCCGCCGCCAATCCCCCCAGCATGGCACCCCAGGGGCGCTGCGGCTTGGCCGCCGCACCGGCGGCCCCAGCCGCCGCGCCAGCAGGCGCGGCCGGGGCGGACTGCGCCTGCGCCTGCGCCTGCGCCTGCGCGGGCGCCGGGGCGGGCGCAGGCGGCTGCGGGGCGCTGTTGCGCTGCACCACATTGCTGGACTGCTTGCCCAGCGAGCCACCGCCACCCAGGCGCTTGGCCCACACCTCGGCCGACGACAGCGTCATCGCCGCCACCAACAGCCACGTCCCGAGTTTTGTGTTCACGGTGCCTCCGTCATGCCCCGCACGGGGCGCAGATATCAGACCTTCAAACCCACGTGCAGCGCAACGACGCCAGCGCTCAGGTTGTGCACGTCGACATGACCGAAACCGGCGTCGCGGATCATGGCGCGCAGCGTTTCCTGATCGGGGTGCATACGGATCGACTCGGCCAGATAGCGATAGCTGGCCTCATCGTTCGCCACCCAGCGGCCCAGGCGCGGCAACACGTGGAAGCTGTACCAGTCGTAGGCTTTTTGCAGCGGGGGCGCGACCTTGGAAAACTCGAGCACCAGCAGCTTGCCGCCGACCTTGAGGACTCGATGCATCTCGCGCAGCGCAAGTTCCTTGTGCGTCATGTTGCGCAGGCCAAACGCCACCGTCACGAGGTCGAAGTGGCCATCCGGAAACGGCAGGCCTTCGGCGTCGCACACCACCGTGGGCAGCACGATGCCGTGGTCGAGCAGCCGGTCGCGCCCGTGGCGCAGCATGGCTTCGTTGATGTCGGTGTGCACCACGGTGCCGCCCGGCCGCACCTTGGGCGCAATGGCCAGCCCCAGGTCGCCCGTACCGCCTGCGATGTCGAGCACGCGCTGCCCTGGCTGCGGGTTGGCGACCATCACGGTGTAGGCCTTCCACCAGCGGTGCAGGCCGGCCGACATCAGGTCGTTCATCAGGTCGTAGCGCGGCGCGACCGAGTCGAACACGGCGCGCACGCGGTGCGCTTTTTCGCGCTCGTCGACGGTCTGGAATCCGAAGTGGGTTTGGCTCATGCCGCTATCGTAGCGGGCTTCGCTCAGTGTTGGCCACAGCCGTGGCCGGCTTTGGGGGGCATGGGCGCATCGCGGTCGACGCCGGCTTCGGCCAGGCGTCGCTCGTAGTCGGCCCACAGCGCCTCCTGCTGCGAACCCAGGAAGTACAAATAATCCCAGGTAAAAATGCCCGAGTCGTGGCCGTCCGAAAACGTTGGCTGCACCGCGTAGTTGCCCACCAGCTCCAGCGCCACGATGTCCACGTTGCGCTTGCCGGTTTGCAGCACCGCTTGGCCGGGGCCGTGGCCCTGCACCTCGGCCGACGGCGAATACACGCGCATCAGCTCGAACGGGATGCGAAAGCGCGCGCCGTCGGCAAACGCAATCTCGAGCACGCGCGAGGCGCCGTGAACGGTGATCGACTCGGGCACGGGGGCGGTAGCGGGATGGGCAGCCATAGCGGTTTCCGTCAGCGGTCAAGGGTGGGCGGACGCTCGCGGGGTGAGCGCCTCAACGATCGCGGCGTCGCACGCGGGCAACGCCGCCCGCAGCGCCGCCAACCGGGTGCCGTCGGCGCTGCGGCGCGGGGCGTCCCACACCGGCGCCGGAAAACGGCTGTCCCAATCAAAGCGGGCGATGACATGCCAGTGCAGATGCGGCACCACATTGCCCAGCGCGGCCAGGTTGACCTTGGTCGGCTGCAGGGTGCGGCGCACGGCGCGCTCCACGGCGGTGACGATGGCCATGGCGTCGGCCTGCGCGGCCGGCGGCAGATCGGACCATTCGGCCACATGGTCGGTGGCGATGACCCGGTACCACGCCGGGGCCTCGGCCACCTCGGCGCCCAGCGCGCGCACCACGCGCCAGTCGCGACCGCGCCACAGCAGCAGCCCGCCGTCGTCGCGGCACAGCGGGCAGTCGGCCCCAACCTCGCTCACACCAGCACCCGTTCGATGCCACCGGCGTTGGCGCGCGCCACGTAATCGGGCAGCCAGTTTTCGCCCAGCACCTGGCGCGCGATCTCGACGACGATGTAGTCGGCCTCCAGCAGCCCGTTGCTCAGGTCCTCGCCGTAGCGGCTCAGCCCCTGCAGACAGCTCGGGCACGAGGTCAGAATCTTGGTCCGCCCTGGCGTGGTCGCCACCCCATGGCGCTCGGCCACCGCGGCAAGCTCGCGCTCGTTTTTGCGCAGCTCCTGCTCCTTGCGGAAACGCACCTGGGTGGACACGTCCGGGCGCGTGACCGCCAGCGTCCCGGACTCGCCGCAGCAGCGGTCGCTGGCGACCACGGCCGGGCCCACCAGGGCCTTGACGGTCTTGAGCGGGTCTTGCTGCTTCATGGGGCTGTGGCAGGGGTCGTGGTAGAGGTAGGCGCCCTTGCCTTCCAGCTTCACACCCTTTTCCAGCAGGTACTCGTGGATGTCGACAATGCGGCAGCCGGGGAAGATCTTGTCGAATTCATAGCCCTGCAGCTGGTCGTAGCAGGTGCCGCAGCTCACCACCACGGTCTTGATGTCGAGGTAGTTGAGCGTGTTGGCCACACGGTGGAACAACACCCGGTTGTCGGTGATGATTTTTTCCGCCTTGTCGAACTGGCCGCTGCCGCGCTGCGGGTAGCCGCAGCACAGGTAGCCGGGTGGCAGCACGGTCTGCACGCCCACGTGCCACAGCATGGCCTGCGTGGCCAGACCCACCTGGCTGAACAGCCGCTCCGAGCCGCAGCCGGGGAAGTAAAACACCGCCTCGGCGTCGGCGCTGGTGCGCTGCGGATCGCGGATGATGGGCACGTAGGCCTTGTCCTCGATGTCCAGCAGCGCGCGTGCGGTTTTCTTGGGCAGGTTGCCCGGCATCTTTTTGTTGATGAAGTGGATCACCTGCTCTTTGATGGGGGCGGTGCCCACGGTGGCCGGCGGCGCGCTGGTCTGGCGGCGCGCCAAGCCCTTGAGCGCCTCGTGCGCCAGGCGCTGCGCCTTGTAGCCCACGTCCACCATGGCGGTGCGCATGAGCTTGATCGTCTCGGGGTTGGTGGCGTTGAGGAAGGCCATCGCCAGCGCATTGCCCGGCCGCCACGACTTGCGCCCCATCTTGCGCAGCAGGTTGCGCATGTTCATGGACACGTCGCCAAAGTCGATCTTGACCGGACACGGACTGAGGCACTTGTGGCACACCGTGCAGTGGTCGGCCACGTCCTCGAACTCCTCCCAGTGCTGCAGCGACACGCCGCGGCGCGTCTGTTCCTCGTACAAAAAGGCCTCGATCAGCAGGCTGGTGGCCAAAATCTTGTTGCGTGGGCTGTACAGCAGATTGGCGCGCGGCACGTGGGTGGAGCACACCGGCTTGCACTTGCCGCAGCGCAGGCAGTCTTTGATGCTGTCGGCAATGGCGCCGATGTCGCTTTGCTGCATGATGAGCGACTCGTAGCCCATGAGGCCAAAGCTCGGCGTGTACGCCTGGCTCAGGTCGGCGGCGTGCACATCGGGGCCAAGCGCGGCGGCGTCGCGCAACAGCTTGCCGCGGTTGAAGCGCCCTTGCGGGTCCACGCGGCGCTTGTACTCGGCAAACGGCGCCAGCTCAGCGTCGCTCAGGTATTCGAGCTTGGTGATGCCGATGCCGTGCTCACCCGAGATGACACCGTCGAGGCTGCGCGCCAGCGCCATGATGCGAGCGACCGCCTCGTGCGCGGTCTGCAGCATGTCGTAGTCGTCGCTGTTGACGGGGATGTTGGTGTGCACGTTGCCGTCGCCCGCGTGCATGTGCAGCGCCACCCACACGCGCCCCTTGAGCACGCGCTGGTGGATGGCCTCGCACTCCGCCAGCACGGGGGCGAACACCGCACCGGTGAACAGGTCGCGCAGCGGCTGGCGCAACTGGGTCTTCCAGCTTGCGCGCAGGCTGTGGTCCTGCAACTGCTCGAACAGGCTGCGCCCGCCCGGCGGCGCGGGGTCGTCCAGGCCCTCTTTCCACGCCTGCCACTGGGCGCGCACCGCGCGGATGAGCGCCAGCGCCTGTTCGGTGCGCTCGGCCAACCACTCGGGCCCGGGCATGTCGTTGGGGTCTTCGGCCTTGCCCAGCGGCAGCGCGCCGCGCGCAAAAAACGCCTCCAGCTCGTCGCAGAGCCGGATTTTGTTGCGCAGGCTCAGCTCGATGTTGATGCGCTCGATGCCCAGGGTGTACTCCCCCATGCGCTCGAGCGGGATCACCACGTCCTCGTTGATCTTGAAGGCGTTGGTGTGGCGGCTGATGGCCGCGGTGCGCTTGCGGTCGGCCCAGAACTTCTTGCGCGCCTCGGGGCTGACCGCGACAAAGCCCTCGCCCGCGCGCGCATTGGCCAGGCGCACCACCTCGCTGGTGGCACGCGCCACGGCGTCGGGGTCGTCGCCCACGATGTCGCCGATCAGCACCATCTTGGGCAGCGTGCCGCGCTTGCTCTTGGTGGTGTAGCCCACCGCTTTGAGGTAGCGGTCGTCCAAGTGCTCCAAGCCCGCCAGCACGGTGCCGGTGCGCTTTTGTTCGGCGAACATGAAGTCTTTGATCTCGACGATCGAGGGCACCGCATCCTTGGGGTTGCCAAAGAACTCCAAGCACACGGTGCGGGTGTGCGCGGGCATGCGGTGCACCACCCAGCGGGCGCTGGTGATGATGCCGTCGCAACCTTCTTTTTGCACGCCCGGCAGGCCGCTCAAAAACTTGTCGGTGACGTCCTTGCCCAGACCGGCCTTGCGAAAGCTTCGGCCCGGGATGTCGAGCCGCTCGGTGCGCAGCGGCGTCTTGCCATCGGCCGCCAAGTAGCGCAGTTCGAAGCTGGCCACCTCGGTGTCGTGGATCTTGCCCAGGTTGTGGCCGATGCGGTGCACCTCCAGCCATTCGGCATTGGGCGTGACCATGCGCCAGCTGGCCAGGTTGTCCAGCGCCGTGCCCCACAGCACCGCTTTTTTGCCGCCGGCGTTCATGGCGATGTTGCCGCCGATGCACGACGCCTCGGCCGAGGTGGGGTCAACCGCAAAGACGAAACCGGCGCGCTCGGCCGCATCGGCCACGCGCTGCGTCACCACCCCAGCTTCGGTCCAGATTGTGGGCACCGGCTGCGCCAGGCCGGGCAGCTGCACGTGCTCGACCTCGGTCATCGCCTCCAGTTTTTCGGTGTTGATGACCGCACTCTTCCAGGTCAGCGGCACGGCGCCGCCGGTGTAGCCGGTGCCGCCGCCGCGCGGAATGATGGTCAGGCCCAGCTCGATGCACCCCTGCACCAGGCCGGCGACCTCGGCCTCGGTGTCGGGGGTCAGCACGACGAACGGGTACTCCACCCGCCAGTCGGTGGCATCGGTCACATGGCTGACGCGGCTCAGACCGTCGAACTTGATGTTGTCCTTGTGGGTGTGGCGGCGCAGCACCTTGACGACGCGCTGGCGCAGCGCCGCCATCTCGTCGAACGACTGCGCAAACGCCTGCACCGCGCGCCGGGCATGGTCGAGCAGTTCCCCAACCAGCGCATCGCGCTGCCGGTCCTCCTGCGGGCGGCGGCGTTTTTCGATTTCGCCCAAGCGGTGGTGCAACGCTTCGATGAGCGCCGCGCGGCGCTTGGGGTTGGCCAGCAGGTCGTCCTGCAGGTACGGATTGCGCTGGACCACCCACATGTCGCCCAGCACCTCGTACAGCATGCGCGCGGAGCGGCCCGTGGCGCGCTCGCGGCGCAGCTGCTCGAGCACGGTCCAGGCGCGCTCGCCAAGCAGCCGCAGGACGATTTCCCGGTCCGAGAACGAGGTGTAGTTGTAGGGAATTTCGCGCAGGCGGGGGGCGTCGGGCGCGGCGTCGAGCAGGGCGTGGAGGGGCGTCGGAGCGTTCATGGGCGAAAGCGGCTGGCAGACCGCGCGTCGCCCCGCCTGGGGGCGCGGCGGCCGACACGGGCTGTGGATGTTACCGCAGCGCAACACGGCCGCGGGGCGGGCGGGGTCCGGCGTCCCTCCCGGCGGTAGGGATCATCGGGTGCGGCCGCGGTCGCGCCAGGCGGCCAGCGCGCCCATCACCGCCACCAGGGCCGCGTAGGTGACCATGCGGCCATCGCGCCCCTGCAGCACCAGGCCCGCCACCATCACCGCCGAGCCCGTCAGCCCCAGCCAGGCCCCATGCGCCAGCAGGGCGCGCGCGCGTGTGCCGGGCAGCGCGCGCCACGCCAGCGCGGGGGCAAGCAGGGCCGCCACACCCCAGGCCGGCGCCACGAGGTTGAGCCCATGCCAAAACAAGGCCAGCATATCCACAAGGGGCGCAATTTTATAATCCGACACCATGGCAGCAGTCTGGGCGCTCGGCATCAACCACCAAACGGCCCCGCTCGATGTGCGCGGGCGGTTTGCGTTCGCCCTCGACCAAGTGCCCGAGGCGCTGCGGCGTTTTCGCGCCGCGC
Source organism: Tepidimonas thermarum (assembly GCF_007556705.1). Taxonomy (GTDB): domain Bacteria; phylum Pseudomonadota; class Gammaproteobacteria; order Burkholderiales; family Burkholderiaceae_C; genus Tepidimonas; species Tepidimonas thermarum. The sequence goes on along the minus strand of NZ_VJOL01000005.1, from coordinate 39,865 downwards.
TGGCGCGCCAGCCGGAAGCCGCGCTGCTGTCCACCTGCAACCGCACCGAACTGTATTGCGCGGCCGACGAACCGCTGATCGAACCGGCCATCGACTGGCTGGCCCAAACCGGCGGCGTCAGCGCCGACACGCTGATGCAGCACGCCTACGTGCTGCGCGAGGACGCGGCGGCGCGCCACGCGTTTCGCGTCGCCAGCGGGCTCGACAGCATGGTGCTGGGCGAGGCGCAAATCCTGGGCCAGCTCAAGGACGCGGTGCGCGCCGCCGATGCCGCCGGGGCCCTGGGCACCACGCTGCACCAGCTCTTTCAGCGCTCGTTTGCCGTGGCCAAGCAGGTGCGCACCAGCACCGACATCGGCGCCCACTCGATCAGCATGGCGGCAGCGGCCGTGCGTCTGGCCAGCCAGCTGTTCGAGGATTTGCGCGACATCCGCATCCTGTTCGTGGGCGCGGGCGAAATGATCGAGCTGGCCGCCACGCACTTTGCGGCGCGCCAGCCGCGCGCGATGGCGGTCGCCAACCGCACGCTGGAGCGCGGCGAAAAGCTGGCCGCCCGCTTTGGCGCCGAGGTCATGCGCCTGTCCGACCTGCCGGCGCGCTTGCACGAGTTCGACGCGGTGATCAGCTGCACGGCCAGCACCCTGCCGCTGATCGGCCTGGGCATGGTGGAGAGCGCGCTCAAGCGCCGGCGCCACCGCCCGATCTTCATGGTGGATCTGGCGGTGCCGCGCGACATCGAGGCCGAGGTCAAGGCGCTGGATGACGTCTACCTCTACACCGTGGACGATCTGGCCGCCGTGGTGCAGGCCGGCAAGGACCACCGGCAAGCCGCCGTGGCGCAGGCCGAGGCCATCATCGACGCCGGGGTGCAGAGCTTCATGCACTGGCTGCGCCAGCGCGACCCGCACGCCGGGGTGGTGGGGCTGATCCGCGACCTGCAGGCCCAGTCCGAGGCCTGGCAACAGGCCGAGCTGGCGCGCGCACGGCGGCTGCTGGCCAAGGGCGCCAGCCCCGAAGAGGCGCTGCAAGCCCTAGCGCGCGGCCTGACGCACAAGATGCTGCACGGTGCGCTGGCCGAGCTGCACAGCGGCGACGAAGCCAGCCGGCGCCACACGGCCGACGTGGTGGCGCGCCTGTTCCTGCGCGGACGGCCGCAAGGGGCCGCGACCCCGCCCGAGCCGAGCGCGATGCCCCGATGAAGCCCTTCGTCCGCGAATCGCTCGAGCGCTTGCGCCTGCGGCTGCACGAGCTCGACGCCCAGCTCTGCGCGGCCGATGCCACCGCCGACCGGGAGCGCTTTCGGGCCCTCACGCGCGAGCACGCCGACACCGACGCCATCGTGCAGCCCTACCTGCGCTACCTGCAGTGCGAAGCCGCGCTGGCGCACGCGCGCCAGCTCGCGGCGGACGCTCAAGCCGGTGGCGACGCCGAGCTGGCCGCGCTGGCCGAAGACGAAATCGCCAGTGTGCAAAGCGAACTCGACGCCCTGGCCGCCGAGCTGCAGACACGGCTGCTGCCGCGCGACCCGGACGACGAGCGCCACGCTTTCGTCGAAATCCGCGCCGGCACCGGCGGCGAGGAAGCGGCGCTGTTTGCCGCCGACCTGGCGCGCATGTACACCCGCTACGCCGAGCGCAACGGCTGGCGGGTGGAAGTCATCAGCGAATCGCCCAGCGAGCTGGGTGGCTACAAGGAGGTCGTGCTGCGCATCGTCGGGCACGGCGCGTATGGCCGCCTGCGCTTCGAGTCGGGGGGGCACCGCGTGCAGCGCATTCCGGTCACCGAATCGCAGGGCCGCATCCACACCAGCGCCTGCACCGTCGCCGTGCTGCCCGAACCGGACGAAGCCCAGGCGGTGCAGATCAACCCGGCCGAGCTGCGCATCGACACCTTTCGCGCCAGCGGCGCCGGCGGCCAGCACGTCAACAAGACCGACTCGGCGGTGCGCATCACCCACTTGCCCACCGGGATCGTCGCCGAATGCCAGGACGACCGCAGCCAGCACCGCAACCGCGCCAAGGCGCTGCAGGTGCTGCTGGCCCGCCTGCAAGAGCGCGAGCGACGCGAGCGCGAGGCGCGGGAGGCCGCCACGCGCAAGGGCCTCATCGGCAGCGGCGATCGCAGCGACCGCATCCGCACCTACAACTTTCCGCAAGGCCGCGTCACCGACCACCGCATCCACCTGACGCTGTACAAGCTGCCGGCGGTGCTGGAGGGGGATTTGGACGAGCTGGTGCACGGCCTGCAACTGGCCCGCGGCGCCGAGCTGATGGCGGAGCTGGAGGCGCGCGCGGGCCAGCCCGCCTGAGCGCGGCACGGGCCATGGCGGCTGTCCCCCTCCCCCCGCAACCCCGCGCTGGCGCCCCCGCAGGCGCGACGCTGCGCGCCGCCTTGCAGCACGCGCAGGCCCGTGGGCTGCAACGCCTGGACGCGCAATGGCTGCTGCTGCACGCCCTGGGGCGGCCGCCAAGTGACCGCGCCTGGCTGCTGGCGCACGACGATGCCCCCCTGGACGCCGCCACCGCCGACCACTATGCCGCGCTGTGCCAGCGCCGGCTGGACGGCGAGCCACTGGCCTACCTGACCGGCCAGCGGGGGTTTTACGGTTTGACGCTGCAGGTCGATGCGCGTGTGCTCGACCCCCGCCCCGATACCGAAACGCTGGTGGACTGGGCGCTGGCGCTGCTGCCCGCCGACGCGCACGCGCAGGTGTTGGATTTGGGCACCGGCAGCGGCGCCATCGCGCTGGCCGTGCAGCACGCGCGGCCCCGTGCCCGCGTGTGGGGCCTGGACAGCAGCGCCGACGCCCTGCAGGTGGCCGCCGCCAACGGCCGGCGGCTGGGGCTGCCGGTGCGCTGGCTGTGCGGCCACTGGTGGGCGGACTGGGCCGCGTGGCCCGCCGCAGCCGGCGCGGCGCCAGCCGCCACCCACGCCCCTCGCGATGCGCCCGCCTGGCCGGCGCGCTTCGACCTCGTGCTGGCCAACCCACCCTACCTGCGCGCCGACGACCCGCACCTACCCGCGCTGCGGCACGAGCCGCGCTCGGCGCTGGTCGCCGGCGACGATGGCCTGGCCGACTTGCGGGCCATCATTGCGGGGGCGCCGGCGCGCCTGGCCACCGGAGGCTGGCTGCTGCTCGAACACGGCTGGGACCAAGCCGACGCCGTGGCCGCCCTGCTGCGCGCGCGGGGCTTTGCCGACATCGACCACCGACACGACCTGGGTGGGCACCGGCGCTGCACCGGCGGCCGCTGGCCCCACGACACCCCTGCCGACACGGATATCCCGCGCGCCGCCAGCGGCGCGCCCCGTCAGTGGCGATAATTCGCACACGTTCACGACTTTTTCCACAGGGACGCCATGAGCGACGTTCAACAGCGCATCGACCAACTCGTCAAGAACCACGACATCGTGCTGTTCATGAAGGGCACGGCCAGCTTTCCCATGTGCGGCTTTTCCGGCCGCGCGGTCCAGATCCTGAAGGCCTGCGGCGTCGATCCCAAGACCCTGGTGACGGTCAACGTGCTGGAAGACCCCGAAATCCGCCAAGGCATCAAGGAATACAGCAACTGGCCCACCATCCCGCAGCTCTATGTGCGCGGCGAGTTCATCGGCGGCTCGGACATCATGATGGAGATGTACGAAAGCGGTGAACTGCAAAAGCTCCTGACGGCTCCAACCCACTGAGCCGGTTGTGCGGCCGGGGCAGCCCCATCGGGGATAGCCCGGGTTGGAGCGCTGGCATGGTCCATGCTTCAATGACCGCAACACCGGTCGTCGAAGGAGAACGTGCCATGGAAGCGAACCCCGTTCCCGCCATCCCCACCCCGCGCGGCCTGCCGATCGCGCACGTGCGCGACGTCTTCAGCCCGGACGAGGTCGAGCAGCGCTTGCGGCGCCTCAAGGCCCAGGGCAACGAGCGCGAGCAGGCCGTGTTGTGCCAAACCTACGAGCGCATGCTCGAACGCGGCCCGCAGCGCTTTGCGGTCAAGCCCTCGGGCATCCCGGACGTCGAGCCGCTGTACGAGCAACTGCCCAACTTCCGCGCCGTGCTCGACGACGTGCGGCGCCACATCGCGCTGGCGCAGGAAAGCCGCGACAGCCTGGAGATCACGCCGCTGCTGCTGCTCGGGCCGCCCGGCGTGGGCAAAACCCACTTTGCGCACCAGCTCGCCGAGCTGCTGGCCACCAGCATGACGCTGGTGCCGATGAGCTCGATGACCGCCGGCTGGCTGCTGTCGGGCTCGTCCTCGCAGTGGAAGGGCGCCAAACCCGGCAAGGTGTTCGAGGCGCTGATCGAGGGCAATTACGCCAACCCGGTGATCGTGGTGGACGAAATCGACAAGGCCAGCGAGGCGGCGCAGTACGACCCGCTGGGCGCCCTCTACGGGCTGCTCGAGCCGCAGACGGCGCAGCGCTTTGTGGACGAGTTTGCCGAGGTGCCCATCGACGCCAGCCAGGTCATCTGGATCACCACGGCCAACGACGAGCGCTCGATCCCGGAGCCGATCCTCAACCGCATGAACGTGTTCGAGATCGCGCCGCCGACGCGCGACGAGGCACGTGGCATCGCGCGCCAGCTCTACCAACGCCTGCGCGCGGCGCACGACTGGGGCCGGCTGTTCGACGAGGAACCGGGCGACGACGTGCTCGATCAGCTGGCGGCGCTGGCCCCGCGCGAGATGCGCCGCGCCCTCATGACCGCCTTTGGCAATGCGCGGTTGGAGCGGCGCGAGCGCATCGAGCCGCGCGACCTGCCCGCCAGCGGCAGCACGCGCACGCGCATCGGCTTTTTGCAGTGAGCGGCCCGCGCCGGGTGGGGGGCGGCGCGCCCCTCACGCCAGGCGCCAACGGCGCTCGGCGGCAAAGACGGCGTTGGGGTATGCCGCACGCCCGCGGCTGCCGTTGTAGCGCCCCAGCGCCAAAAACAGGTCGCCGCGCTCGCGGTCCAGGTAGTGGCGCAGGATGACGCAGCCGTAGCGCAGGTTGGTCTGCAGGTGAAACAGCTTGTCCGGGTCGCCGTCGCCGATGAGCCGCGTCCAAAACGGCATCACCTGCATGTAGCCGCGCGCCCCAGCGCGCGAGATGGCGTACTTGCGAAAGGCGCTCTCGACCTCGATCAAACCCAGCACCAGCGCCGTGTCCAAGCCGGCGCGCCGGCTCTCGTACCACACGGTCTGCAAAAAATCCAGACGCGCCTGCGGCTCTGGCTTGCGCCGGCGCAGCTGCCAGCTCGCGCGGGTCAACCAGTGCACATAGGCCAGCCGCGCCTCGGGGGTGGCAAACACCGGCTCGGGCGGGTCGAGCTGCTCGACCGCCGCGCGCAGCGCGTGCCGCACCGCGTCGGACAAGGGTTCCTCGATTTGCGCGCCGGCCCGGGCCGGCGCAGCCGCTGCCGCGGCCAGCCCCCCGACGAGCGTGGGCAGCGCCCGTGGCACCAGGACCGGCAGCGCCCCGGCCACCATGCGGCGCAGGCAGCCGCGCCGCTGCAGCGCTGCGCCTGGCACCCCGTCCATGCCTCACACCGCGATGCGGCCGCGCAACCACTCCACGATGTCGGTCAGCGGCACCGGCGTGGCCGCGTTGTCGCGCCGGTGCTGGTATTCGACCACACCGTCCTTGAGCCCGCGTTCGCCCAGGGTGACGCGGTGCGGCACCCCGATCAGCTCCCAGTCCGCAAACATCACGCCCGGGCGCTCGCCGCGGTCGTCCAGGATCACGTCCACCCCGTGGGCGCGCAGCGTCTCGTACAGGCGCTCGGCGGCTTCGCGCACGCTGGGGCTGCGCTCCATGCCGATCGGGCACAGCACCACCGTAAACGGCGCGATCGCGTCGGGCCAGATGATGCCGCGCTCGTCGTGGTTTTGCTCGATGGCCGCCGCCGGCAGGCGTGTGATGCCGATGCCGTAGCAGCCCATCTCGAACGGCTTGGGCTTGCCGTCTTCGTCGAGGAAGGTGGCGTTCATGGCCCGGCTGTACTTGGTGCCCAGGTAGAACACGTGCCCCACTTCGATGCCGCGCTCGATCGCCAGCACCCCTTGGCCATCGGGCGAGGGGTCGCCTGCGACGACGTTGCGGATGTCGGCCACCAGGTCCGGCTCGGGCAGATCGCGGCCCCAGTTGACGCCGGTGAGGTGGTGATCGACCTCGTTGGCGCCGCAAATCCAGTCGGCCATCACCGCCACCTCGCGGTCGGCCACCACCATCACCGGCTTGCGGGTGCCCACCGGCCCCAGGTAGCCGGGGCGGCAGCCAAAGTGCTCGACGATCTCGGCCTCGGTGGCAAAGCGAAAGCCCAACGCCAGTCCGGGCAGCTTGCCGACCTTGACCTCGTTCATGTCGTGGTCGCCGCGCAGCAGCAACAGCCAGATGCGGGTGGCGACGACTTCGTCGCGCTCGTTGATCTCGTCGGTGGCCAAGACGATGGACTTGACGGTGCGCGCCAGCGGCACGCCCAGCAGCTCGGCGACCTGGGCGCAGGTGCTGCGGCCCGGCGTGGGCACCTTGCTGAGCGCCTGCGTGGGCGCCGGGCGCGGACCCTGCGGCGGCAGCGCCTCGGCCTTTTCCAGGTTGGCGGCGTAGTCGCTGGTGGGGCAGTAGACGATCGCGTCCTCGCCGGTGGCGGCGATGACCTGAAATTCCTCGCTCAGGTCGCCGCCAATGGCACCGCTGTCGGCCGCCACGGCGCGGTAGCGCAGGCCAAAGCGGTCGAAGATGCGCCGGTAGGCCTGCGCCATGATCTGGTAGCTGCGCTGGGCGCCCTCGGCGTCGCGGTCGAAGCTGTAGGCGTCCTTCATGATGAACTCGCGCCCGCGCATCAACCCGAAGCGCGGCCGCCGCTCATCCCGGAACTTGGTCTGGATCTGATAGAAGTTTTTGGGCAGTTGCTTGTAGCTGCGCAGATCCTGGCGCGCGATGTCGGTGACCACCTCCTCGCTGGTGGGCTGGATGACGAAGTCGCGCTCGTGCCGGTCGCGGATGCGCAGCAGCTCCGGCCCCATCTTGCCAAAGCGCCCGGTCTCCTGCCACAACTCGGCGGGCTGCACGATCGGCATGGTCAGCTCGATCGCGCCGGCGCGCTCCATCTCCTCACGCACGATGCGCTCGACCTTGCGGATCACGCGCAGGCCCATCGGCATGTAGGTGTAGATGCCCGCGCCGAGCTTTTTGATCATGCCGGCGCGCATCATGAGCTGGTGGCTGACGACCTCGGCATCGGCCGGGGCTTCCTTGAGGGTGCTGATGTGAAATTGAGAGGCTCTCATGGCGACACAAATCCCGACCTGCGATGCATAATCGAGACAGTTTTTGAAAATTGGGGTCGATTATGCTTGACAGAGACGGCTTCAGGCCCAATGTCGGCATCATCCTGCTCAACCAGAAGAACCAGGTGTTCTGGGGCAAGCGCATCCGCACCCACTCTTGGCAGTTCCCGCAAGGCGGCATCGACCGCGGCGAAACCCCCGAACAGGCCATGTACCGGGAGCTGCACGAGGAAATCGGCTTGCGCCCCGAACACGTGGCCCTCATCGCCCGCACGCGGGACTGGTTGCGCTACGAGGTGCCAGAGCGCTACATCCGCCGCGACGCGCGCGGCCACTACCGCGGACAGAAGCAAATCTGGTTTCTGCTGCGCCTCATCGGCGGCGACTGGAACCTCAACCTGCGCGCCACCGACCACCCGGAGTTCGACGCCTGGCGCTGGAACGACTACTGGGTGCCGCTGGACCTGGTGATCGAGTTCAAGCGCGAGGTCTACCAGCGCGCGCTCGAGGAGCTCTCGCGCTACCTGCCGCCGCTGGGCCGTGGCGACGGCGTGCGCGACGCGCGTAACCGCTACCTGCGCGCCAACTACCGCGCGCGAGCGCCCGCAGCCGGCAAAGGCGCACGCGCGCGGGCGCTGCCCGCCCACCTGGCCATGCCCACCCACCTGGAGCTGCCGCCCGGGGGCAGCTTCGACCCCGACCCCACCAGCGCCCACACCGGCGCCGACGGGGCGCCGCTGCCGCCCCCGCAGCCCTGATCGGAAGACGCTGCCCGTGCCCTGCTCTTTTGCACCCTCCACCCCACGCGCCTTGGGGCGTGGCTTGGTGTTGGCCGCCGTGCTCGCGGCCAGCGCCGGCGGTGCCAGCGCCCAGTTGCTCACCGACCCCAACCGCGACTGGCGCGAAGCCGACGTGCCGCCCCCGCCGGCGCTGACGCTCGACGGGCTGGTGCCCTTTACGCCCTCGGTGCACAGCCAGCTGCGCTTTGGGGTCATGCCCGACTCGGTCACCCTGGGGCCGGATGGCGTGATTCGCTACGTGATCGTGGCGCAAAACGACAGCGGCGCCCTCAACGCCTGGTACGAGGGGCTGCGCTGTGCCACGGCCGAAGTCAAAACCTACGCCCACTGGAACCCCGGGCCGCCCGCGCAATGGCGCCCGAATACCGGGGCCAACTGGCGCAGCCTGGGCGGCGAATTTGCGTCACGCCCCGCGGTGGCCCTGGCGCGCGGCGGTTTTTGCGACGGTGCCACACCCAACGGCCGCCCGGCCGACATGCTGCGCGCCCTGCGCCAAGGCCGCACGGAACGCTGACGCAACCGGTGCCCGTGGCGCATGCAGCGCCGGGGGTGACGGCCCGGCGCGACGCCACGGTAAGCGCTGCGGCCGGGGCACGCGGGGAACCGCTTAGCGCACCGTGACCACCAGGTTGTCGCGGTGGATCATCTCCGGCTCGGCGGTGTAGCCAAGCAGCCGCTCGAATTCGCTGGAGGCGCGGCGGCACATCAGCCGGGCTTCGGCGGCGGCGTAGTTGGCCAGGCCACGCGCGATCTCGCGCCCGTCGGGCGCGCGCACCGCGATCACATCGCCGCGGTGGAAGTCGCCCTCGACGGCGATCATGCCGATCGGCAACAGGCTCTTGCCCTCGCGCACGATCTTGTCCACCGCGCCCTCGTCCACGGTCACGGCGCCGCGCAACTGCAGGTGGCTGGTCATCCAGCGTTTGCGCGCTTGCAGCTTGGGGGCATCGGCCACCAAACAGGTGCCGATCGGCTCGCCCGCGGCCAGACGCAGCAACACGTCGGGCTCGCGGCCCCAGGCGATCACGGTCGAGGCGCCAGAGCCGGCCGCGCGCTTGGCGGCCAAAACCTTGGTGATCATGCCGCCGGTGCCCACGCGGCTGCCCGCGCCACCGGCCATGGCTTCCAGCCGCTCATCGCCGGCGCAGGCCAGGTCCACAAAGGCCGCCGCCGGGTCCTTGCGCGGGTCGGCGGTGTACAGACCCCGCTGGTCGGTCAGGATGACCAGCAAGTCGGCCTCGACCAAATTGGCCACCAGCGCGCCCAGGGTGTCGTTGTCGCCGAATTTGATTTCGTCGTTGACGACGGTGTCGTTTTCGTTGATGACCGGCACCACCCCCAGCGCCAGCAGGGTCAGCAGCGTGGAGCGCGCGTTGAGGTAGCGTTCGCGGTCGGCCAGGTCGGCGTGGGTCAGCAGCACCTGCGCGCTGCCCACGCCCTGCTGGCGCAGTTGCGTCTCGTACATCTGCACCAGCCCCATCTGGCCCACGGCGGCGGCGGCTTGCAGCTCGTGCACCTCTTTGGGCCGGGTGCGCCAGCCCAGGCGCTTCATGCCCTCGGCGATGGCGCCGCTGCTGACCATGATCACTTCGCGTCCTTCCCGCACCAGGGTGGCGAGCTGGCGGCTCCACTGCCCGATGGCGACCGCGTCCAGCCCCCGGCCTTCGTTGGTGACCAGGCTGGAGCCGACCTTGACCACGATGCGGCGCGCGCTGCGCAGCACCTCGACAGGGTTGCGCCGGGGCTGCGCCAACCCCGTGGTGGGGTGAACCGCTGCGGCAGGCTCGGCAGGGGTGGAAGCGGGCTCGGTCGTCATGCTCATGGGGCCAAAGCGATCGTCGGGAACCTCAAGCGCGCCAACGCGGATCGTTACCATCGTCGGCCGGGGCGTCGGCGTCCTGACGCGCCGTGTCGAAGCGCGGGTCCACCTGGACCGGGGGCGCGGCGGCCTCGCGCTGCGCCGCCAGGTACTCATAGACCTTTTGCATCAAGCGCTCGCAGCCCTCACGGGTGAGGGCCGAAATCTCGAACACCGGCCCCTTGAAGCGCAGCCGGCGCACGAAATCCCGCACGCGCTGCGCGCGCTCCTCCACGGGCACCATGTCCAGCTTGTTGAGCACCAGCCAGCGTGGCTTGGCGGCCAGTTGCGGATCGTACTTCTTGAGCTCGGCCACGATGGCGCGCGCCTGCGCCACCGGATCGACGCTGTCGTCGAACGGTGCCATGTCCACCACGTGCAGCAGCAGCCGGGTGCGCTGCAAATGGCGCAAAAACTGGTGCCCCAGCCCCGCCCCTTCGGCGGCGCCCTCGATCAGCCCCGGCACGTCGGCGATGACAAAGCTCTTTTCCGGCCCGACACGCACCACACCCAGGTTGGGATGCAGCGTGGTAAAGGGGTAGTCGGCGATCTTGGGCCGCGCGTTGGAGACGGCCGCAATCAGCGTGGACTTGCCGGCGTTGGGCATGCCGAGCAGCCCAACGTCGGCCAGCACCTTGAGCTCGAGCTTGAGGCTGCGGCGCTCGCCCGGGCGGCCGAGCGTTTTTTGGCGTGGCGCGCGGTTGGTCGAGCTTTTGAAATGCAGGTTGCCAAAGCCACCGTCACCGCCTTTGGCGAGCAGCACCTTTTGGCCCGGCTGCAACAGCTCGAACAGCACCTCGCCGGTCTCGGCATCGCTGATGACCGTGCCCACCGGCATGCGCAGCACGATGTCCTCGCCCTTGGCGCCAAACATGTCCGAGCCCTTGCCGTGCTCGCCGCGCTGGGCCTCGAAGCGGCGCGTGTAGCGGTAATCGACCAGGGTGTTGAGGTTGTCGTCGGCCAGCGCCCACACGTGCCCGCCGCGGCCGCCGTCGCCGCCGTCAGGGCCGCCAAATTCCTTGAACTTTTCGTGGCGAAACGACGCACAGCCATTGCCGCCGTCGCCAGCGGCCACATCGATCCAGGCTTCATCGACGAATTTCATGAGGGCTCCTGCGCGCCGAACGCAAACGACAAGGGCCCGCAGCGCGGGCCCGTGCCGGGGTGGCCTGTGGCCGGCCGTATCCGGGGACGATGCCCCGGGCGCTGCGCCAAACTCAGGCCGGGATGACGTTGATCACCTTGCGGTTGAGCGCACCCTTGACGGTGAACTCGACCTTGCCCGCCACGGTGGCGTAGATGGTGTGGTCTTTGCCGATGCCCGTGCCGGTGCCGGGGTGGAACTGGGTGCCGCGCTGGCGCACGATGATCGCGCCGGCGCTGACGTCTTGGCCACCGAACACCTTCACGCCCAGCATCTTGGGCTTAGAGTCGCGGCCGTTACGCGTGGAGCCGCCACCTTTTTTCTGTGCCATGGTGCGTCACCTCGTCAGACGTTGATCGAGCCGATCTCCAGCTCGGTGTAGTTTTGCCGGTGGCCTTGGCGCTTTTGGTAGTGCTTGCGGCGCCGCAGCTTGAAGATGCGCACCTTCTCGCCGCGCCCGTGCGCCACCACCTTGGCCGTGACCGTTGCGCCGCTGACCAAGGGGGTGCCCACCCGGATGTCGGCGCCGTTGCCCACGGCCAACACCTGGTCGATCACGATCTCTTGGCCTACGTCCGCAGCGATCTGTTCTACTTTGATTTTTTCGCCGGCAGCGACGCGATACTGCTTGCCACCGGTTTTTATGACCGCGTACATAGGAGTCCTCTTTGCTCAATACACCAGCGGGAACAGCGCGCCCCAACCGGCCACACACTCGGCACCTTGCTTCGCGCCGAACCCACAATTCTACAGGCAACTGTGGTAACGTGCCAAGATCCCGGCCGCGCACCGCCAGGCCCACCCGGATAGGACACGGGCCACTTACACCCCTGCGCGGCCCGTCACCCGTCTGCCGTCCGCCATGACCCTTGCCCATGCCGCCCCCTCGCGCCGCGGGCTGTTCGTGATTTTTGGCTCGACCTTCTTCGAGCTGGTGGGCTACTTCATGCTCACGCCATGGCTGATCCTGCGCCTGACCGAACTGGGCGCCCCGACGGCGCTCATCGGGCTGTTTGCCGCCAGCGCCTGGGTTGGCATCCTGCTCATCACGCCCTTTGCCTCGGCGCTGACGCGCGCACTCGGGCGCCGGCCCACGCTGTGGCTGTCGGGCGCCGTGCCGGTGTTGGCGGGGTTGGGCTACGGCCTGCCATTGGAAGGTACGGCCGCGCTGGCACTGTGGTTTGGACTCAAGGTGCTGGCGGGCATGGCCTCGGGCCTGCGCTGGGTGCTGGCCGAGGCGCTGGTGGCCGAGTTCGCCCCCGCCCACTGGCGCGGGCGCGCCGTTGGGCTGTTCGAGACCATGGTCGGCGCCACGTTCGTCATCGGGCCGCTGCTGCTGGCGGCCGTGGGGCCGTCGGGGACGGCGGCGCTGTGGCTGTCGGTGGCGCTGCTGGCGGTGGGGTTGGGCTGGGCGTTGTGGGTGCCGCCACTGCCGCCAGAGCCCGACGCCCACGAGGCGCACGTGGGCTGGCGGGGTGTCTGGCGCGCGCTGCGCGCCCACCCCGTGATCATGGCGGCGGGCTTTTGCGGCGGCTTTTTTGAAAGCGGCCTGACGTCCATTTTGCCCCTGTATGGCCTGGCCCTGGGGCTGGGTGCCGCCGCGGCGGCGCTGCTGGTGTCGGCCAGTGGCCTGGGCAGCTCGGTGCTGATGCTGCCCGCAGGCGCCTTGGCCGATCGGCTGGGCCGCCAGCCCGGCCGCCGCGGTGGGGCGGCCGGCGCGCGGCTGCACCTGATGCGCGCCTGCGCCGCGGCCACCTTGGCGGCGACGGTGGCCATCCCGTGGGTGGCCGACACGCCCTGGCTGGCCTGGCCCGTGGCGTTCGTCTGGGGCGGCGCCGGCGGCTGCTTGTACACCCTGGCAATGATCGACATCGGCGCGCGCGAGCGCGGGGTGACGCTGGTCAACAGCACCGCCGTGCTGGTGATGGCCTACACCCTGGGCGGTGTGCTCGCGCCTTCACTGGCGGGTGCTGCGCTGCAATGGGCGCCGCGCGCGGGCTTTGCGCTGCTGCTGGGTGCGGTGGCGACCGTGTGCCTGGTGCTGCTGGCTCGCGCGCGGGCCGGCCGGCGGTTGTGACACCAAGGCCGTGCGCTGCCTGTCCGGCCCTGCGGACACTGGGCTCACGGCGCCCGGGCCACGTCGCCCATCGCCACCGGGACCGCCGCGGCGGGTTCGTCACGGGTGCGCGGGCGGTCGATCAGCCAATCGGCCACGCCACCCCCCACCCACATCCCGACCAGGGTCAGCCACGCGGTCAACGCAAAGATCGCCCCGCCCGTCATGCCAGCACCAACGGCGCAGCCGCCCGCCAGCATCGAGCCAAAGCCCATGAGGATCGCGCCGATGATGTAGCGCGGCATGGTGTAGGCGCCACCAAAGCCTTCCAGCTTCCACTCCCGCCCCACGAGCGCCCCGGCCAACGAGCCGAGGAACACGCCCGGCATGAGCCCGAGCCCGAAGGACCACGGCTTGTCGGGTTCGGCCAGCACGCGCATGAGCCACTCGGCCGAGGGGCCGCTGAAGGTCATGCCCTGGATCTGCACCGGCTCGAACGAGTGCGTCATGACCTGGTAGCTGAACGCCCAGGCCAGCGCCACCATGAGCCCGGTGGCCGCGCCGCCAAACCACTTCCAGAACCCCCAGCCACTGCGCACCGCAAAATAGACCGCGGCAGCCATCCACACCAGCCCGAACAGCAGCCCGACCTTGGGGCCGCCGCCCACCAGCGCCAACAGGTCGCGAGACGGGCCGCCGTCGACCAGCCACCAATCGCTGATGGTCAGGCGCCACGGCGCCAGCGCCCCGGCCAGCGAGGCCTGCGCCGTCACCGCAAATATCAGCCCCGACAGCAGCGCGCGCAGGTTGCCGTTGGCCGACAGCACCAGCAGCCGGCTGGCGCAGCCGCGCGTCATGACCATGCCAAGGCCAAACAGCAGCCCACCCACCAGCGCGCCCGACAGACTGCCGCGCGTGGCGAGCTGGCGCGCCGTGGACACATCGAGCCAGCCCAGCAGGATCATGCCCTGCACGGCCACCACCGCGGTGGAAAACGCCAACAGCCACACCGCCAGCTTGTCACCGAAACGGCGGTGCCAGAACTCGATCACCGCGGCGCGCAGGCAGAACTTGGAACGCTGACCGAAAAAGCCAAATCCCAAGCCCAGGATCAACCCGCCCCAGGCCAGCACGGCGGGCTCTCCCCACCGCTCGATCCACGCCGCCAAGTCCATCGCCTTCTCCTTGCATCGGTATATCCGCAAGGACTCATGCTAACCCTGGCGCCGTGCCCGGGGTTTGATCCACGGCAACAACCGTTGGGGTTGGGGGCGTACCCCCGCCCGCGCACACCGGTGTATCCTTGTCAGCGCCCCACCACCCACGACCCTGCCCATGTCCGGGCTGACCGCCCTCAAACGGGTGTGGGGCAGACGGCCGCTCAACGCGGGGCGGGGGCCTGCGGGTCGGGTTCCAGGGTCGCGTCGCACCCCGTGCCCGCCGCTGTCCAGCGACGTGCCAGCCGCCGCAGCAGGGGCGCGGCCCAGCGCCAGCGCGGCCCCAGCAGCGCCTCGGCATCGCGGATGGCGCCGCACCAGTAGCGGCGCTGGTCATCGTCCCAGCGCAGCGCGGCGCAGGCGCCGGTGCGCCGCTTGGACAGCGCCATGCCCAGCGGGCATGGCTCGGCCAGGCAGCAAATGCCACAGCCGTTGCAGGGCGCGCCCACCGCCGGTTTCGGTGGGGCCAAGGGGTGGATGTGGATGATGCGGTGCGTCACCGCGACAGCACCCCGGCCAGCGCCTGCCCGGTGTGGGTGCCCAGGCGCACCAGATCCTCCGGCGTGCCGGCACCGACCACGCGGCCGCCACCGGCACCGCCCTCGGGCCCCAGGTCCAGCACCCAGTCCGCTTCGGCGATCAGGTCCAGGTCGTGCTCGATGACGACCACGCTGTGCCCGGCATCGACCAGCCGGTGCAGCACGCGGATGAGCTTGTCCACGTCCGCCATGTGCAGGCCAACGGTGGGTTCGTCGAGCACGTACAGGGTGTGCGGCGCCTTTTGCCCGCGCCGGCCGACGTCGTCGCGCACCTTGGCCAACTCGGTCACCAGCTTGATGCGCTGCGCCTCGCCGCCGGACAGCGTCGGGCTTGGCTGGCCCAGCGTCAGGTAGCCCAGGCCGACGTCGCGCAGCAGTTGCAGCGGGTGGGCGATGGTGGGCATGGAGGCAAAGAAGTCGGTGGCCTCGTCCACCGACATGGCCAGCACCTCGCCGATGGATTGGCCGCGCCAGGTCACGGCCAGCGTCTCCGGGTTGAAGCGCGCCCCGCCACAGGCCTCACAGGGCACCTTGACGTCGGGCAAAAAGCTCATCTCGATGGTGCGCAGGCCCTGGCCTTCGCAGACCGGGCAGCGACCCTCGCCGGTGTTGAACGAGAAGCGCCCCGGCCCATAGCCGCGCGCTTTGGCCTCCAACGTCTCGGCGTAGAGCTTGCGAATGGTGTCCCAAAAACCGATGTAGGTCGCGGGACACGAGCGCGGCGTCTTGCCAATCGGCGTCTGGTCCACTTCCAGCACGCGGTCCACCGCCTCGGCGCCTTCCAGGCCCGCGCAACCGCTCCAGACGATGGCGCGCGTGCCAGCGGCGGCGCGGCGGCCGCGGCCTTTGCCGACGGCGGCGTCGGGCGCGCCGTGCGCGCGGCGCTGCGCCACCGCCGCGGCCACGTTGGTGAGCAACACGTCGCGCGCCAGCGTGGACTTGCCCGAGCCGCTGACGCCCGTGACCGCGACCAGCCGGTGCAGCGGGACGGTGACGTCCATGCCCTGCAGGTTGTGCCGGCGCGCGCCGCGCACCACCAGCGCGGGGCCATCGGGCGTCACCGGGCGGCGCGCCTGCAGCGGGTGGCGCATGGCCTGCGCCAAGTAGCGCCCGGTTTGGGAGTCGGCCGCGGCCATCACATCCTCGATGCCGCCTTGCGCCACCACACGCCCGCCCAGACGGCCGGCACCCGGGCCGATGTCGATCAGGTGGTCGGCGCGACGGATCGTATCCTCGTCGTGCTCCACCACCACCAGCGTGTTGCCGTGGCGCCGCAGCGCGTGCAGGGCGTCGAGCAGGATGCGGTTGTCGCGCGGGTGCAGGCCGATGGTGGGTTCGTCCAGCACGTAGCACACGCCCTGCAGGTTGGAGCCGAGTTGCGCCGCCAGCCGGATGCGCTGCGCCTCGCCACCGGAGAGGGTGGGCGCGCCGCGGTCCAGCGTCAGGTAGCCCAGACCCACCTGCAGCAAAAAGCGCAGGCGGCTTTCGATTTCGGGCAACAGGTCGCGTGCGATGTCGGCCTCACGCGCCGAGAGCGCACCGGGTGCCTGCAGGGTGCGCACCCAGTCCAGCACTTCCCCCACGCTCAGGCGCGCGATGTCGGTGATCGGCCGTCCGTGAAAGCGCACCGCCCGCGCCACCGGGTTGAGCCGCGTGCCGCCGCAGGTGGTGCAGGGCTGGTCACCCAGGTCCTCGAGCTCCGGCTCGGCAAAGGTTTGTTCACGCCCGCGGGTGTCGTCGCGCTGGCTGTCGTCGAGCGCGCGGCGCTGCTCGCGCGTCAGCTGCACGCCGGTGCCCACGCAATCCGGGCACCAGCCGTGTTTGCTGTTGTAGGAAAACAGGCGCGGGTCCAGCTCCGCATAACTGGTGCCGCACACCGGACAGGCGCGCAAGGTGGAATAAACCGTCACCGTGCCGATGCCGCGGCCGGTGCCGCCAGCGGCCAGCGCCGCCGCCAAGCCGTCGATGCCGGTGAGCACGTGCACCACCCCCTTGCCATGCTGCAGGGCCTGGGTCAGCGCGGCGCGCAGCTCACCCTCGGCGGCGGGCGTGACGCGGACGGTGGCCACGGGCAGCTCCAGCGTGTGCTCCTTGAAGCGGTCCAGGCGCGGAAAACCCTGCGTGGGCAAAAATTCGCCGTCCACCCGCAGGTGCGTGTGGCCGCGCTGGGCCGCCCACTCGGCCCACTCGGTGTAGACACCCTTGCGATTGATCACCAGCGGCGCCAGGATGCCCACGGTCTGGCCGCGGTGGCGCTGCATGAGCTGCGCCAGGATGCTCTCGGGCGTCTGCGGCTGCACGGGGGCGCCGTCGTGCACGCAGTGTTGCACCCCGAGCTTGACGTAGAGCAGGCGCAGGTAGTGCCAGACCTCGGTCACGGTGCCGACGGTGGACTTGCGCCCGCCGCGCGAGAGGCGCTGCTCAATCGCCACCGTGGGCGGTATGCCCCAGACCGCGTCCACCTCGGGCCGGCCTGCGGGTTGCACGATGCTGCGTGCGTAGGCGTTGAGGCTTTCCAGGTAGCGGCGCTGCCCCTCGTTGAACAGGATGTCGAACGCCAACGTGGATTTGCCCGAACCGCTGACCCCGGTGATGACGGTAAAGCGCCCACGCGGAATGTCCACCGACAGGTCGCGCAGGTTGTGCTCGCGGGCGTGGACGATGCGGATGGCCTCCGGCGGTGCAGCCGGCCGGGTGACGAGCGCCGGTGCAGGCGGGCGCGGCTCGTGCGCGGCCGTGACTTCGCCCAGCGCCTCGGCATACTCGCGCAACGCGGCGGCGGTGTGGCTGGTGGGGTGTTGGCGCAGCTCCTCCGGCGGGCCGGCAAAGACCAGCGTGCCACCGCCGTCGCCGCCCTCCGGTCCGAGGTCGATCACCCAGTCCGCCGCGCGAATCACGTCCAGGTTGTGCTCGATGACGACCAAGGAGTGCCCCGCCTCGAGCAGCTTGCGCAGCGCGCGCATCAGCTTGGCGATGTCGTCGAAGTGCAGCCCGGTGGTGGGCTCGTCGAACAAAAACAGCGTCCCGCGCGCCCGGGCCGGCGCCTTGCCCGCCCAGGGCAACGGCGGCGCTGGCGCGTTGGCCGTCGTGCGGGCGCGGCGCGTGGTGCGCGGCTCGGCCGCCGCCGCAGCGGCCAGGTGGCCAGCGAGCTTGAGGCGCTGCGCCTCGCCCCCCGAGAGCGTGGGCACGGGCTGCCCCAGGCGCAGGTACTCCAGCCCCACGTCCAGCAGCGGCTGCAGCGCGCGCATGACGTCGCGGTCGCTGGCAAAGCACTGCGCGGCTTCGGTCACGGTCAGCTCCAGCACATCGGCCACGCTCAGCCAGCGGCCGCCGCGCTCGAGGGTCACCTCCAGCACCTCGGGCCGGTAGCGGCGTCCGTGGCAGTCCGGGCAGCGCAAATAGACGTCGGAGAGGAACTGCATCTCCACATGCTCGAAGCCCGAGCCACCGCAGGTGGGGCAGCGCCCGTCGCCGCTGTTGAAGCTGAACTTGGCCGCCGTGTAGCCGCGCTGCTGCGCCAGCGGGGTCTGGGCAAACAGCGCGCGGATGGCGTCCCAGGCGCCGACGTAGCTGACCGGGTTGGAGCGCGCCGTCTTGCCGATCGGCGACTGGTCCACGAACACCACGCCTTCCAGGTGGTCGGCACCGAGCAGGCGGTCGTGCGCCCCCGGCGCCTCGGTCGCCTGGCCAAAGTGGCGCAGCAGCGCGGGCGCCAGAATATCCTGCACCAGGGTGGATTTGCCCGAGCCGCTGACGCCGGTCACCACCACCAGCCGCTGCAGCGGGAAAGCCACGTCCAGCGCGCGCAGGTTGTGCTCGCGCGCGCCCTCCAGCATCAGGCGCGGGGTGGCGTCCGTGACCATGCGCTTGACGCCAAAGCCGATCTGGCGCCGCCCCGACAGGTACTGGCCCGTGAGCGTGTCGGCGTGGCGCAACTGCTCGGGCGTGCCGTCGAACACGATGCGCCCGCCGCGCTCGCCCGGGCCGGGCCCCATGTCCAGAATGCGGTCGGCGGCGAGCATCACGGCGGGGTCGTGCTCCACCACCACCAGGGTGTTGCCGGCGTCGCGCAGCCGCGCCATCGCCTGGTTGATGCGCGCCATGTCGCGCGGGTGCAGGCCGATGGAGGGTTCGTCCAGCACGAACAGGGTGTTGACCAGCGAGGTGCCCAACGCCGTGGTCAGGTTGATGCGCTGCACCTCGCCGCCGGAGAGCGTGCGGCTTTGCCGGTCCAGCGTCAGGTAGCCCAGGCCGACGTCGCACAGGTAGCGCAGGCGGGTGGTGATCTCGTCGTACAGCAGGGCCTGGGCCTGGCGCTCGCCCGCCGGCAGCGTATCCAGCCGGGCCTGCAGGCGCTCGAAAAACTGGCGCAAGCGCTCGATGGGCAGGCCCATGAGGTCGTGCAAGCACAGCCCGGGCAGCGCCTGCAACTGCGCGTCGCTCCAGGCCACGCCGCGCGGGCGGAAGCGCCGCTCGGGCGGCAGCACGGCGTCGGCGTCCGCGCGCGTGCCGATGCGCCACAGCAGGCTCTCGGTCTTCAGGCGCGCGCCGCCGCAGTCCGGGCATTCGGTGTAGCTGCGGTACTTGGACAGCAGCACCCGGATGTGCATCTTGTAGGCCTTGCTCTCCAGGTAGTCAAAGAAGCGTCGGATGCCGTACCACTGGCGCTTCCAGTCTCCCGTCCAGTGCGGCGAGCCTTCCAGCACCCAGCGCTGCTGCTCGGGGGTGAGCTGGTACCAGGGTGTGTCGCGCGGGATGCCGGCCGCTTCGGCGTGGCGCATCAGGTCGTCCTGGCACTCCTGGTAGGCCGGGGTTTGGATGGGCTTGATGGCGCCCGCGCGCAGCGTGAGCTTGTCGTTGGGGATGACCAGCCCCCAGTCCACCCCGATGACGCGCCCGAAGCCGCGGCAGGTCTCGCACGCCCCCGCGGGCGAGTTGAACGAAAACAGCGATGGCCGCGGGTCGCTGTAGCGGATGTCGCTCTCCGGGCAGTGCAGGCCGGTGGAGTAGCGCCACAGGGCCGGCTCGCCCGCGTCGGCCAGCGCGTACACGGTCAGCCGGCCGCCGCCACGCTTGAGCGCGGTCTCCACCGCCTCGGCCACGCGCGCGGGATCGGCGCTGCCCAGCCGAAAGCGGTCCGCCACCACGTCCAGGCGCCGCCGCTCGCCCACGATCTGCTCGGCCTGCACGCGCGTGTAGCCGCTGGCCGAGAGCCACTGTTGCACCTCCTCGTCGGGGGTGTGCGCAGGCAGCTCGACCGCGAAAGTGACCACCAGGCGCGGGTCACCGGCCGCCGCCGCACGCGCGCGCAGGTCGGCGACGATGCTCTCCACCGTGTCGTGGCGCACCGGCAGCGCGGTGACGCGGTCGAACAATTGCCCGGCGCGCGCAAACAGCAGCTTCAGGTGGTCGTTGAGTTCGGTCATCGTCCCGACCGTGGAGCGCGAGGAGCGCACCGGGTTGGTCTGGTCGATGGCGATGGCGGGCGGCACACCGTCGATGCGGTCCACCGCCGGCTTGTCCATGCGGTCGAGAAACTGCCGCGCGTAGGCCGAGAAGGTCTCGACGTAGCGGCGCTGGCCCTCGGCGAACAGGGTGTCGAAGACCAGGCTGGACTTGCCCGATCCGCTCGGGCCGGTGACGACGGTCAGCTCGCCCGTGCGGATGTCGAGGTCGATCCCTTGGAGGTTGTGCTGGCGCGCCCCGCGGATGCGGATGACGCCCTGCAGGGGCGCACCCTCATCGTCGTCACGGGCGGGGCTGCAGGGATCGGGGTGGCGGGCGGTCATGGCGGCAGGTGGTCGGCGCAACGGCAAGGCCGATCATTCTAGGCATGCCGCCGTGACCCCATGCGGCGCCCGAGCGCGCCGCCCTGGCGTCAGGCCTGGGGCTTGACGATGAGCACCGGCACCTTGGCGTGGGTGAGCACCTTTTGCGCCACGCTGCCCAGGATCAAGGCCTGCACGCCCTTGCGGCCGTGCGAGCCCATGACAATGAGGTCGCAGCCTTCGGCGTCGGCGGTTTCCAGAATTCCCTCGTAGGTGACGTTGCGCTCGATGGTGTCCCCGGAAAACGGCACGCCGCGCTCGACGCAGACCTGGCGCAGGTCGTCCAACGCCTTGCCCGCCGCGGCCTGCGCCTCGGCCAGATAGGCCTGCAGCCCCACGGCCGAGGCGTCGCCGATGCCAATATACGGGAACGGGTCGATCACGTACACGCCCACGATCTGGGCGCCGTGCTGCTTGGCCAGGTCGGCGGCGAACACGCCGGCGGCGTGGGAGAGCTGCGAGCCGTCGACGGGAACGAGGATTTTCTGGAACATCGGTCGGTCTCCTGCGAGGTGTCGGTGGGCGCATCTTAGCCCAGGTGGCGCCGCGCGCACGCCCCCGGGCCGCCCCTGGGATTTGCGCTGGATCAAGCCAGGGCCGGGCTGGTCACGGGCTCGATGGCGACCGCGCAGTACTTGACCTCGGCAATCTTGGCCACCGGATCGAGCGCCGCGATGGTCAGCACGTTGGCCGCGGCCTCCACATAAGCAAACGGCAAAAAGGCCACATCCGGCGGCACCGCCTCGTCCACGCGTGTGGCCACGCTCACCTCGCCGCGCCGGCTGCGCAAGCGCACCGGCGCACCTGGCGCAAGCCCCAAGCGCGCCAGCGTGGCCGGGTGCAGGCTGACGTGGGGCGTGGGCTCCAGCGCATCCAGCACCGCGCTGCGCCGCGTCATGGCGCCGGTGTGCCAATGCTCGAGCTGGCGGCCGGTGATGAGCACAAAGGGGTAGTGCGCATCCGGCGGCTCGGCCGGCGCCCCCAGGCACGCCGGCACCAACCGGGCACGGCCATCCGGGGTGGGAAAGCGGTCGGTGAAGACGATGGGGTGGCCGGGGTCGTCGGCGGTGGGCACCGGGTGGGTGATCGCGCCCACGCGCAGCAGCCGCTCCCACGACAGTCCTGCCAGCGCCGGCATGAGGCTGCGCATTTCGTCGAATACGCGGCCGATGCCGTTGTCGGGCGCGCCCCCACCACCGTGGGGGTCGATGCCGTAGTCCCAGTCCAGCCCCAGGCGGCGCGCCAGCTGCTCCAAGATCCAGGCATCGGCACGGGCGTCGCCAGGCGGGGCCAGGGCTGGGCGGCCCAGCTGCACCGTGCGGTCGGTGTTGGTGACGCTGCCGGTTTTCTCGGGCCAGGCGGTGGCCGGCAGGACCACGTCGGCCAGCGCGGCGGTCTCGGTCAGGAAGATGTCGGCCACCACCAGATGCTCGAGCCGCGCCAGCGCGGCGCGCGCGTGGTGCGCGTCGGGGTCGCTCATGGCCGGGTTTTCGCCCTGGATCAGCATCGCGCGGATGCGCCCGTCGTACGCCGCGTCCAGGATTTCCACCACGGTCAGCCCCGGCTCGTCGGGCAAAAAGCCGTTGGGCAGCCCCCACGCGGCCTCGGCAGCGGCGCGCGCGGCCGGGTCTGCCACGCGGCGATAGTCCGGCAGCACCATCGGGATCAACCCTGCGTCGCTGGCACCCTGCACGTTGTTTTGCCCCCGCAACGGGTGCAGCCCGGTGCCCGGGCGGCCGATGTGGCCCGTCAGCAACGCCAGCGCGATCAGGGCGCGCACGTTGTCGGTGCCGTGGCTGTGCTGGGCCACGCCCATGCCCCAAAAGATCATGGCCGCCGGCGACGTGGCGTAGGCGCGCGCCACCTCGCGGATGGTCGCGGCGTCGATGCCACACAGGGGCGCCATGGCCTCGGGCGCAAAGGCCTGCAGGTGCGCGCGCAGCGCCTGCACGTCGCCAGCGTGCACGCGCGCGGCAACGAACGCCTCGTTGACCAGCCCTTCGGTCACGATCACGTGCAGCATGGCGTTGAGCAGCGCGACGTCGCTGCCCGGGGTAAAGGTCAGCGTGCGCCACGCGTGGCGCGACAGCTCGGTGCGCCGGGGGTCGATCAGCACCAGGCGCGCGCCACGGCGCACCGCGTTTTTGATCCAGGTGGCCGCCACCGGGTGGTTTTGCACCGGGTTGGCACCCATCACGACGATGAGGTCGGCGTGCGCGCAATCGCGCACCGGGTTGCTGACGGCGCCAGAGCCGATGCCCTCCATCAGCGCCGCCACGCTGGAGGCGTGGCACAGGCGCGTGCAGTGGTCCACGTTGTGGGTGCCAAAGGCGCTGCGGATGAGCTTTTGGAACAGGTACGCTTCCTCGTTGCTGCCCTTGGCCGAGCCAAAGCCCGCCACCGGGACCGCGCGTCCGCGCAATCCGAGCGAGCGCGCCGCATCGCGCACGCGCGCCAGACCGGCGGCGGCCACATCGAGCGCCTCGTCCCAACTGGCGGGGCGAAACTGCGCGCGCAGCGCGTGCGGATCGGGCCGCCCACCCGGCCCGCGCGTGAGCAGCGCCGGGTCCTTGGGCGCATCGGGGCGGCGGATCAGCGGCGTGGTCAGGCGCTGCGGATGGTGGACATAGTCCATGCCGAAGCGCCCTTTGACACACAGGCGACCCGCGTTGGCGGGCCCCGGCGCACCCTCGACGCGGTCCAGACGGCCGTCGCGCACGTGCAGGTCCACCGCGCAGCCCACGCCACAAAACGGGCACACCGAGCGCACCACGCGGTCGGCGCGGCGCGTGTAGGCACCGTTGGCGGGGGCCAGCGCCCCGGTTGGGCAGGCCTGCACGCACTCGCCGCAGGCCACGCAGGTGCTGTCGGCCACGCGATCGCCCTGATCGAACACGATGCGTGCGTGCGCGCCCCGGCCGGCCAGGCCCAGCACGTCGTTGCCCTGCACGTCGCGGCAGGCGCGCACGCAGCGTGTGCACTGGATGCAGGCGTCCAGCCGTACGGTGAAGGCGGGGTGGCTGGCATCGGGCACGGCCGCTGCCTGCGCGGCGCCGCGCGCCTGCCAGCGCCCCGGCCGTGCCCCCACCACCTGGGTCCAGCGCGTCAGCTCGCTGTCGGCGCGCAGGGCGGCGCTGTCGGGGGCGTCGGCGGCCAGCAGCTCCAGCACCGTGCGCCGCGCACGCTGCGCGCGCGCGCTGTCGGTGCGCACCTGCATGCCGGGCTGGGGCGCGCGGCAGCAGGCGGCCGCCAGGGTGCGCTCGCCCGCCACTTCCACCACACACGCGCGGCAATTGCCCGCCGGCGGCAGCCCGGGCCGGTGGCACAGGTGGGGCAGTTCGATGCCCAGGCGGCGCGCCACGTCCCAAATCGTCTCGCCGGCATGGGCGCTCACCACCCGCCCGTCGAGCGTGAACGATACCTCCTGGGTCGGCACGGCAGCGGGTGCGGTCATGGCGTCACCTCGTGGGGAAAGAAGCGCAGCACGCTGTCGACCGGGTTGGGCGCGGCCTGCCCCAGGCCGCAGATGGAGGCGTCGCGCAGGGTGTGCGAAAGGTCGTCCAAACGCGCGCGGTCCCACACCGGGGCCTGCAACAACGCCACCGCCTGCGTCGTGCCCGCCCGGCAGGGGGTGCACTGCCCGCAGGACTCGTGTTCGAAGAAGCGCATCAGCGACAGTGCGGCGTCCCGCGCACGGTCGGCCTCGGAGAGCACGACCACCGCCATCGAGCCGACAAACGCGCCGTAATCGGCCAGGGTGTCGAAGTCCAGCGGCACATCGGCCAGCGCCGCGGGCAGGATACCCCCTGAGGCACCCCCAGGCAAATAGGCATAGAGCCGATGCCCGTCGGCCATGCCGCCGGCGGCGGCGATCAACTCGTTGAGGGTGCTGCCCGCCGGCAACCGGTAACACCCGGGCTGGCGCACGCGGCCGCTGACGCTGTAGTGCCGCCAGCCGCTGCGGCCGCGCACGCCCGCCGCGGCCCAGGCCGCCCCGCCGTCGCGCAACAGGGTGGGCAGCCACCACAGCGTCTCCACGTTGTGCGCCAGCGTGGGGCGGCCGAACACCCCACGCACGGCGGTGATCGGGGGCCGCAGGCGGGGCATGCCGCGCCGCCCCTCCAGCGACTCGATCAGGGCCGACTCCTCGCCGCAGATGTAGGCGCCCGCGCCACGCCGCAGCTCGATGACCGGGCCGCCCGGCGGCAGCAAGGGGCCGCCGCCTGACGTACGCGCGGTCACATCGCCAAAGGCGGCCGGGTAGCGCTGCTGCCACGCGGCCAGGCGCGCGCGCAGGTCCTCCAGCTCACGCGCCAGCAGCACGCGCACGTCGTGGTACTCGTCGCGCACGTACAGCCACACACGCTCCAGACCGACCACTGCGGCCGCGATCAGCATGCCCTCCAGCGCCGGGCGCGGGTCGTGCGCGAGCAGGTGCCAATCCTTGAAGGTGCCGACTTCGCCCTCGTCGATGTTGACCACGCCATGGCGGGGGCCGGGCTGCCCCGCCACCGTCGCCCATTTGCGCCACGCCGGAAAACCCGCGCCGCCCAGGCCGCGCAGGCCACTGGCTTCGAGCTCGCGCAGCACGTCGATGGGGCGCGGCGCACCGCTGAGCAGGCGTTCGAGCTGCGCGTAGTCCTGGGCGCGCGCCGGGGCGGCGCTGGCCGGCACGGGGCGCGGCGCGGTGTCGCCCGCCCGCACACATGCCTGGACCGCCTCGCTCGACGCGGGGGCAAGTTGTCGCTGCCCGACGCAAACCGCAGGCGCCCGGTGGCACTGACCCTGGCACGGGGCGGCTTGCACCGCCACCTGCGCATCCCCAGCCAGCGCGGTGCGCAGCCGCGCCAGCAACGCATCGCCGCCCGCCAGCGCGCATGGCAGGCTGGTGCACACGCGCACCGTCACCCGCGGCGGCGCCTGGCCATCGTCGAGCACGCGAAAGTGGTGGTAGAACGTGGCGACCTCGTACACCTCGGCCTGGCTCAGACGCAGGCGTTCGGCCAGCGCTGCCAGATGGTCGCGCGACAAGCCGCCCACCCCGTCCTGCAGCCGGTGCAGGTGCTCGATGAGCAGATCGCGACGGGGTTCGAGCCCCTCGCACCAATGGGCCACGGCCTGACGGGCGGCGTCCGAGGGCACCCGTCCCTTGGGCGTCGCCCGCCCCTTGGGCGCCAGCGGCGGTGCAGCCAATGCAGGTAAATTCACCGATCACTCCTTCCCAGCCCCGGAGGTCTGCTGTCACGGGGCGATCGACATGCACTATAGATCATGTTCGGCGCCATGGCCAGCCCGGGCGAGGTTCAGGGCGGCGTGCCAGCCTGCCGTGCCTCGACCGCCTGCCAAATGCGCAGGCGGGTGGCGTCGTCGCTCGCGCCCCAGGCCGCGATCTCATCCAGGGTGCGCCAGCAGCCGGCACACCAGCCGGTGGCCGCGTCGATGCGGCACACCCCCACGCAGGGCGAGGGCACGGGCGCACCGGCAGGGCGGCGGGCCAGGGCGTCGGCCAGCGCCACGCGCCGGCGCTCGGAGGGCTTGGCGGTCATGGCGCGATGCTAGCGCGCGGTCACGTCGGCCGCGGGCGCGCCGGTCCATGCCCGCAGCTCGGTCGGGGTCAGCGCAAAAACCGCGTGCGGGTGGCCTGCCGCCGCCCAGATGACGTCAAAGCGAAACAGCTCGGCGTCGATGAGCGTGACCGGCGGCCGCGCGTGCGCCAGCGGCGCGACGCCACCGATCGAAAATCCGGTGGCTGCCTTGACGAAGGCGGCGTCCGCCCGCCCGAGTGACTGGCCCGGCGCACAGACCAACGCCGCCACCTTGGCCTCGTCCACCCGCCGGTCGCCACTGGTGACGACGAGCACCGCCGCGTCGTCCGGCAGGCGGCGAAAGATGATGCTTTTGGCGATCTGGCCCAGCGCCACGCCCAGCGCGTCAGCCGCCTGCTGGGCGGTGCGCGCCGCATCGTCCAGCAGCACCGGCGCGTGCCGGGCGCCCAGCGCTTGCAGGGCGGCCGCCACGCGCTGCACGCCCGCGGGCAAGGGTTTGACTGCGGCGCCGCACACCCTAGCACCCCCCCATCGCGGCCGCGCGGCGCGCCAGCAGCGCGCGCCCGGCGCGCGAGCCGGTTGGACGCCCCAGCCGCTCGCTGATCCAGGCACCGGTGTCGGCCAGCGCCTCCAGATCGATGCCGGTGTCGATCCCCAGGCCGTGCAGCAGGTACACCACGTCTTCGGTCGCCACGTTGCCCGTGGCCCCTTTGGCATAGGGGCAGCCGCCCAGCCCCGCGACCGAGGACTGAAAGTTCCACACCCCCATCTGCAGCGCCGCCAGCGTGTTGGCCAGCGCCTGGCCGTAGGTGTCGTGGAAATGACCGCTGATGTGGTCGATATCGAAATGCGCCAGCGTGGCCTCGATGGCGCGCTGCACCTTCAGCGGCGTGCCCACGCCGATGGTGTCGGCCACGTCCACGCGTTGCACGCCGATGTCCTTCATCAACCGGGCCAGCATGCCCACGCGCTCGGGCGGCACGTCGCCTTCGTACGGGCAGCCCACGGTGCAGCTCATGGCGCCGCGCACGGCGATGCCGGCCTGGCGTGCGGCTTCCACCACCGGCGCAAAGCGCTCGATGCTCTCGGCAATGCTGCAGTTGATGTTTTTCTGGCTGAACGCCTCGCTGGCCGCACCAAAGACCACGATCTCATCGGGCCGGTCCTGCAACGCCGCCTCGAAGCCCTTGAGGTTGGGGGTGAGCACCGCATAGCGCACGCCCGGCCGGCGCGTGATGCCTTGCATCACCTCGTGGTTGTCGGCCATCTGCGGCACCCACTTGGGGCTGACGTAGCTCGTCACTTCGATTTCTTGGAGCCCCGCCGCCTGCAGCCGGTGCACCAGTTCGATCTTGACCGCCGCAGGCACGGGCTGCGGTTCGTTTTGCAGCCCATCGCGCGGGCTGACGTCCACCAGCCGAACGCGGGCGGGGTAGTGCGCGGTGCTCATGGTCGAATCCTCTTGCGTGTCATGGATGTGCCCTCAATATCCCCGCGCGGGGTCAACGACGCCGCGAATCGGCTCGCCGCGCTCCAGCGCCTGGATTTTGCCGGCGATCTGGGCGATGCTTTCCTCGCGCAAGGTGCGCGCGGCGGTGTGGGGCGTGACGGTGATGCGCGGATGGTGCCAAAACGGGTGGTCAGCTGGCAGCGGCTCGGTGGCAAAGACGTCGAGCGTGGCGCCACTCAAATGGCCGCTGTCGAGCAGCGCAAGCAGGTCCTCCTCGACCAGATGGGCGCCGCGCGCCACGTTGATCACGTAGGCCCCTGACGGCAGGCGGCCCAGGGTGTGGCGGTTGAGGATCCCGTGCGTCTGCGGCGTCAGCGGCAACAGGTTGACCAGCACGCGGCTGCGCGCCAGGAACGGGGCCAGCCCCGCTTCGCCGTGGAAGCTGGTCACGCCGGGCGCGGCCTTGGGGCTGCGGCTGTAGCCGATGACCGGAAATTCGAACACCTGCAGCGCCTGGGCCACGCGCGTGCCGAGCACCCCCATACCCAACAGGCCGACGGTGAAGTCGGCGCGCCGCTGCGGTTTGCGAAAGGCCCAGCGCGCCTCGCGTTGGGCGGCGTCGTAGGCGTCCAACGCGCGGAAGTGGCGGATGACGGCATGGCACACGTACTCGGCCATCTGCACGGCCATGCCGGCGTCGTCCAGCCGCACCACCCGCAGGCCCGGGGGCAGCCGCAGGCGCAGCAGCGCGTCCACGCCAGCCCCGATGTTGAACAGGGCGCGCAGGCGCGGCTGCTCGTCGAGGAAGCGCTGCGGCGGCGCCCAGACGACCGCATAGTCCGCCGGGGGCGCCCCCGGCGTCCATGCGCTGACGGTGGCGCCGGGCAGCGCGGCGCGCAGGCCGGCCAGCCACGGCTCGGCCTTGGTGTCGGTGCAACAAAAGGTGACGTGCATGCGCCACAGCCTAGCGCAGCCGCGGCGGCTGCGCCGTCCCGCGCTTTACTCGGCGCCCAGGCGCAACAGCGCCGCGCCCTCGGGCACCTGCTCACCGGGCGCATACAGCACCTCGGCCACCGTGCCGTCGGCCGGCGCGGCGATGGTGTGCTCCATCTTCATCGCCTCCAACACGGCCAGCGGCTGGCCCTTCTTCACCGCGTCGCCCGGCTGCACCAGCACCGCGACCACCTTGCCCGGCATGGGGGCGGTCAGGCTCCCGCCCTCGGCCGCGGTGTCCCCCGCATGGGCCAGCAGGTCCACCTCGACGATGGCGGCCGACCCCTGCGGCGTGAACAGGTGCAGACGCTCGCCTTGCGCGTAGACGCTGGTGCGCCAGTCTGCGCCGGCAAACGACACGCCCAGCGCCCAGCCCCCGCCCGGGGACGCGCGCCAGCGCAGGGCCCCGGCCACGGCGGCGTCGCCCTCCCCCACCACCAGCCAGTGCGTGCCGTCGCGGCGCCACGTCAGGCGTGCGGGCACGGTGTCGTCGCCCCACAGGAAGGCGAAGCGCCGGCTGCGCTCGCCGTGGCTGGCAAAGCCGTCGCGGGCGTCCCACGGGTCGTGCGCGGCCACGGCAGCGGCGCTGCACGCCTCGCTATGCAAGGTGTGGGCCACGGCGATCGCCACCGCAGCTGGCAAGGGCACCGGCTGTGGGTGGAACAACACGGCCGCCTCGCGTTCGATGAGCGCGGTATCCAGCCGTGCGCGCGCAAACGACTCGCTGCGCACCACCTGGCGCAGAAAGGCCACGTTGTTGGCCACCCCGACGATGTGCAGCTGCGCCAGCGCCTGATCCAGCCGGGCCAGCGCCTGCTCGCGCGTATCACCGCGCACGATCAGCTTGGCGATCATCGAGTCGTAGTGCGGGCTGATGGTGTCGCCCTCGGCCACGCCGTCGTCGATGCGCACGTCCGCCACGGCAAAGGCGCTGCAGGCCGGCTTGCGGTAGGCCGCCAGCGTGCCGGTGGCGGGCAAAAAGTGGTTGTCCGGGTTTTCGGCGCAAATGCGCGCTTCGATCGCGTGGCCCTGCAGGCGCAGCTCGTGCTGCGCCAGTGGCAGCCGCTCGCCAGCCGCCACGCGCAACTGCCACTCGACCAGGTCCAGCCCGGTGATGGCCTCGGTCACCGGGTGCTCGACCTGCAGCCGCGTGTTCATCTCCATGAAGTAAAAGCGCATCGCCTCCGGGTGGTCGTAGCCTTGCGGCTGCTCGACGATGAACTCCACCGTCCCCGCGCCGACGTAGCCGACGGCGCGCGCGGCAGCCACCGCCGCCAGGCCCATACGCTCGCGCAGCTGCGGCGGCATGCCAGGCGCGGGCGCCTCCTCCAGCACCTTCTGGTGGCGACGCTGCACCGAGCAATCGCGCTCGAACAGGTACACCACGTTGCCGTGCGCATCGGCAAACACCTGGATTTCGATGTGGCGCGGGCGCTGCACGTATTTTTCGATGAGCACCGCCGCGTCGCCAAAGCTGTTGAGCGCCTCGCGCTGGCACGAGGCCAGGGCGTCGTCGAAGGCCTCGGGCGCGTCCACCCGCCGCATGCCCTTGCCGCCACCGCCGGCGCTGGCCTTGATCAGGACGGGGTAGCCAATGCGCTCGGCCTCGGCCTTGAGCAGGCGCGCGTCCTGATCCGCGCCGTGGTAGCCCGGCACCAGGGGGACGCCGGCTGCCTCCATCAGGCGCTTGGACTCTGCCTTCAGGCCCATGGCGGCGATGGCGGCAGGCGGCGGGCCGATGAACACCAGCCCGGCGTCTGCGCACGCCTGGGCAAAGCCCTCGTTCTCGCTCAAAAAACCGTAGCCGGGGTGGATGGCTTGCGCACCGGTGGCGCGCGCCGCCTCCAGGATGCGCTCCCAGCGCAGGTAGCTGTCTTGGGGCGCCGCGCCGCCGATGCACACCGCCTCATCACAGGCGCTCACATGGCGCGCCTGCGCATCGGCCTCGGAATACACGGCCACGGTGCGTATGCCCAGGCGGCGCGCCGTGGCGGCCACGCGGCAGGCGATCTCGCCGCGGTTGGCAATGAGAATCTTCGCAAACATGGGGGCTACTCCATCACGCCAGCCATTGGGGCTTGCGCTTGTGCAGGAAGGACTGGACGCCCTCGCGCCCTTCGGCGCTGGCGCGAATGTCGGCAATGGCTTCGACGGTACGCGTCACCAGCGCATCGTCCAACGGCGCATCAGCCACGTCGTGCAGCAGTCGCTTGCACGCGCGCAGCGCCTGCGGGCCGTTGGCGCACAGCGCCTGCACCAGCGCATCGACCCGCGCATCCAACGCCTCGGCCGGCACCACCTCGTGCACGAAGCCGATGCGCAACGCCTCGGCGGCGTCAAAGCGCTCGGCGGTCAGGAAGTAGCGGTGCGCAGCGCGCGCGCCCATCGCCCGCACCACGTAGGGGCCGATGGTGGCCGGGATCAGGCCCAGCTTGACCTCGCTGAGGCAAAAGCCCGCCGTGGGCACCGCCACCGCGATGTCGCAGACCGCCACCAGGCCCATGCCGCCCGCGTACACGTCCCCCTGCACGCGCGCCACGGTGGGCTTGGGGCATTCGAAAATCGTGCGCAACATGGTCGCCAGCCGGCCGGCATCGGCCAGGTTCTCTGCACGGCTGTAGTCGGCCATGCGGCGCATCCAGTTCAGATCCGCCCCGGCGCAAAACGCCGGCCCCTCGGCCGCCAGCACGATGGCGCGCACATCGTCGCGTGCCCCCAGCGCGCGAAAGGCCGCGGTCAGCTCGGCGATCACCTCGTCGTTGAAGGCGTTGCGCAGCTCGGCGCGCGTGAGCGTGACGGTGGCGCGGTGGCCGCTCACGTCGATGGTCAGGTTCGCCATGGTCGCCCCCTCACATGCGGAACACGCCAAAGCGCGTGTCGGCAATCGGCGCATTCATCGCCGCCGACAGCCCCAGCGCCAGCACGCGCCGCGTGTCGGCCGGGTCGATCACCCCGTCGTCCCACAGCCGCGCGGTGGCGTAGTAGGGGTGGCCCTGGCGCTCGTACTGGGCGCGGATGGGGGCCTTGAAGGCCTCCTCCTCCTCGGCGCTCCAGGTGCCGCCTTTGGCCTCGATGCCATCGCGCTTGACCGTGGCCAGCACGCTGGCGGCCTGCTCGCCCCCCATGACGCTGATGCGCGCGTTGGGCCACATCCACAAAAAGCGCGGCGAATACGCCCGGCCACACATGCCATAGTTGCCGGCGCCAAACGAGCCGCCAATGATGACGGTGAACTTGGGCACCTGGGCGCAGGCCACCGCGGTCACCATCTTGGCACCGGCGCGGGCGATGCCACCGTTTTCGTACTTGCGCCCGACCATGAAGCCGGTGATGTTTTGCAAAAACACCAGCGGCACCTTGCGCTGGCAGCACAGCTCGATGAAGTGCGCGCCCTTGTCGGCGCTTTCGGCAAACAAAATGCCGTTGTTGGCGACGATGCCCACCGGCATGCCCTCGATGTGGGCAAAGCCGCACACCAGCGTGGTGCCATAGCGGGCCTTGAATTCGTGGAACGCCGAGCCGTCGACGATGCGGGCGATCACCTCGCGCACGTCGAAGGGCTTGCGCGTATCGGTCGGGATGATGCCGTAGAGCTCCTCGGCCGGGTACAGCGGCGCGCGCGGCGCACGGCGCTCCACCGGCCAGTCTTTGCGGCGGTTGAGCCGCGCCACCGCCTCGCGCGCCAGGCTCAGCGCGTGCAGGTCGTTTTCGGCCAGATGATCGGCCACGCCCGACAGGCGCGTGTGCACGTCGCCGCCGCCCAGGTCTTCGGCGCTGACCACCTCGCCAGTGGCCGCCTTCACCAGTGGCGGCCCACCTAGAAAGATGGTGCCCTGGTTCCTGACGATGATGGCCTCGTCGCTCATCGCCGGCACGTAGGCGCCGCCGGCGGTGCACGATCCCATGACCACCGCGATCTGCGCGATGCCCTGCGCGCTCATGTTGGCCTGGTTGTAGAAAATGCGGCCAAAGTGGTCGCGGTCCGGAAACACCTCGTCCTGGTTGGGCAGGTTGGCGCCCCCCGAGTCCACCAGGTAGATGCACGGCAGGCCGTTTTGCTGCGCGATCTCCTGTGCGCGCAGGTGCTTTTTCACCGTCATGGGGTAGTAGGTGCCGCCCTTGACGGTGGCGTCGTTGCAGACGATGACGCACTCCACGCCCGCGACGCGCCCGACGCCGGCGATCAAGCCCGCGCACGGCGCCTCGTTGCCGTACATGTCCAGCGCCGCCAGCGGCGCGATCTCCAGGAAGGGCGTGCCGGGGTCGAGCAGCATCTCGACGCGCTCGCGTGGCAGCAGCTTGCCGCGCGCGGTGTGTTTGGCACGGGCCGCCTCGCCGCCGCCCTGCGCCACCTGGGCGATGCGGGCGTGCAGGTCCTCCACCAACGCTCGCATGGCAGCGGCATTGGCCTGGAAATCGGCCGAACGGGGATTGAGTTGGGTGGTCAACACGCTCATGGTGCGCCGATTGTGACCGCGCGCCCGCGTGGACGCCAGGGCGAAAGCCCCAACCCCAGGTTGCATAATGCGCCAACCATGTCACCAACCGCGCAACGCCGCGCCGCGCGCCGTCCGCCCGTGGCCGCCACCCCGATGGCGTTCGTGCGCGCCATCGCGCTGGCTTACCGCCTGCGCGGCGCCGACCCCACCGAGGCGCTGCGCGAGCTTGGCTTGAACGCGGCCGACCTGGCCGACCCCGATGCCCGGCTGACCAGCCTGCCTTTCGAGCGCCTGGCCCTGCGCGCCATGCGCGAGCTCGACGACGAAGCCCTGGGTTGGTTCAGCCGCCGCCTGCCCTGGGGCAGCTACGGCATGCTGGCACGCGCGTCGCTGAGCGCGCCAACGCTGGACGTCGCGCTCAAGCGCTGGTGCCGCCACCACGCGTTGCTCACCGACGACATCACGCTGTCGCTGCAGCGTACCGGCGGCGTCGCGCACCTGACGCTGCACGAGCGGCTGGCCCCGGGCGCGGCGCTGGCCGACGTTGCCGAACGCGCCACACTGCGCGAATTTGCCCACGTGTCGCTGCTGCGCAACGCGCTGGGGCTGGCGGCTTGGTGGATCGATGCCCGGCTGCCGCTGCTGGAGCTGGATCTGGCCTGGCCCGCCCCGCCGCACGCCGACGTGTATGGGCTGCTGTTTGCCGGTGCGCGCCTGCGCTTTGGCGCCACGCACACGCAGGCACGGCTGGCCGCCGACGTGCTGGACGAGCCGCTGCGGCGCGACGAGGCGGCGCTGCGCGCCATGCTGCCGCAGGCCATCCGGCTGATGGTGCGCCCCTACCACGACCGCTTGTTGCTCGAGCGCGCCCGCCAGACGCTGCGCGCCCACCCCCACGCCGACACCCGCCAACTGGCCGCGCTGCTGCACGTCTCGCCACGCACGCTGCAGCGCCAGCTGGCGACGGCCGGCACCAGCGTGCACGCGCTGCGCGACCGCGTGCGCCGCGAGCTGGCCGAGCAGCACCTGCTGCGCACCAACTGGCCCATCAAACGCGTCGCCGCCGCCGCTGGCTTTGGCCACGACAAAAGCTTTTTGCGCGCGTTTCGCGCCTGGACCGGCATGAGCCCGGCCGTCTGGCGCACCCGGCACCGCGGTGCCGAACCGGGCCCCACCGACGATCACCGGTCTTGATCCCGGTCAACGCCGGATGATACCCATGTGGGTATCCTAATGCCTTTCGTCATCTGCTTGCAGGAGCCCGCCATGCCCATCGTCGACCACAACGACCTGATTTGCGACATCAGCGCCCAGCTCAACCAACTGCGCAAAGCCCAGCCCGAGGCCATGCGCGGCTTTTCCCAACTGGCGCAAGCCTCGATGGCCGACGGCGCCATCAGCGCCAAGCACAAGGAACTGATCGCGCTGGCCATCGGCATCACGCAGCGCTGCTCGGGCTGCATCGGCTACCACGTGCGCGCGCTCATCAAGCTGGGCGGCACGCGCCAAGAGCTGGAGGAGCTGCTGACGATTTGCACCTACATGGGCGGCGGCCCGGCCCTGATGTACGCGGCCGAAGCCCTCAAATGCTGGGATGCCATGACCGCCGAGCAGGTCTGCGCCACGGCGGCCACGGCCTGACCCGTCCCCAACCACGCCCCTTGCCGCCGCAGGCCGCGCCCGCCCCTGCGGCGGCAGCGGGTGGGCCTTAGCGACGCCAAAACGCGCGCGTAAACAGCACCAACACGCTCAGCAGCTCCAGCCGGCCCAGCAGCATGGCAAAGCTCAGCACCCCGAGTTGGAAGGGCGTCAACCCCCCGTAGTTGCCCGCCGGCCCCACCTCGCCCAGACCGGGGCCAATGTTGTTGACCGTGGCCACCACCGCCGAAAACGCCGTCACCACATCCAGCCCCGACAACAGCAGCAAAAACGCCAGCCCGACGGTGGCCGCGCCGTAGATCAGCATAAAGCCCAACACCCCGTTCATCACCGCCGGCGGCACCGCCTGGCCGCCCAGCGTCACCGGGTTGACGACGTGGGGGTGCAGAATGCGCACCAGCTCGCGCCGGGCCTGCTTGATCAGCAGCACCATGCGCACCATCTTGATGCCGCCCCCCGTGGAGCCGGCGCAGGAGACGAACATCCCCAAAAACAGCAAAAACACCGGGATGAACGGCGGCCACTGCAAATAATCGGTGGTGGCGTAGCCCGTGGTGGTGGCCAGCGACAGCACATGAAAGGCCGCGTGCCGCAGCGCGGTCGGAAAGTCGGCGTAGACCCCCTCCACCGCCAACATCCCCGCCACCCACGCCACGGCCGCCAGCAGCACCGCCGCGTAGGTGCGGATCTCGCGATCCGACCACAGCGGGCGCAGGGTCAGCCCGCGCACCACCATGAAGTAGCGCAAAAAGCTGATGCCCGCCAGGGCCATGAACACCACCGCCACCCACTCCACCGCCGGCGACTGGAAGTAGCCCAAACTCGCGTCGTGCGACGAAAAACCCGCCAGCCCCATGGTCGAGCACATGTGCATGAACGCATCGGCCCACCCCATGCCGGCCCAGCGGTACGCCAGCAAACACGCCACCGAAAACCCAAAATACACCGTCCACAGCCCGCGCGCGGTCTCGGCGATGCGGGGCGTGAGCTTTTGGTCCTTCATCGGGCCGGGGGTTTCGGCCTTGTAGAGCTGCATGCCGCCCAAGCCCAGCATGGGCAGCACCGCCACCACCAACAGCATCACCCCCAGGCCGCCCACATATTGCAAGAAGCAGCGCCAGACATTGACCGATACCGGCAGCGCGTCCAGACCCGACAGGGCCGTGGCACCGGTGGCGGTCAGCGCGCTCATCGCCTCGAAATACGCGTGGTGCCACGTGATGCCCGGCACCATCCAATACAGCGGCACGGCCGCGTAAGCGGGCAGCACCAGCCACACCAGATTGACCAGCAAAAAACCATCGCGCGTGGCCAGCTCGCCCCGCTGGCGCCGCGTGAGCAGCCACAGCACCACACCGCTGGCCAGCGTCAAGGCAGCGCAGATGGCCCACTGCAGCTCGTGCGTCACATCGTCGTGGAACCAGGCCCATCCCATCGGCACGGCAAACGCCAGCGCAAATGCCATCAGCACGTGCGAAAAAACATACAGAACGGGACCGAAATACGGCATGACACTTTTGCCTTCAATGCGGGGCGGCCATCGATCGCGCGCGTGTGCCGGCCGTCAGCCGAAAAACGTCGCCCCGACCTGGAACAGCTTTTCCACCTCGCGCACCAGACGCTTGTTGGGGATGAAGATCACCACGTGATCGTCGGCCTGGATCAGTGTGTCGTGGTGGGGCATCAGCACCTCGGCGTCACGCCCTTGCCCGCGCACGATGGCGCCAAAGCGCGCCCCCTGCGGCAGCTTGACCTCCTCCACCCGCCGCCCCACCAGGCGCGAGGTCTTGGCGTCGCCGCGCGCCACACCCTCCAGCGCCTCGGCCGCGCCGCGACGCAGGCTGTGCACCGCCACCACGTCACCACGCCGCACGTGGGCCAGCAGCTCGCCAATGACGGTCTGCGCGGGCGACACGGCAATGTCGATCGTGCTGCCCTGCAACATCTCGGCATACGCGCGGCGGTTGATGAGCGCCAGCACGCGCCGCGCCCCTAGCCGCTTGGCCAGCATCGCCGCCATGATGTTGTCCTCGTCGTCGCTCGTCAGGGCCAAAAACAGGTCCATGTCGGCGACGTTTTCGTCGGACAGCAGCTCCTCGTCGGTGCAGTCGCCGTGCAGCACCAGGGTGCTGGACGGCAGTTGGCTGGCCAAATATTCGCAGCGCTTGGCGCTGGCTTCCAGCACCTTGACCTGGCACTGGCCCACCAGCGAGCGCGCCAGCCGCAGCCCCACCTTGCCGCCACCGGCGATCATCACCCGCTGCACCGGCTTGTCGCGCGCATGCAGCGCGGCCAATACCTGCCGGATCTGGTCGTTGCCCGCCAAAATGAACACCTCGTCCCCGGGCAGGATGCGCGTGCCGGCCGCGGGATCGAGCTCGGCATCCTGCCGGTACAGCGCCACCACCCGCATCTCCACCTTGGGCAGCAGCTGCCGAAACTCGCCTATCGTGTGTCCCACCAGGGCGCTGCCGGCCGTCGCCCGCACCGCGATCAGGCACACCCGCCCCTCGGCAAACGCCAGCACCTGCAGCGCCTCGGGATAGTCGATGAGCTGGTGGATGTAGCGCATCACCGACTCTTCCGGGCAGATCACATGGTCCACCGCAAAGCCGCTTTTGCCCAGCAGCGCACTGCCCTCTTCGAACTCCGGCGAGCGCAGCCGCGCGATCGTCGTGGGCACCTGAAACACATCGTGTGCCAGCTTGCACACGACCAGATTGGATTCGTCCAATGCGGCGCAGGCAATCAGCATGTCAGCGTCCTTGGCGCCGGCTTCGGCCAGCACCGAGGGCTGTATGCCATTGCCCACCACGCCACGCAGGTCCAGGCGCTCCTCCAGCACGCGCACCCGCGCCGGGTCCTGGTCGATCACCGTGATGTCGTTTTGCTCGGACACCAAGCTCTCGGCCACGCTCTCGCCCACCCGGCCGGCGCCAAAGATGATGATGTTCATACTGGGCAGCATGATACGTCGGCGCACACCGACGACCATGGGGACACGCGCAGCGGGGGCTCATCGCCTCCAATGGGCTCTGCCCTGGAGGACCGGCATGGGCCCTTGGAAAGGCTGCGGTGACCTGCCGCCCGCCAGCCATACCAGCCTGAAGTTCGAGAAGTCCGTCAACCACCAGGAGAATGACGGACATGAGGAAGACCAGATTCACCGAGGAACAGGCCATTGGCTTGCTGCTGCAGGCCGAAGGCGGAATACTGATCGAGGAGGTCTGCCGCGCGGCAAGACGCCGGTGACGATGGCTGTCGGTGGCACGCGAGAGAAGCTCTCCATGATCTGCACTGTCACGAATCGGGGCCGTGTCAGCTGGATGATCATCGACGGCGCGTTCAACCACGACAGGCTCCTTGAGTTCTTGCAGGCCCTGGTGCGCGACGGTCAGCGCCGGCGCAAGAAGGTGTTCCTGATCTTGGACAACCTGGGCGTACACCACGGCCGGCCCGTCAAGGCCTGGCTGGCCCACCACAAGGCCGACATCGAGGTCTTCTACCTGCCCAGCGACAGCCCCGAACTCAACCCCGACGAGCGGCTCAATGCCGACCTCAAGCAGGCGATCGGCTCGAAGGTACCCGTGCGAACCAAGGCCAGGTTGCGTGCCGCAGCCAACGAGCACGTGCCATGCATCGCCGCCAATCCCGATCGCGTCCCCAGCTATTTCCAGGACCCCATCGTCACGTACGCGGCACGAAAACTTCATCGTGCCGGATCAATAGGATTTTTTCACCAGCACACCTCTTTCTTCTTGGCAACCCAACAAAAAAAGCCACCGGCGCAGCGGTGGCACGCACAAGCAAGGAAGGAAGGAAGGAAGGAAGGAAGGAAGTTGTTGGGACTAACGATTCAAGAGCTCTTCGAGCGAGCCAGCGCTGAGCATCGCCCCCAGCCAGGCCTCGAGCTCAGCGTCGCTGGCGTTGGCCAGCCGCTCGTGCGCCCAGGCCGGCAGCTCACCAAATCGCAGCCGCGCCTGCAGGGCCACTGCCTTGGCCAGGCCTTGGTGTTGGCCCTACTCCATACCCTCACTCAAGGCCTGCTCGTACCACAGGTCAAGCTTTTCGTGCAGCTTCATCGTCGGCTCCAGCCAGTCCGCGTATTGATCCAATTCCTCGCCTATCCTACCCCTGCGCCGCGTGCGGCGCAACCACTGCTTGAGCCACAGCGTCAGGTGCCGGCGCAGCGGCGCTGAGGCCTCAACCATCGTCACGAGCAACCTGGACTTCCCAGAGTGGGATCAGGCCTTCCCCAACAACCGCCTACTGGCCAGCGCCACCCTAGATCGCCTGCGCCACAACGCCTAACAGGCCGTTGAAAAAATACCCTTCGAACGCACCAGTGACGCTGCTTTCGAAGAAACGAGCCGCCCAGACGTGGCTGCGCAGCGATTGCGACGTG
Source organism: Tepidimonas thermarum (assembly GCF_007556705.1). Lineage (GTDB taxonomy): Bacteria > Pseudomonadota > Gammaproteobacteria > Burkholderiales > Burkholderiaceae_C > Tepidimonas > Tepidimonas thermarum. The sequence continues at coordinate 666 of NZ_VJOL01000005.1, read as the reverse complement.
CATTTCGGCCGGTTTGCAGGCCGTTTTGCCCATTTTGGGCGCACGTACCCCAGCACTCACGCATGATGCGCATCCCACCAGCCGCCCATGGAGCCCATGCGCTACCCAAGTTGTAGGTGGCAAAGCACAGCAGCGCCTGGCCCGCGAGCTTGGCGTGGCCAATGAGCTTGGTCTTGGCCAAACCGCCCACCGTCTTGATCCAGCCAAAGGCCTCTTCGATGCGCTTGCGCACCTTCAGACTGGTCTTGTAGCCCTCGTGCCGTTTGGTGCGGCCATCGATGGCAGAGTGCTTGTCCTTGGCCGCCACGTGCGGCGTGACCTTGATCTTGCGGCAACCCGCGATGAAGTCCTTGGTGTCGTAGCCCTTGTCGGCTGCGACGGTGATCCGCTTGTTTGTGTTGCTCCGGCGTCCCAGCATCACCAGCGCCGCCTCGCGCTCGGCGGTGCCGCTGGCGTGGGTGATCTCGACATCCACGATCAGGCCGTTGCGGTTTTCCATGAGGATGTGGCCCATGTGGCACAGACGGGACTTGTCCCCTGGGGCTTTCTTGTAAAGCCGGGCATCGGCGTCGGTGGTGCTGACGTGGGTGTCGTTGCAGCGCGCCTGCCCTTTGAAGTCCACCTCGGGGTTGCGCCCAGGCGGCGTGCCGCTGTCGTCGTCTTTGC
>NZ_VJOL01000049.1 GCF_007556705.1 Tepidimonas thermarum | reverse complement strand
TTATTTCGACCAACTTGGCCTACCCCGACTCTCATGACCTCAACTTCTCGAACCGCCCGGTGCGGACCCGCATGCCGGGTGGTGTGGGAGGGGCTCGGTCAGGCATACTGACCGCCCCTATCCCTATTGGGGGGTGGGCCGTGCCTGTCTCCCCCTCGGCGGCGGGACCGGCCCACCGCCCACGCTCACGACAGGTGGGTGCTGATGATCTTGGTCATTTCAAACATCGACACCTGGGGCTTTTTGAGCACCGCCTTGAGTTTGGCGTCGGCGTTGATCATGCGTTTGTTGGTGGCGTCTTGCAGTTTGTTCTTTTTGATGTATTCCCAAACCTTTTTCGTCACCTCGGTGCGCGGCAGCGGCTTGGCCCCGACGATGGCGGCCAAGTCGGCGCTGGGCGTCATGGGCTTCATGAAGGCGGCGTTGGGCGTGCGCTTGGGCGCAGCGGCCGTGGCGGCCTTCTTGGTCGCAGGTGCAGCCGCCGGGGCGGCTTTGGCGGTGGCAGCTTTTTTCGCAGTGGCCATGGAAAGTTCCTTAGGTGGGTTGCAAGCTCGCCACGGAGCGCGAAGCGCTCGCATGGATACCAACATCCTATACGCAAAGCGGGGGTTTTTCTAGGGCGTCCATGGGCTTTTGCGCATGGGGGCGGGGTTTTCCCCGATGTTGACCGGTTGCGGCGTTGCGTGGCGCCGACGCCGCACGCCCATCGCCTATGATCGGCGGGGTGTGGACGTCACCCCTTCGAACCCAGACAGCCATGACGATCGCGTTTTCGACCTGTGATTTGTGCGATGCCCACAAGGGCGACCTCAGCGGCGGCTTTCGCGTGCTGCCGCCCGTGTTTCGGGATTTTGGTGCGTTTCGGCGCTTTGCGGGGCCCGTCAGCACGGTCAAGTGCCACGAGGACAACACCCTGGTGAAAGCCGCGCTCGACGAGCCGGGGCAGGGCCGGGTGTTGGTGGTGGATGGTGGGGGGTCGCTGCGCCGCGCGTTGGTGGGCGGCAACCTGGCGGCGGCCGCAGCCCGCAATGGCTGGGCTGGCATCGTCGTCGATGGCTGCGTGCGCGACGTGGCGGAGCTGGAGGTCGCGGCGGTGGGCATCCGTGCCCTGGCCGTGTTGCCCCTGCCCACCGACAAGCGCGGTCAGGGCCAGCGCGACGTGCCAGTGCAGATCCAGGGGGTTTGGGTGCGGCCAGGCGACTGGCTGTACGCGGATGCGGACGGCATCGTGGTGGCGGCTCAGCCGCTCCACGCCTTGTAAGCCATGGAAGCGGCCAGGCCGTAGAGCAGCAGGGCGAACACCCGCTTGAGGGCAGCCACCGGCAGCGCGTGGGCGACGCGCACGCCCACCGGGGCGATCAGCACGCTGGCCGATGCGACCACCGCCAGCGCCGGCAAAAAGACATAGCCCAGCGACCCCGGTGGGCGCCCGTCCACCTGGGCGCCCGACCACACGTAGCCCACCACGTTGGCCAGTGCGATCGGAAAGCCCAGCGCCGCGCTGGTGGCCACCGCTTGGTGCATGGCGACGTTGCACCAGGTCATGAACGGCACGCTGATGAAGCCGCCGCCCGCACCCACCAGGCCGGAGAGAAAGCCGATCGCCCCGCCGGCCGCCAGCTGACCGGCGGGGCCGGGCAGGCCGCGCCCGGGTGAGGGCGCGCGGGCGCGCCACATCTGCGTGGCGGAAAACGCCACGAAGCCGGCGAACAACAACGCCAGCCAGCGGCCCTGCACGATGCGAAACACGCCGGCCCCGGCCAGGGCGGCGCCCAGCACGATGCCGGGTGCCAGACGCGCCACCAGGTCCCAGCGCACGGCGCCGCGCCGGTGATGGGCGCGCACGCTCGACAGCGACGTAAAGACGATCGTGGCCATCGAGGTGGCAATCGCCATCTTGATCGCCAAATCCGCGGGCACGCCGCGGTGGCCCAGGATGAAGGTGATGAAGGGTACCAGCAGCATCCCGCCGCCAATACCCAGCAGCCCGGCCAGGAAACCCGTGGCCAGGCCCAGGGCGGCCAGCTCGGCAATCAACAGGGGATCGAGCATGAAAGGTGGGACGTTGCGCGCGGCAGCGCCGCGTGCGCGGTGATGATGCAGGGGGGCGGGGGTGTCTGCCAAGCCGCCGGGCCGGCATCCTGAACGCGGGGGTTCAGGTGGGCGAGGGCAGCGCAGCTTCGGGTTCGTCTGACGCGAGACGATCACGCCCACTGCACGATGTACCAAGCCCGGGCTCTACGAGCATTGGTTCAAGGAATGTAAAGCCCAGCGGTTGGCAGACGCCCCGATTGTACGCCCACGGCGGCGCACCGGGGGCCATGGGCGCCCGCGGCTGCCTAGGCGCGCGGCTCCTCGGCGTCGAGTGCCGCGTCGATGCGCGCGATCAACCCGCGCAGCCTCTGCACGGCGGCGGCGGGCAAGGCGACCGCACCTGCGTCAGCGCCCGCGTCAGCGCCGTCGGGCGTGCTGAAGGACGAGTGGCGAAAGGCGAGTGCCGGGTCGCGCTGCGAGGCGTCGTAGGCGATGTTGAGCGCCGCCAGCACCGCGATGCGGTCGCGCGCCTTGACCTTGCCAGCATCGCGGATGCGGCACATCGCGGCATCGACCGTGGAGACGGCCTCGCGCAGCGCATCCTCGCCGTCCACCGGGCAGGCCAGCAGGTAGGTCTGGCTCATGATCTGCACTTCGACCTGCTTGATGGCGGGCTTGTTCATGGAGCCTCCTCGTCGGTGGCGATGCGGGCGATGAGCGCATCCAAGCGTGCGCGCGCCGCCGCGCATTGCGCCCGCAAACGCTCACGCTCCTGGGTGAGCTGCTGCACGTGGTGCTCCAGGCGTGCCTTGTCCTGCACGAGCTGCTGGTGCCGCTGCAGCAGCCGCTCCACGCGCTGGGCCAGTTCGTCGATGATCGCAGGCGTCATGGGCCACGGATTGTAGGCCCCGCGCAAGCCTTCGCACTACAATGGCGGCACGTTGGTGCTCGCGCGCGCGGTTCTCGCGGCGCAGTTAAACGGGAAGCTGGGGGGACGCCGACCGCCGGTTGGCTCCTAACCAGCGCTGCCCCCGCAACGGTAAGTGGACGGGTGTGTGCTGCGCACACGCCCCGCTTTCGCCCGTCGGTCACTGGATGCCGCGCGCATCTGGGAAGGCCCGCGAAGGTTGCATCCACCAGCCCGGATACCGGCCAACGGGGTGGCGGGCTCGACGCGTCGAGCCCGCCGTGACGTCCATGCACCGTCGGGGAAGGCGGTGAGGACACACTTTGTTGGACTTCTATCATGGCTATTGGCGAGCGTCGTGCCCATGCGGCACGTGTGTACCCGCTCATCGTGGGCGGTTGGTTGGGGGTGAGCGTCTCTGCGCTGGCCCAGCCAGTCCAGATGGACCCCGTCGTCGTCACCGCCACACGCGTCACCACACCTCTGACAGAGTTGGTGGCCGATGTATCGATCATCGATCGAGCCCAGCTGGAGCAGGCGGGCCTGCAATCGCTCATCGACGTGTTGGCAAACCTGCCGGGTGTGCAGGTCACGTTCAACGGCAGTTACCGCTCCAATTCCGGGGTTTTTTTGCGGGGCGCGAGCTCGTCCCAAACCATTTTGTTGATCAACGGGGTACGCGTCGGCTCTGCGACGACGGGGAGCTACTCGCTCGAGAGTCTGCCGCTGGACCGAATCGAGCGCGTTGAGGTATTGCGCGGCGCGGCCGCGGCCCTGTACGGCCCCGACGCGGTCGGTGGTGTGATTCAAGTGTTTACCCGTGAGCCGCAGGACGGCCTGACGCGCTCGGCCTCGGTGGGAGCAGGGACGGATGGACAGCGCAAGCTGGGCGCTTCGCTGCAAGGGCAGTCCGGCGACTGGGGGTACAGCTTGGGGGCCAGCCACGAGCGTGCCAAGGGCATCAACGTGAAGCTGCCGGGCGCCAGCGGCTTCAACGCAGATGCGGACGGGTTTGAGTACTCCAGCCTCGATGCCAGCGTGCGCTACCGGGTCAATGCCCGGCACCTGGTTTCTGCCCAGGTGCTGCTCAGCGACGGCGAATACGGTTTCGACGGCGCTCCCTTTCCCAATCCTTTGAGCCTGAATGCCGCCACTGCCCGGGCCGTGGCGTATCCGCGGTTGGAACAACAGGTGCTGAAATGGAGCGCCGACTGGACCGCTGAGTGGACATCGACCCTGACCTATGGCCACTCACGCGATGTTTCGGTCAACCGCTACTGGCGCATCGCCGACGGTGCTGCCGCTGGTCAGAGCCGCTTCAACACCACCCGGTCTCAGCTCATCTGGCAAAACGACGTCCGTTTGGGTCGTGACACCCTCAGCGTGATTGCCGAGCAGCGCAAGGACGAGGTGGACAGCACCACCAACTACACGGTGTCGTCGCGCACGCTGCGCGGTCTGGCGGCCTCGTATGCGATGAACGGGCAGGACTGGAACGGCTTGGTGACCGCGCGGCACGACCGAAACTCCCAATTTGGCAGCTTCAACACCTGGGCGTTGTCGGCGGGCTACAAGCTCAGCCCGTCGCTGCGGCTGGTCGGCAGCACGGGCACGACCTTCCAGGCGCCCAGCTTCAACCAGTTGTACTTTCCTGGCTTTGGCAACCCAGATTTGACGCCGCAAAAAGGCCGGGCGCATGAGCTGGGCCTGCGCTATCAGCAGGGCAGCACGCGCGCCAGTGCGGTGCTCTACCGTAACCGGGTCCAAGGCTTCATCACCCCGTCGACCAACGTGCAGTCCAACCAGGCCGTGCTGGAGGGCGTGACCCTGACGTGGGATCAATCCTGGGGCGCGACGGCGCTGTCGGTGTCGTACGATCACGCGGATCCGCGTCTCAAGCCCAGCAACGATCGCGTGCTGCGGGTGGCTCGCCACGTGCTGCGCACCCAGGTCAGCCATCGGCAAGGGGCCTGGCAGTCGTATGCCGAACTGCGCTTGTCGAGCGACCGCGAGGACGCCCAATTCCCGGGGCGGGTGACCCTGCCGGGCTATGGGGTGTTGAATGTGGGGGCTGCTTATCAGATTCGCCCCAACCTGACCGTGCAGGTCCGCCTGAACAACCTCACGGACAAGGCTTACTCCTTGGCCAATGGCTACACCATGCCGGGGCGCAATCTGTTTGTTTCGCTCAACTGGAACGACTGACCCGATGTGGAGCGCACTGGCCCGCTGTCCCACCCTGCTCATTGCCGCCCCGGCCTCGGGGCAGGGCAAGACCAGCGTGACCGCCGCCTTGGCGCGCTGGCAGGTGCGCCTGGGGCGGCGCGTGCGGGTGTTCAAGTGCGGGCCGGACTTTCTCGACCCGCACTGGCTTGCCCTCGCCAGCGGCCAGCCGGTGGACAACCTCGACCTCTGGATGAACGGCGAGGCCGACGTCCGCGCACGGCTGCACGCCGCGGCGCGGAACAGCGACCTGATCCTGATCGAAGGCGTGATGGGGCTGTTCGACGGCGAGCCCAGCGCGGCCGACCTGGCCGCGCGCTTCGGCATCCCGGTGCTGGCGGTGGTCGACGCCGGTGCCATGGTCGGCACGTTTGGCGCGCTGGTGCACGGTTTGCGACACTACCGGCCCGGCCTGCCGTGGGCGGGGGTATTGGCCAACCGCGTGGCGGGTGATGGGCATACCCAGATGCTGCGCGCGGCCGTGCACACCGAAGACGGGCCGTGGCTGGGTGCCCTGCCACGCGACGAGGCGCTGGCGCTGCCCGAGCGGCATCTGGGCCTGGTGCAGGCCTTCGAACTGCCTGACGCGCTGGCGCGGCTCGACGCCTGGGCCGATGCCATGGCGGCGACGCCGTTGGGGCAGTGGGGGCCGGCGGATTGGCAACAGGTGGCCGTGGGGTTCGAAGCGCCGGATGGCGCGGCGCAGCGGCTGCCGCACCTGCTGCAAGGGCGGCGCGTTGCGCTTGCGCGCGATGCGGCGTTTGCGTTCGTCTACCCGGCCAACGTGCAAACGCTGCGCGATCTGGGGGCCGAGGTGGTGACGTTTTCGCCGCTGGCCAACGAACCGGTGCCCGATGCCGACGCGCTGTGGCTGCCCGGCGGCTACCCGGAATTGCACGCCGAGGCCTTGGCCGCGGCCGACCGCACGCGCGCCGGCGTGGCGCGGCATGTGCAGGCTGGCCGGCCGGTGTGGGCCGAATGCGGCGGCATGTTGGCGTTGCTGGAGGCGCTGACCCTGGTGGACGGCCGGCGCGTGCCGATGTGGGGGCTGCTGCCGGGTGAGGCGCGCATGCAGCCGCGGCTGGCCGCGCTAGGCCCGCACGCCTGGCCAACGCCGTGGGGCACGCTACGCGGGCACAGCTTCCACTACTCCACGTTGCAGACGGTGCTGCCGCCGCTGGCGCACACCACCCCGGCGCGCGGCCACGGGCGGGGCGAGGCGATCTGGCAGCACGGCCCGGTGCTGGCCAGCTATTTTCATGCCTGGTTTGCATCGGCACCGGCAGCTGCGGCGCAGCTGCTGTCGTCACCGGGGCTGCGCGCGGTCGCGCCGCCCCACGCCGCGGGGGTGTCTGTTCCATGACGCGCATCGACCACGGGCCGCAGCGCATCGTCTGCCTGACGGAGGAGACCACCGAGTGGCTCTACCTGCTCGGGCAGGCGCACCGCATCGTCGGCATCAGCGGCTACACCGTGCGCCCGCCGCAGGCGCGGCGGGAAAAGCCCAAGGTGAGCGCGTTTTTGACCGCCAAGATCGACCAAATTTTGGCGCTGCGGCCCGATCATGTGTTTGGGTTTTCCGACCTGCAGGCGGACATCGCCGCCGCGCTGATCCGCGCCGGGGTGGCGGTGACGGTGTTCAACCAACGCAGCGTGGAGGAGATCTTCTCCATGCTGTACCAGGTGGCGGCCATGGTGGGCTGCGCGGACGAGGGGCTGGCGCACATCGCGGCCATGCGGGCGCGGCTCGACGCCATCCGCGCCGAGGTAGCGGCGCTGGAAGCTGCGGGCAAGCGGCGGCCGCGGGTGTACTTCGAGGAGTGGGACGAGCCGCCCATCAGCGGCATCCGCTGGGTGTCGGAGCTGCTGGGCATCGCCGGCGGCGACGACATCTTCCCCGAGCTCGCCGCGCAGCCGCTGGGCAAGGACCGCACCATCACCGACGCCACGGAGATCATCCGGCGCGCGCCCGACATCGTCATCGGCTCCTGGTGCGGCAAGAAATTCCGCGCCGAGCGCGTGGCCGCGCGGCCCGGCTGGCAGGGGGTGCCGGCGGTGCGCGATGGGCAGCTGTTCGAGATCAAGTCCGCCGACATCCTGCAGCCCGGCCCGGCCGCGCTGACCGACGGCGTCGAGCAGCTGCACCGCATCGTGCGCAACTGGATGCAGCAGCATGCTTGACCTCGCCCGCAGCGAATTCATCCTGGGCGGCCAGAAGAGCGGCAAGTCGCGCCGCGCGGAGCAACTGGCCCGCGACTGGCTCGCCGCCGACGCCGCGCACGAGGCGGTGCTGATCGCCACTGCCCAGCCGCACGACGCCGAGATGCGCGAGCGCATCGCGCGGCACCGCGCCGAGCGCGCGCAGCGCGTGCCGGGGCTGCGCACGGTGGAGGAGCCGCTGGCGCTGCCCGAGGCCATCGCGCGCGAAAGCCGGCCGCACCGCCTGGTGGTGGTGGACTGCCTGACGCTGTGGCTGACCGCCGTGCGCATGCCCATGACCGCCCATTTTGAACAAAACACCGCTCAGGTCGGCGAGAATTGGGATGGGGACGCTATGCTCATCGAAGCCATCAAGGCTGCGCCCGGCCCGCTGGTGCTGGTGGGCAACGAGATCGGCCTCGGCGTGATTCCGCTCGGACGGGAGGTGCGCTCCTTCGTCGACGAACTGGGCCGGCTCAACCAGTGGGTGGCGGCGGCCTGCGAGCGGGTGACGCTCATGGTCGCCGGCCTGCCGCTGACCGTGAAAGGCCGCGCATGAGCGCACTCGCCCGGCGCCTGCTCGCCATCCTCCTCGCGCTGCTGGCCTGGCCCGCGCAGGCCGCGCTGCAGATCACCGACGACGCCGGCGTCACCGTCACCCTCGAGCGCGCGCCGCAGCGCATCGTGAGCCTCTTGCCCTCGCTGGCCGAGACGGTGTGCGAACTCGGCCACTGCCAGCGTCTGGTGGGTGTGGACCGTTACACCAACTGGCCCGAAGCCGTCAAAGCCCTGCCGCGTGTGGGCGGGGGGCTGGATCCGAACATCGAGCAGATCGTGGCGCTGCGGCCGGACGTGGTGTTGATGGCCACCTCCTCGCGTGCGGGCGAGCGCCTGCGCGCGCTGGGCATCAAGGTGGTGGCGCTCGAACCCAAGACGCATGCCGACGTGCAGCGGGTGATGCTCAAGATCGGCCAACTGCTGGAGGTGCCGGATGCGCAGCGCATCTGGCGCGCCATCGACGCCGCCGTCATGGCCGCGGCCCAGTCGCTGCCGCCCGGGGCGCGCGGTACGCGGGTGTATTTCGAGGTCAACCCCGGCCCCTATGCGGCGGGCGAAGGTTCGTTCATCGGCGAGACCTTGACGCGGCTGGGCGCGAAGAACATCGTGCCCGCGGCGCTCGGGCCGTTTCCGAAGCTCAACCCCGAGTTCATCGTGCGCGCCGATCCGGACCTGATCATGGTGGGTGAGCGCAGCGCGGACGGCCTGATGCAGCGCCCCGGCTGGCAGAGCCTGCGCGCCATCCGCGGCCAGCATGTCTGCGTCTTTCGGGCCGACGAATCCGACGCGCTGGTGCGCCCCGGCCCGCGCATGGCCGAGGGCGCGCGGCTGATGGCGCGCTGCCTGGCCGAAAAAGCGCCGGGGGTGAAGAAGGGGGGGGTGCGCCCGTGAACGCCCGCCGCGCAGCCGGGCTTGTCGCCGCCTTGCTGCTGGCGGCGCTGGGGCTGGCCGCGCTCGGCGTCTGCGTGGGCAGCGCCGGTTTCGAGAACCTGCTCGGCCCGCTGTTGAACCCGCAGGCCGACCCGGCCGCCACCGCCCTGGCGCAGCAGATCGTCTGGGAGATCCGCCTGCCGCGCACCCTGGGCGCCTGGGCGGCGGGTGCCTTGCTGGGCCTGGCCGGGGCGGTGGCGCAGGGGCTGTTTCGCAACCCGCTGGCCGATCCGTACCTGCTCGGCAGCGCCTCGGGCGCGTCGCTGGGCGTGGCGCTGGCGCTGGCCGCCATGGGCGGGGCGAGCGGCATGCTCGGGGCCAGCATGATGAACAGCGGCGTGGCGGCGAGCGTGTTCTCCAGCAGCATCTGGGTGCGCCTGGGGCTAACCGGGGCGGCCTTCGGCGGCGCGGTGCTGGCGGTGCTGCTGACCCTGCTGCTCTCGCGTGGGGTGCAGCACACGCTGCGCCTGCTGCTCGCTGGGGTGGTGGTGGGCGTGGTGCTGGGCGCCATGACGCATCTGGTGCTGCTCTTTTCGCCCGAATCGCTGCAGGCCATGCAGGCCTTCATGCTCGGCTCCACCAGCTTCGTGGGCTGGACGGCGGCTGGCCTGATGGCCGGCGTGTGGATCGCCTGCCTGCTTGCGGCCGGGCTGCTCGCGCGCGTGCTCGACGGCCTGAGCCTGGGCGACGCGACGGCGCGCAGCCTGGGCCTGCCGCTGGGCCCGATGCGCGCCGCGCTGGTGGCGGTGCTGGCGCTCGCCACCGGCACCGCCGTGGCGCAGACCGGGCTGATCGCTTTCGTCGGCCTGGCCGCGCCGCACCTGGTGCGCTCGCTGGTCAAGACCACCAGCGGCCACCTGATGCTGCTGGCCAGCGCCATGGGCGGCGCGCTGCTGATGGCGGCCGACACGCTCGCGCGCGGGCTGATCGCGCCGCAGGAGCTGCCGGTGGGGGTGCTCACCGCCGTGCTCGGCGGCGGCTACCTGCTGTGGCTGATGCAACGCAGCACGCACGTGTCGCGGGGGGCGGGATGGTGAACCAGAGGCTTCCCATCGCGGCCGCCGCCATCGCTGCGCGCGGTCTGTCCGTCCGTCTGGGCGAGGCCGAAATCCTGCACGACATCACGCTGGCGTTGCCGCGCGGACGTTGGACCTGCGTCGTCGGACCCAACGGCGCGGGCAAGTCGACGCTGCTCAAGGCGCTGGCCGGTCTGCTGCCCTGCCGCGGTCAGGTGGCGCTGCTCGGCCGGCCGCTGGCAGACTGGCCGCGCCGTGCGCGTGCGCAGCAGCTCGCCTGGCTGGGCCAGAACGAGGCCAGTGCCGACGACCTCACCGTGTGGGATGTGGCCATGCTCGGCCGGCTGCCCCACCTGGCCTGGCTTGGTGCGCCCGGCCACGCCGACCGCGCCGCCGTCGAGCGGGCGCTGCGCGCCACCCAGGCCTGGGACTGGCGGGCGCGCTCGCTCGGCCAGCTCTCGGGCGGCGAGCGCCAGCGCGTGCTGCTGGCCCGCGCTCTGGCGGTCGAGGCCCAGGTGTTGCTGATGGACGAGCCGCTGGCCAACCTCGATCCACCACACCAGGTGGACTGGCTGAATCTGGTGCACAGCCTGGTGCGCGAGGGCCGTACCGTGGTCAGTGTGCTGCACGAGATCGGCATGGCACTGCACGCCGACGTACTGGTGGTGGTGGTGCAAGGTCGGATCACGCACCAGGGGGCGTGTGCCGACCCTGCCTCGCACCGCGCACTGGAGGCGGCTTTTGATCACCGCATCGAAGTCCAAGCCGTGAAGGGGCAGTGGGTGACGATGCCCCGGTCCGGCGCAGGTGCGCTGGAAGCGAACGACTTTTCAACCCGCGTTGGCGACAACGCTGCTTCTGAGGAGTAAGACCATGCACATCGAACCCGGATTGGTGGACGGCGCCAAGATCGTTCTGAGCTATGCCACTGCGGCGGCATCCCTGGGCTACACGGCCAAGTTGGCGCTGACCATGGCGAAGCGAGAAGGCGCTGCCGCGCTGCTGCTGCGCGCGCTGTTTGCGGCCGCGCTCGTGTTCTGCTTTTTCGAGGTGTTGCCGCACCACCCGGTGGGCGTCTCGGAAGTGCACCTGATCCTGGGCAGCACGCTGCTGCTGGTGTTGGGTGCGGCCCCGGCGGCCATCGGCCTGGCGGTTGGGCTGGGTATCCAGAGTCTGTTTTTTGCTCCCGCCGACCTGCCCCAGTACGGTATGAACGTTACTACACTACTGGTGCCGCTGTTTGCCACCCACGCACTGGCCCGTCGCATCATCCCGCCCGCCACCGCTTATGTGGACATCGGCTATGCCCAGGCACTCAAGCTGTCGACCACCTACCAGGGTGGCATCGTGATGTGGGTGGGCTTCTGGGCGCTCTACGGCCAGGGTGTCACCGCCGCCAACCTGGAAAGCATTGGCAGCTTTGGTGCAGCCTATATGACCGTCGTACTGCTTGAGCCCCTGGTAGACCTGGTTTTGCTGGCTGCCGCCAAGCAGGTCAAGCGTCTGCGGGGCTCCATTGCGGTGGAGCCGCGCCTGTACACCGCGGCCTGATGTCTAGCCGCTTAAGTACCGGGTTCCCCCACGTCGTGGCGATGCCGACGGGAGTTGTCAGTGTCTGAGGCGCAGCCCATTGGCAACGTGGCCATTGTCGGGGCCGGGCCGGGGCCGGTTGACCTGATGACCTTGCGCGCGCTGGACCGGCTCCAGCGTGCCGAGGTGGTGGTGTACGACCGCCTGATTTCGGCTGAGATCCTGGAACGTATTCCCGCCACCGCCCAACGCGTGTACGTGGGCAAGGCCTTGGGTTATCACAGCGTGCCGCAAGAAGGCATTCATGAGCTGTTGATCGCGCACGCCCGTGCCGGGCGTCGCGTGGTGCGCCTCAAGGGAGGCGACCCCTATGTGTTCGGGCGCGGTGGCGAAGAAGTACAGGCGCTGCAGGCCGCCGGCATTGCCTGTGAGGTGGTGCCCGGCGTCACGGCTGCCAGTGGTTGTTCAGCCGCTGCCGGCATTCCGCTGACACACCGAGACTATGCCACCAGTTGCGTGTTCCTCCCGGGCCATCTGGCCAATGACGCGGCCACTCACGACTGGCGGGCGCTGGCGCGACCAGGCCAGACGCGGGTGTTCTACATGGGCATCCAGCGCCTGCCCCATATCGCCGAGCGCCTGATGGCCCACGGCCTGTCGCCCGAGACGCCGGCTGCCATCGTGCGCGACGGCACCCGCCCGTCCCAGACGGTGCTGGCCTGCCGTCTGAGCCGATTGCTCCAATGCGCGCCGGCCTACGGGCCCCAGCCTGGTCTGTTGATCATCGGCGAAACCGTGCAACTGAGTCCCTATTTCGAGTCTGACTGAGCCACGACGCGGTACCATGAATAAGTCCAACACCCATGATGGCCGAGGGCACGCGCGGATTCGTGGCTGGTGCCCGGGCGCTGTCAGACCCATGGCCGCTTGCGATGGACTGGTGGTGCGCGTTCGGCCGCGGGCGGGCAGACTCAGCCAGGAACAGGCGCAGGGCCTGGCGCAACTGGCGCAGCGCTGGGCCCACCCGGTGCTGGAACTGACCAACCGGGCGAATCTGCAGTTGCGTGGCGTTGATCCGACTCATCACGCACATTTGCTGGGTGCCTTGAAAGACCTCGATTTGGTGGATGCCGACGCCGAGCGCGAGGCGCTTCGCAACGTGCAGGTGCAGCCCTTTTGGGACGCCGCTGATCCGACCCCGGATCTGGCGCTGCAACTGGAGGGTTTGCTGGCCCGCGACGACGCGCCGGCATTGCCTGCCAAGTTCGGTTTCGCGGTGGACACCGGACCAGTTCCCTGTCTGCGCGAGGCCTATGCCGACATCCGTCTGGAACGCCATGCGGACGGCGTTCTGGTGTATCCCGATGGTGCACTCCGTGGCGTGGTGGTGCCCGCGGCCGACGCTGCGGATACCGCGCTTTTGCTGGCGCGCTGGTTCCTGCAAGCCGGTGGTGCGCCGGCGGGTCGGGGGCGCATGAGGGCGTTGCTGCAGCGTATCCCGCTGCCGGCTTCGTGGCAGGTGGCGCCGCGCTGGCAGGGGGCGCAGTCACGTCCCCTGCCAGGCTGGCACCAGATGGGTCATCTGGTGGGGCTGGTGTTTGGTCTGTTGCCTGCCGTCACGCTGTCGGCGCTCGCCACCGTCGGGGCGTTGCGCCTGACGCCCTGGCGCTGCCTGCTGGTGGAGGGCGATGCCCCACTGCCGCAGTTGCCCGAACTCATCACCAAGGCGGATGACGCTCGGCTGCGGGTGGACGCCTGCACTGGGGTGCCGGGCTGCGAACAGGCCGCTGGGCCCACACGCGAACTGGCTTTGGCCCTGGCGCCACTGGTGCCGCCGGGGCGGCGGCTGCACGTCTCGGGTTGCACCAAGGGGTGTGCTCATCCCCGGCCGGCGGTCACGGTCGTTGCCACCCGCCACGGCTTCGACCTGATCCGGCACGGCACCGCCGCGGGCGTGCCAGACCACACCGGGCTGGACCATGACACCCTGGTGCACCAACTACAACAAAGCTTTTCCCATGCTGCACACCTTTGAACGGGATGGCGACGCCATCTACCGCCAATCTTTTGCCATCATCCGGTCCGAAGCGGCGCTGAGTCGCTTCTCGCCCATCGAAGAGCGGGTCGTGGTGCGCATGATTCATGCCGCCGGGATGGTGGGGCTGGAGCAGCACGTGGCCTTCACGCCCGGCATGGCCGAGGTCGCCCGCGCGGCGCTGCAGGCCGGTGCGCCCGTCTTGTGCGATGCGCGGATGGTCAGTGAAGGCATCACGCGCAAGCGCCTGCCGGCCAACAACGAAATCATTTGCACGCTGCAAGATGCGCAGGTGGCCGAACTGGCGCGCCAGATGGGCACCACCCGCAGCGCGGCCGCACTGGAGCTGTGGCGGCCGCGCCTGGCCGGGGCGGTGGTGGCCATTGGCAACGCGCCCACCGCGCTGTTCCACTTGCTCAACATGCTGCAGGACCCGGCCTGCCCGCGGCCGGCCGCCGTCATCGGCTGCCCGGTGGGTTTCGTGGGGGCCGCCGAGTCCAAAGCCGCGCTGATGGCCACCCCGGGTCTGTCTGCTTTGGTGGTGCACGGACGCTTGGGCGGCTCGGCCATCACGGCCGCAGCCATCAATGCATTGGCCAGCGAGAAGGAGATCTGATGGGACGCGTCATTTGCGCCGGTCTCGGGCCGGGTGACCCGGAACTGATGAGCGTGCGCGCCGACCGCTTGGTGCGCTCTGCCCGACACGTGGCCTATTTCCGTAAGAAGGGGCGGCCGGGGCAGGCTCGGAAAATCGTGGATAAGCTGCTGGCCCCCGATGTGACTGAGTACGCCATGGAGTACCCCGTCACGACCGAACTGCCGTTTGACAGTCCGGCTTACATCGAACAGCTGGCGCGCTTCTATGACGACTGGGCCAAGCGCCTGGTGCAACTGGCGCAGCACCAGGACATCGTGGTGCTGTGCGAGGGCGACCCGTTCTTTTACGGCTCCTTCATGCATCTCTACATCCGGCTGCAAGGCCGTGTGGAGGTGGTGCCCGGGATACCTGGCATGGTGGGCTGCTGGTGGTCCACCGGCCAGCCCATGACCTGGGGCGACGACGTGCTGACCGTTTTGATGGGCACGTTGCCGGAGGATGATTTGGTGCGTCACATGCAATCGGCCGATGCCATCGCCATCATGAAGACGGGCCGCAATCTGCCGCGCGTGCGGCGCGCTTTGGCCCGCGCGGGCAGACTCGAGCAGGCCTGGCTCGTCCAGCACGGCACTATGCCCCAGCAGCAAATCAGCCGTCTGGTGAACACGCCCGATAGCGTCTGCCCGTATTTCGCCATCGTGCTGGTGCACGGTCAGGGGCGTCGGCCGGAGGTGGCGGAATGATGAGCTCTCAGGCTGCGGTTGTGGATCGCATGGGCGGCCGGCTCAGCATCGCCGGGCTGGGGCCGGGCGACCATGCTCTGATCACGCCAGAGGTGGTTCAGGCGCTGGCCGAGGCCACCGATGTGGTGGGCTACATACCGTATGTGGCGCGTGTGGCCCCACGGGAGGGGCTGACCTTGCACCCCTCGGACAACCGCGAAGAACTCAGTCGCGCGCGTGCCGCGCTGACGCTGGCTGCAGCGGGTAAGCGCGTGGTGGTGGTGTCTTCCGGTGATCCGGGCGTGTTCGCCATGGCCTCGGCTGTGTTCGAAGCTATGGAGGGTCGCCCCGACTGGCAGGCGCTGGATGTGCGCGTTCTGCCTGGCATCACCGCCATGCTGGCCGCGGCCGCCCGCGCCGGTGCGCCCCTGGGGCACGACTTCTGCACCATCAATCTCAGCGACAACCTCAAGCCCTGGAGCTTGATCGAAATGCGCCTGCGCGCGGCCATTGGCGCCGACATGGCGATGGCGTTCTACAACCCGCGCTCGACCAGCCGCCCGCACACCTTCGAACAGGTGCTGCAACTGTTGCGTGAGACTTGTGAACCCGATCGCTTGGTGCTGTTCGCACGCGCCGTCAGCACGCCGCAGGAGCGGCTGCAGTGTGTGTCGCTGTCCCAGGCCACGCCCGACATGGCCGACATGCGAACCCTGGTGATCGTGGGCAGCTCCACCACGCGCCGCGTCGGGCGATTCGTCTATACCCCACGTTCGGTGGCCGCATGAACACCGCGAACTGCCTGCGTCACGCCCAGCCATTGCAGCGCCTGAGCCACCGTGGCCACGGTGGGCCGGTGAGGAATGGCTGGCCGGTCGATCAGGATGACGGGACAGCCAAGTGCTCGTGCCGCGTCCAGTTTGGCGCGCGCTCCCACGCCCCCGGCGTTCTTGGCCACCACGTGGGTGATGCGATGCTCGCGCATCAGGGCCAGGTCGTTGGCCAGGGTGAAGGGGCCGCGGTCCAGTACCACGGTGCCCTGTGTAGTGGGCAGTTCGAAGCCGGGGTCCACCAAGCGCAGCAGGAACCAGTGCCGGCCGGCGTCCAGGAAGGGCTGCACGTTCTGGCGGCCAATGGCCAGGAACACCCGCGCCGGCTCGGCGGGCAGGGCAGCCACGGCTGCGGCCAGATCGGGCACATGTTGCCAGCGGTCGCCAGGCTGCGCCTGCCAGGCCGGCCGTTCCAGCGCCAGCAAGGGAAGATCCAACTGGGCACAGGCCTGTATCGCGTGGAGGCTCATCTGGGTGGCAAAGGGATGGGTGGCATCGATCACGTGGGTGATGCGCTCGGCCCGCAGGTAATGGCTCAGGCCCTTCACCCCGCCGAAGCCACCGATCCGCGTGGGCAGCGGCTGAGCGACCGGGGTGTCGGTTCGGCCCGCATAGGAAAACACCGCGTCCACGTGTGCGGCGGCCAGCGCCTGGGCCAGCTGGCTCGCTTCGGTGGTGCCACCCAGCAGGAGGACACGTCGCATGGCTGAAGCTTGGTTGTCGATCATCGGCATTGGGGAAGATGGATTGGCAGGGCTCAGTGATGGTAGCCGTGCAGCGCTCGATGGTGCGCGCCATGTGTTCGGTGGTCCGCGTCACCTGGCCCTGGCCCACGTGGGGGAGCGCGGGATCGTCTGGGATGTGCCGTTCGACGTTCGCCCCGTGCTGGCCTTGCGCGGGCAGCCGGTGGCGGTGCTGGCCTCGGGCGACCCATTCTGGTTCGGGGCGGGGGGCAGCATTTGCCAGCACCTGGCCGTGGGCGAGTGGACAGCCTATCCGGTACCCTCCACGTTTTCACGGGTGGCCGCCGCCTTGGGCTGGCGCCTGGAGATGGTGCAGTGCCTGGGTCTGCATGCCACACCGCTGGCGGCGGTACGCCCATGCCTGCGGCGCGGCCAGCGGCTGATCTGCCTGGTGCGCGACGGCGACGCCTTACGGGCCCTGGCGGCCCTGGTCAGCGACCACGGTTATGGCGCCAGCAGCGCCTGGGCGCTGGAGCGTCTGGGTGGACCGCACGAGCGCATTCACCCTTTCCAACTGAACACACCCGATTTGCCCGCGCTGGACACGCCGGTGGCGCTGGCAATGGATCTGCATGAAGGCCCGCTCGGCCTGCCCGTCAGTGGTGGCCTGCCGGACGATCTGTTTACCCACGACGGGCAGATCACCAAGTCGCCCATACGGGCCTTGACGCTGCGCGCGCTTGCGCCCCGGCCAGGCGAATGCCTGTGGGACCTGGGCGCGGGTTCCGGCTCGGTGTCGGTGGAGTGGTGCCTGGCTGGAGGGGTTTCGCACGCAGTGGAGCGATCGCCGCAGCGCGCCGCCAACATCCGCCGTAACGCCGAACGGCTGGGTGTGCCGCATCGGCTGCAGGTGCACCAAGCGGTGTCCATCGACGCGTTGGCCTCGCTGCCTGTTGCTGATGCGGTGTTCGTGGGCGGTGGTTTCGATGCCGCGCTCTTCCATGCTCTGCGTGCCAAGCTGAGGCCGGGTTGTCGCTTGGTCGTCAACGGTGTGTCCCTGGAAACCGAGGCCCTGCTGTTGCACTTGCAGGCGCAACACGGCGGTGAACTGTTGCAGGTGGCCCTGGCCCAGGCCCAGCCGCTGGGCAACCTGCGCGGCTGGCAGCCAGCGCGGCCGTTGGTGCAATGGAGTGTGGTGCTGTGATGCCCGCCGTGACCCCCGTCATCGCCGGTCTTGGCTTTCGCCAGCAGACCAGCTGCCAGGCTCTGCGCCAGGCGCTGAACGCTGCGCTGGCTGCGGCTGCAGCCGGTCAGGTGGGGGTGGCGCTGACCTTACGCGCGCTGGCGACGGCCGACGACAAGTGCCAACACCCGTCCTTGGCGCAACTGGCGGCCGAACTGGCCTTGCCGCTGCACGCCGTGCCGCTGGCCCAGCTGGCCGCGCAACCTGCACACGCCAGTGCCCGGGTGCCGGCCCGCTATGGTGCCCGTAGCCTGGCCGAGGCGGCTGCCCTGGCGGCCGCCGGTCCCGGCGCCGTCCTGGCCTGCAAGCGCCATGTCAGTACCGATGGCAGCGCCACCGCCGCCATTGCCTTGAGCTTTTCTCTATCCCAGATGCCATGACCGTTCATTTCATCGGCGCCGGACCGGGCGCTCCCGACCTCCTGACCCTTCGCGGGCGTGACCTGATTGCCGCCAGTCCGGTGTGCCTGTATGCCGGCTCGCTGGTACCCGAAGGTGTGCTGGCCCATTGCCCGCCCGGGGCCCGCATCGTCAACACCGCGCCGTTGTCGCTGGAGCAGATTCTTCAGGAGATGCAGGCCGCCCACGAACGGGGCCTGGACGTGGCGCGCCTGCACTCGGGTGACCTGTCGGTCTGGTCTGCCATGGGCGAGCAGTTGCGCGCCTTGCGCAAGGTCGGCATTCCTTTCACTGTCACGCCGGGCGTGCCATCGTTCGCCGCGGCTGCAGCCGCACTCGAGAGCGAACTGACCCTACCTGGCATGAGTCAGTCCGTCGTTCTCACCCGCACCAGTGGGCGCGCCTCGCCCATGCCTGAGGGCGAGGCGCTGGTGAATTTCGCCCGCACCGGCTCTACGTTGGCGATCCACCTGTCCATCCACGTGCTGCCCCAGGTGGTGCAGGACCTGCTACCGTACTATGGCGCTGACTGTCCGGTGGCGGTGGTCTGGCGTGCCAGCTGGCCCGACCAGCGCGTGGTGCGCGCCAGCTTGTCCACCATCGAAGTCGCCATGGGCGAAGGCATCGACCGCACTGCGCTGATCCTGGTCGGCCGCAACCTCGGCGCCGAGGACTTTGGCCACAGCCGGCTCTACGCGGCTGACTACGACCGCCGTTATCGCCCGCTGGGCACGGCACCGCGTTTCCCGGCGGGCAGCGAATGAAGATCCATCTCAGCCTCATTGGCATGGGTGCGGGGCACCCCGACCACATCACCCGTCAAGGTATGGCGGCGCTGCAACGCGCGCAGCTGGTGCTGGTGCCGCACAAGGGGGCCGAGAAGGCCGATCTGGCCGAGCTGCGCCTGGAACTGTGCCGCCAGCTGCTGCCGCCCGGCAACGCGGTGGTGGCCCCGTTCGACATGCCGGTGCGCGAAGGCGCAGATATCGACTACCTCGGCGCGGTGGATCGCTGGCACGACGCCATTGCCCAGATCTGGCTGGACACCATCGCCCGGCACCTGCCGGGCGGCGGCGCCGTGGCCCTGCTGGTTTGGGGCGACCCATCGCTGTACGACAGCTCGCTGCGCATCGCACAGCGGCTGGCGCAGCGCGTACAGCTGACCACCACCGTGGTGCCCGGCATCACCGCGCTGCAGGCGCTGACGGCGGCACACGCCATTCCGCTCAACGACCTGAACGCGCCGGTGCTCATCACCACCGGGCGCCAGCTGCGCGAGCGCGGCTGGCCCGCCGGCGCCGACACCGTGGCGGTGCTGCTGGACGGGCAATGTTCCTTCCAGACCCTGGCCCCTGAAGGCCTGCACATCTGGTGGGGGGCCTTTCTGGGCATGCCGCACCAGCTGTGCATCAGCGGGCCGCTGGCTGCGGTGAGCGAGACCATCCTGCGCGAGAGGGCGCAGGCGCGCGCGCGCCACGGCTGGATCATGGACACCTACCTGCTCAAGCGGGTCACCGACGACGAGACATAGCATGCAGATTGAAACCCCGCCCGTCCACCGCGACACCCCCAAACCCCAGGGCGAGCGCCGTGGCCTGGTGATTGTTCACACTGGCAACGGCAAGGGCAAAAGCACGGCGGCCTTCGGCCTGGCCCTGCGCGCCCACGGCCGTGGCAAGAAGGTCAAGGTCTACCAGTTCATGAAGGTGCCCACGGCACGCTTTGGCGAACACCGTCTGTTCGAACGGTTGGGCATTCCCATCGAAGGCCTGGGCGACGGCTTCAGCTGGAAAAGCCGCGACCTCGACCACTCCGCCGAACTGGCGCGGCACGGCTGGGCCAAGGCCGAAGCCACCATACGCGCGGGCGAACACTTCATGGTGGTGCTCGATGAAATCATGTATCCGCTGCGCTACGGCTGGATCACGCTGGACGCGGTGCTGACCTGCCTGCGCGAGCGCCCGGCCGGCGTGACCGTGGTGCTGACCGGCCGCAACGCGCCGGCCGAGCTGGTCGAACTGGCCGACACCGTGACCGAGATGACGCTCATCAAGCACCACTTCAACGCTGGCGTGCCGGCCCAGCGTGGCATCGAAGACTGAAGCACTGATTGTGCAACCTCTTTTCTGTAAATTTCCGGTTGGGTGGTCATGACAACCGGGTTACAGGTTGAAGTTGAGATAGACCTTGCCGGTCAGCCACTCGTCGTCGAGTTCGGCGAGCATTGCGGAAACC
>NZ_VJOL01000048.1 GCF_007556705.1 Tepidimonas thermarum | reverse complement strand
GCCTGCGGCAGATCACGCGCCGGACCGTGGAAAAACGTGTCGTGCACCAACCGCAGCGAATAGGCAACGCTGAGTGCGCCCGCCAACGTCACCACCAGCGGCACCGCCCACGCCAGCGCACCCGCGCGCGGCTGGGGCGTGATTCAGACCCGCTTGCGGTATTCGCCGGTGCGGGTGTCGATTTCGATTTTGTCGCCCTGTTCGACGAAGATGGGCACCATGACCTCGAAGCCGGTGGCAATCTTGGCCGGCTTGAGCACCTTGCCCGAGGTGTCGCCCTTGACGGCGGGTTCGGTCCAGGTGACTTCGCGCACCACGCTGGTGGGCAGTTCGATGGAGATGGCCTTGCCCTCGTAGAACACCACCTCGGCGGTCATGCCGTCTTCGAGGTAGTTGAGCGCATCGCCCATGTTGTCGGCCTCGACTTCGTACTGGTTGTACTCGGCGTCCATCCAGACGTACATCGGGTCGGCGAAGTAGGAGTAGGTGCACTCCTTCTTGTCGAGGATGATGTTGTCGATCTTGTCGTCGGCCTTGAAAACGACTTCGGTGCCGCTGTTGTTGAGCAGCGCCTTGAGCTTCATGCGCACGGTGGCCGCACCGCGGCCGCCGCGCTGGTATTCGGTCTTGAGGACGATCATCGGATCCTTGCCGTACATGATGACGTTGCCGGCGCGGATTTCTTGAGCGAGTTTCATGGTACCTCTGGCGGGGATTCGTCTGACAAACCCGCTATTCTACCCTGGGCCCGTGGCCGGTGCGTGGCGGGCATCGCCGGGGGCAGCGCGGCGGTGGTGCACGAAGGCCAACAGGCGTGTGAGCATGTCGTCTTGCGCCAGCAGGCGCGCGCGCGTCGCCGCAGCCGCTTCCCGCCAAGTGGCCAGGCGCGCTGGCGTCAGGGCGGGCGTTTCGGCGCCGGGCACCCCGTTCCACGTGCGCATCCAGGCCGCCCAGTCGGGCGGGCCGTCGAACCAGCGCAAAAACGCCTCCAGCTTGGCGTGGTGCGCGTCGTCGTCCTGCGGGTAGAGCTGCCACAGCAGGGGGCGCGCGGCCCACAGTGCGCGCACCAGCGAATCCTCGCCGCGCACCGCATTGAGGTCGCAGGCCCACAGCCGTTCGTCAAACGCGCATTGCGGCACTGCATCCAGCACCTGCACCGTGGCGCCAGGCGGGCACGCTGCGGGGTGCGCGGCGACCTGCGCGGCCCAAGCGGCCGCGCTGCGGCCAGCCGCCACCAGCCAGTGCGCCGTGTGCAAGGCGGGCTGGACGACCAGCTGCGGCAGGGCGCGGGGCTCGTAGCAAAACAGGCTGACCCAGGGGCCGGCGTGCGGCGCGAGGCGGGCGCGCCAGGCCATTGCGTCGAAGCGTGCCTGCCGTTGTGCCAAGTCGGCCTCGCGCAGCAGTCCACCGGTGTCCACGGTAAAGCCGGGGAAGTAAAACCATTTGGTGCGGCCGCGCAGCGTGCCGCTGAGCACCGGGGAGGGCAGGCCGTGGCTGCGCGCGACCCAGGGCTCGGCGCTCAGGTATTCCAGGTTGAGCCACACGCTGGGCCGACCGTCGTGCGCCACGGGTGGCAGCAGCGCCGCCACCCAGGCGTCTGGCACGTGGCAGCCAAACCCCTCGATGAGCACGTCGCCGGGGTCGAGCGCGGGCGGCGGTGCGTCCGCCTGGCGCGGCCATTCGTGCACCCGCACGCCCGGTACCGTGCCGCGGCGGGCGCCGGGGGCCATCCAGTCCAGTGCCGTGGCGTCGTCGATCCACAGCCGCACGCGCTGGCCGGCTGCCGCCAGTTGCCGGCACAGCCGCCAACACACGCCGACGTCGCCCCAGTTGTCGATCACGTGGCAAAACACGTCCCACGTCAGCGGGGGCGTATCCGTGGCGCGTGGGGTGGGGGCCACGCTCGCGCTACAGTGCGCGCTGTGCGGGGCGCCTTCGGCATCGGCCCCGGCGCGGCCTGGAGAAGCGAAAACGGACATGTCAGCGGTGCATTCGGACGAGTTGTTGCGGGCGGTGGCGGCGTTGCCGTCGCTGCCGGGCGTCTACCGGTACTACGACGCGCAGGGCACGCTGCTCTACGTGGGCAAGGCGCGCGACCTGAAAAAACGGGTCAGCAGCTATTTTCAAAAAACGCACGACGGCACGCGCATCGGCCACATGGTCAGCAAGATCGCGCGCTTGGAGACCACCGTCGTGCGCTCCGAGGCCGAGGCGCTGCTGCTGGAAAACAACCTCATCAAGACCCAGCAGCCGCGCTACAACATCCTGTTTCGCGACGACAAGAGCTACCCCTATTTGCGTCTGAGCGCCAGCACCTGGGACGCGCACGCGCCGCAGGCGGGCCAGGCCCCTGGCGCGCCCAACCCCGACCATTATCCGCGCATGTCGTACTACCGCGGGGCCGTGGACCGGCGGCACCAGTACTTCGGGCCGTACCCCAGCGCCTGGGCCGTCAAGGAGACGATCCAGCTGCTGCAAAAGGTGTTTCGCCTGCGCACCTGTGAGGACACGGTGTTTGCGCACCGCACGCGGCCGTGCTTGTTGCACCAGATCAAACGTTGCAGCGGGCCGTGCGTGGGCTTGATCGCGCCCGCCGAGTACGCGGCAGACGTGCGTGCGGCCAGTGCCTTTTTGAACGGTGAGAGCCAGGCCGTGCTGGCAGAGCTGGAGGCGCGCATGATGGCCCATGCCGAGCGGCTGGCGTTCGAAGAAGCGGCCGAGGTGCGCAACCAGATCTCCGCGCTGTCGCGTGTGCTGCACCAGCAAAGCATGGAAAGCCTGGACGAGCAGGACGTGGACATCCTGGCGGTGCGCGTGCAGGGCGGGCGCGCCTGCGTCAACCTGGCGATGGTGCGCGGCGGCCGCCATCTGGGGGATCGGCCGTCCTTCCCCGCGCATGTGGAGGACGGGGCGGCGCTGGCCGACTTGGAGCAGCCGGGTTCGGTGGAGCAGCGCGTGCTGGAAGCGTTTTTGGCGCAGCACTACACCCAGGTGCCGCCGCCACCGGTGCTGGTGCTGGGCGCGCCGGTGGATGAGGCGCTGCTGGCGGCCTTGTCCGAGCAGACCGGGGTGCGGATACGGGCGGTCTTCCACCCACGCGAGCAGCGCCGCGTGTGGCTGGAGATGGCGCAGAAAAACGCCGACTTGCAGCTGGCGCGGCTGCTGGCCGAGGAGGGTTCGCAACAGGCGCGCACACGTGCGCTGGCCGATGCGCTGGGGCTGGTGGCGGACACGCCCGAGGCCCTGGCCGCACTGCGCATCGAGTGCTTCGACATCTCGCACACCGCGGGTGAGGCGACCATGGCCTCGTGCGTGGTGTTCGAGGGCCACCGTATGCAGCCCGCGCAGTACCGCCGCTATGCGATCGAGGGGATCACCCCCGGTGACGACTACGCCGCCATGCGCCAGGTGTTGCAGCGCCGCTACGCGCGCGTGGCGGCGGCGCTGGCCGATGCCGGGGGCGACGCCGGGCAGGGCGAGGGCGGCGCCGCCGTAGCCCGTGGCCGGGGCGAGGCCCGGCTGCCCGACGTGGTGCTGATCGACGGCGGGGTGGGCCAGGTCAACGCCGCGCGCGAGGTGTTCCAGAGCTTGGGGCTGGACACCGGCCGCCTGGTCGGGGTGGAGAAGGGCGAAGGGCGCAAGGTGGGTCTCGAGGAGCTGGTGTTGGCCGATGGTCGCGACAAGATCTACCTGGGGGCGGATTCGCCGGCGCTGATGTTGATCGCGCACATCCGCGACGAGGCGCACCGCTTTGCCATCACCGGAATGCGCGCACGCCGCGCGCGCACGCGCACCGGGGGCAGCCGTCTGGAGGACATTCCCGGCATCGGTCCCAAAAAGCGGGCGCGGCTGTTGGCGCGCTTTGGCGGCGTGTGGGGAGTGGCGGCGGCCAGCGTCGAGGATTTGGCAGCGGTCGAGGGCATTTCGCGCGAGTTGGCCGAGGCCATCCACCGTGCGCTGCACGGTTAACGCGTGTGACGGCTGGGGGCGGGCGCCGTGCGCATAATCGGGGCACCATGTTTTTCAACCTGCCGACGCTGCTGACCTGGGCCCGCATTGCGGCCATACCGCTGATCGTGGCGGTGTTTTACTGGCCAGGATTGTCGGTGGCGCTGCAAAATGCGCTGGCGACGGGGTTGTTCATCGTCTTTGCGCTGACCGACTGGGCCGATGGCTACTTGGCGCGCCGGCTGCGGCAGACCTCGGCCTTCGGCGCTTTTTTGGACCCGGTGGCCGACAAATTTTTGGTGTGCGCCTGCATGCTGGTGCTGGTGCACCTGGGGCGCGCCGACGTCTTTGCGGGGCTGATCATCATCGGGCGCGAGATTGCGATCTCCGCCCTGCGCGAGTGGATGGCGCAAATCGGCGCGGTGCGCAGCGTGGCCGTGCACATGGTGGGCAAGGCCAAGACGGCCACGCAGATGGTGGCGATTCCGTTTTTGCTCTACGACGGCGTGTTGTGGGGGGTGGACACGCGCTGGTGGGGCACGCTGTTGCTGTGGCTGGCGGTGGTGTTGACCATCTGGTCCATGGTGTACTACCTGCGCCGCGCCATCCCGGAAATCCGCGCCCGTACTCGGTGACCCCCACGTGCAGCCCAGCCCGATGATGCCTGACGACGACTCACCGTGGATACGCGCCATGCCGGCGGTGTTCGTGCTGATTTGGAGCACGGGTTTCATCGTGGCCCGCTATGGCATGCCGCACGCCCCGCCCATGACCTTTTTGGCGTGGCGCTATGCCCTGTCCATCGCCTGCTTGGGCGCGTGGATCGCGGCCGCGCGCGTGCCGTGGCCGCGCGGGCGGGCCCAATGGGGGCATCTGGCGGTGACGGGCGTGCTGATGCACGCGGGCTATCTGGGGGGCGTGTGGGCCGCGGTCAAGGCGGGCATGGGCGCGGGCCTGTCGGCGCTGATCGTGGGTCTGCAGCCGGTGCTGACGGCGGTGTGGTTGTCGGGCACGGGCGGGCGGGTAACGGCCCGGCAGTGGCTGGGCCTGGCGCTGGGTTTTGCCGGGTTGGTGCTGGTGGTGTCGCACAAATTCGGCGGGGGCGGGCCGGGGGATACCGCCACGCCGCGCAATCTGGCCTATGCCGTCGGGGCGCTGCTGGCCATCACCGCCGGAACGCTGTACCAAAAGCGCCACTTGCAGCCGTGCGACGTGCGCACCGCCAACACGGTGCAGCTGGGGGCGGCGCTGCTGGTGACGTTGCCGCTGGCGCTGCTGGAGAGCGAGCCGATGCGCTGGAACGCTGAGTCGGCCGGCGCCATGGCGTGGTCGGTGCTGGGGCTGACGCTGGGCGGCAGCTCGCTGCTGTATCTGCTCATCCAGCGCGGCGCCGCCGCGTCGGTGTCGAGCCTGATGTACCTGGTGCCGCCGTGCACCGCGCTGATTGCGTGGCTGTTGTTTGGCGAACCGATCACCGCCACCACGTTGGCCGGCACGGCGCTGACCGCCGTGGGCGTGGCGATCGTGGTGCGCGCCACGCGGCCGCGCTGATGCCCTGTCGATGGCCCTGCCGTTCGTGTTGATCCGCCGGAGCGACCCGTCATGACCCCTGCACACCGTATCGCCGTCATCCCTGGCGATGGCATCGGCACCGAAGTCGTGCCCGAAGGGCTGCGCGTGCTCGAAGCCGCCGCCGCGCGCTTCGACATCCCGCTGCGCTTCGAGTCGTTCGATTTTGCCTGCTGGCCTTATTACGAGCGCCACGGCGGCATGCTGCCGCCCGACTGGCGCGAACGCCTCATGGGGTTTGAGGCGATTTACTTTGGCGCCGTGGGTTGGCCGGAAAAAATCCCGGACCACATCTCGCTGTGGGGGTCGCTGCTGCAGTTTCGGCGCGTGTTCGACCAGTACGTCAATGTGCGCCCGGCGCGCCTGATGCCGGGGTTGCGCTCGCCGCTGGTGCGGCGCGATGGCACCCCGCGCCAGCCGGGTGAGATCGACATGCTGATCGTGCGCGAAAACACCGAAGGTGAGTACTCCAGCATCGGTGGCCGCATGTTCGAAGGCACCGAGCGCGAACTGGTGGTGCAGGAGACGGTCATGACCCGCCACGGCGTGGACCGCGTGTTGCGCTTTGCCTTCGAGCAAGCGCGCCGCCGTCGCGGCCGCCTGACCAGCGCCACCAAGTCCAATGGCATCAGCATTTCCATGCCCTACTGGGACGAACGCGTGCGCGCCATGGCGGCGCAGTACCCGGACGTGAGCGTGGACCAGTTCCACATCGACATCCTGACCGCGCATTTCGTGCAGCGGCCCGAGCACTTTGACGTGGTGGTGGCGAGCAACCTGTTCGGCGACATCCTCAGCGACCTGGGGCCTGCGTGCTGCGGCACGATCGGCATTGCGCCGTCGGCCAACCTCAATCCCGAGCGGCGCTTCCCATCGCTGTTCGAGCCGGTGCACGGCTCGGCCCCCGACATTGCCGGGCGTGGCATCGCCAACCCGATTGGCCAGATCTGGTCCGGGGCGCTGCTGCTGGATTTTTTGGGTTACCGTGCGGCGCACGATGCCATCGTGCGCGCCATCGAGGCCGTGCTCGATCCCGCCAGCGGTGGCCCGCGCACGCCCGACATGGGCGGGACCGCCCGCACCACGGATGTCGGCCGCGCCGTGGCCGAGGCGCTGCGCACAGGGGTCTGACGGGTGCGCTTCGACCGCCGTGTGCGCCCCCTGGGCATGGGTAGAATACGCCCCCTTTTCGTTGGCGCCGTTGCGGTGGCGCCGGCTTTGGAGAGAGCCTGATATGAACAAAGCACAACTGATCGATCACATCGCCGAACAGGCCCAGCTGACCAAGCAGGAGGCGGGGCGCGCGCTGGAGGCCTTCCTGGGGGCGGTGACCCAGACCCTGGCGCGCGGCGGGGATGTCACGCTGGTGGGGTTTGGCACGTTCGTGGTCGACGAGCGCGCGGCGCGCAAGGGGCGCAATCCCAAGACCGGCGCGGAGGTCGAGATTGCTGCCGCTAAAATACCGAAATTCCGTCCGGGCAAGGCGCTCAAAGACGCTGTCAACGGATGACCGCTCCGCCGGGCGCTCAGCATTGCTGAGCCGCCCCCCGGATCGGGTGCTTAGCTCAGCTGGTAGAGCGGCGCCCTTACAAGGCGTAGGTCGGCGGTTCGATCCCGTCAGCACCCACCATCTCTTCCCCGCACGCGCAGGCCATGTTCGACGTCTTTCGCAACAACATGAAAGTGCTCATGGCACTGCTCATGCTGTTGATCATCCCCTCGTTCGTTTTCTTCGGCATCGAGGGCTACACGCGCTTTCGGGACCCATCCGAGCCGGTGGCGCGCGTGGCGGGTGAGCGCATCACCCGCACCGAGTGGGACGCGGCGCACCGGCGCGAGGTCGAGCGACTGGCCGCGAGCATGCCTGGCGTGGACCGCGCCCTGCTGGAAAGCGATGCCAGCCGGCGCGCCACGCTGGAGCGCATGGTGACCGAGCGCGTGCTGGCGCGCGCCGCGCAGGACATGCGGCTGGTGGCCACCGACCGGCGGCTGGCGGCGGAGCTGCTGCGCGATCCCACGATTGCCGGCCTGCGCAAGGCTGACGGCAGCCTGGACGTGCAGCGCTATCAGGACCTGCTGCGCGCCCAGGGCTTGACGCCCGAAGCGTTTGAAGCCGGTGTGCGCGCCGACTTGGCGCGCCGCGCCGTGACGCAAGCCGTGGCCGACAGCGCCTTCGTCGGCCAAGCGGTGACCGAGCTGGCCACCCAGGCCTTTTTCGAGCGGCGTGAGGTGGCGCTGGCAGCGTTTCGGCCAGCCGATTACCTGGCGCGCGTGCAGGTGACCGATGACGAGGTCAAGGCCTACTACGAGGCGCATGCCGACGACTTTCGCACCCCCGAGCAGGCGGCGATCGAATACCTGGTGCTCGATCTGGACGCGCTGGCGGCGCACCTCAAGCCGAGTGAGGACGAGCTGCGGGCGTACTACCAGCAAAACGTGGCCGATACCGCGCGCGCCGAGCAACGGCGCGCCGCCCACATCCTGCTGCAGGTGGCGCCGGACGCACCTGCCGACCAAAAGGCGCGCGTGCGCGCGCAAGCCGAGCAAATCCTGGCCGAGGTGCGACGCGATCCCGCGCGCTTTGCCGAACTGGCGCGCCAGCATTCGCAAGACCCCGGCTCGGCCGCGCGTGGCGGCGACCTCGACTGGTTTGGGCGCGGGGCGATGGTCAAGCCCTTCGAGGATGCGGTGTTTGCCCTGCAAAAGGGCCAGATTTCCGACATCGTGGAAAGCGAGTTTGGCCTGCACATCATCCAGCTGCTGGACGTGCGCCGCCCGCCGGCGGAGCCGTTCGAGCAAGCGCGGCCGCGCATCGAGGCCGAACTGCGGCGCCAGCTCGCGCAGCGCCGCTTTGCCGAGGAGGCCGAGCGGTTTGGCAACTTGGTCTATGAGCAAGCCGACAGTCTGGAGCCCGCCGCGCAGGCCCTGGGCCTGACGGTGCGGCGCGCCACGCTGGAACGCACCGGGCCGGTGGGGGCCGACGCCGATGCGCTGTTGCGCGAGCCGGCCGTGTTGCGCGCCGTCTTCAACGAGGAGGCGCTGGGGCAAAAGCGCAACAGCGCGGCGATCGAGCTGGGTGGCAACCGCTTGGTGTCGGTGCGCGTGACCGAACACCGTCCGGCGCAGCGCCGCCCCTTGGATGCGGTCGCACCGGACGTGCGCCAGCGTCTGCTGCAGGAAAAGGCGCGTGCCGCGGCGCTGCAGGCGGCGCGTGATGCGCAGGCGCAATGGACCGCGCAGGCCCCGGCGGCCAACGCGCTGCGCGCGCCCGTGCTGGTGTCGCGCCAGGAGACCCATGGCGTGCCCCCGGCGGCGGTGCGCGCGGCGATGAGCGCCCGACTGGACGGCGATGCGCCCGCCTGGGTGCTGGTCGATTTGGGCGCTGAGGGGGCGGCGGTGCTGCGGGTGCGCCGCGGCCCCGCGCGCGAGACCCCCGACCCGGTGCGCGTGCGCAACGAGCGCGAAGAGCTCGCCCGTCTGTGGGGTGAGGGCGAAGCCCAAGCGTATTTGGCGGCGCTGCGGCAGCGCTACAAGGCCGAGGTGCTGGTCAAGTGAGGCGCGGCAGCGCCGTTTTCGACGCTATAATTCCATTTCTACGGTGGCTGTAGCTCAGTTGGTAGAGTCCCAGATTGTGATTCTGGTTGTCGTGGGTTCGAGTCCCATCAGCCACCCCAGTGCAACATGCAACCTTCAGGGCCCGACAGGGCCCTGAAGCGTTTTGGGGGTCATCGTCCCCGTGCCGGGCGGGGTCGTGTCATAGGCAGCGCCTGCACACCGGTGTACGATGGCGCGATGCATCAGCGCAAACCGGGTGGGGGATACGACAGCCGCGCGGCCTACGCGGCGGATCTGGGGCCACTGCGCGTACGCATGGCGCGTGAGTTGGCCATCCTGGCCGCGGTCTTGTACGCGGTTTTTGGTGTCCTCGACTGGTGGGCCATACCGTCGGCGCTGGCGCCCGGCCCTGGGCTGCCGCCGCTGGCGGCCCAGGTGGCGCGTGTCGATCCGATCGCGTTTACCAAAGTATCGGCGCTGGGGGTGGAGGAGCAGCGGGTGCCCGTGGTCCTGATCCTGGTCGAGCCGCTCATCCAGACCGCGCTGGGGGACGGGTATCGGGTCGAAGCACGCATCGTCGTGGCGCCCCAGCCGGCGGCGACTTGAGGCCGACAGTGTGCGTGCGCGGGCTGGCACAATCGTGCCCATCCGCAATGCAGCACACGAGATCTCGATGGCCAAAGGCATGATCCTCGCGGCGGGCCAGGGCACACGCGTGCGTCCCCTGACCAAAGACCTGCCCAAACCGATGATTCCCATCCTGGACAAGCCGGTGATGGAGTATTTGGTGGAACGGCTCGCCGCCCATGGCGTGCGCCAGATCATGGTCAACGTTGCGTGGAACCACCACAAGATCGAGCAGTACTTCCGCGACGGCCGGCGCTGGGGGGTGGAAATTGGCTACTCCTTCGAGGGGGTGTACGAGCACGGCGACATCTTGCCGCGGCCGCTGGGGTCGGCCGGCGGCATGAAGCGCATCCAGGACATGAGCGGCTTTTTCGATGAGACCACCATCGTGCTGTGTGGCGATGCACTGGTCGATCTGGACATCGGCGCAGCGCTGGCCGAGCACCGCGCCAAGGGGGCGCTGGCGAGCGTGGTGACGCTGCCCGTGCCGCGTGAGCAGGTCGGCAACTACGGCATCGTGGTGGCCGACGAGGACGGTCGCGTGCGCTCTTTCCAAGAAAAACCCCGGCCTGAGGAGGCCCGCTCGCAGCTGGCCAGCACCGGCATCTACATATTCGAGCCGGCGGTGTTGGACCTCGTGCCCTCGGGCCAGGTGTTCGACATTGGCAGTCAGCTCTTTCCGCTGCTGGTCGAGCGCGGTCTGCCGTTTTATGCCCAGAGCCGTCCCTTCCACTGGATCGACATCGGCCGCGTGAGCGACTATTGGTCGGTGTTGCAGCGCGTGCTCAGCGGCGAGCTGGCCGATATGCACATGCCCGGCAGCGAGGTGCGGCCCGGCGTGTGGGTGGGGCTCAACACGCGCATCGATTTCGACCGGGTGCAGATCAGCGGGCCGGTCTACATCGGCTCCAGCGTGCGGCTCGAGCCGGGCTGCTCGATTGTCGGGCCGGCATGGATCGGCCATGGCAGCCACCTGAGCGCGGGCTCGCGCGTCGAGCGCAGCGTCCTGTTCGAATACACGCGCATCGGCGCCGGCATGTTGTTCCAGGACATGATCGTTTCGCCCAGCTACTGCGTGGACCGCCACGGCCGCGCCACCTACGTGGGCGATGACCGCTGTCCGTTGCGCTGGGGCGACGCGCGGGGCTGAAGGTCGCTTGGCGAGCGCGCGGGCATGGCGGGCGCGCGCGGCGCTGATCCGGTCGGTTGCCGGGGCCCTTAGCCGCGGCGCGGGGCCAAGGCCGAGACCACCAGCGTCACCACGCTCGAGGCCGCGAGGGCGCCGACGAATGGCGCCAGGGTCGGCACATTGGCCGGGAAGGTGGCCGCGATCACCCCTTGTGTCAGGCTCCCGCTGGCCCAGGCCCCGGGCAGCACCGCGCCGAGCAGGCCGGCGGCCATCCCGGCGAGCGCTGCCGCGCGCGAGGTGCGGGGGCGCAGGCCCAGTAACAGGGGCACCACGGCCGTGGCGCACAGCAGGTCCGCGATCAGGAACAGGCGCAGCACCGACAGGCCCTGCCAGGCCACCGCGATCACGGGCACCATCAGCAGCACCGTGGTCCAGCGCGCAGCGGCCAGCGAAGCGTTGCGCCGCTGCGTGACCAGCAAGGCGGCCAAGCCGTTTTGCAGCGTGTCCACCGACGACGCCACCAGCGCCACCGCCAACACCAACACCGGCGCCACGACCCAGCCCGGCGCGTGCTGCACCAGGGCAAAAAACGGCACCGGCGGCGTGCCCAACGGCAGGCCCTGGCGCGCCGCGAGCATGCCCAAGGCGCCCACGCCGGCGATGGCGGCCGCGGTGGCCACCGCCCCCAGCCAGGCGCCACGGTGCAAGGCGGCGTCGTTGCGGGCGGCCCAGACGCGCTGCCAATAGCCCTGGTGGAACAGGTTGGCCGCGGTGACCGCGATGATGAGCGTGAGCGCCACCGACAGCCCGACCGACAGCGGCGCCGACGCGGGGGCCGCGGTGGGCACCGGGGTTGCTGCGGGGCCCGCCGGGGTTTGCGCCACCACCCCGGCCACCACGGCGAGCAGGGCCAGCAGCAGCCACGCTTGCCAGCGGTCGGTGGCCAGGCTGGCGCGCAGCCCACCCCAGGCGGTGTAGAGCAGGGTCACGGCGGCCACCGCCAGCACGGCCCAACGGCCATCGCCACCGGTCAGCAGCGCCACGATGCCGCCCAAAGCGGTCAGCTCCGCCGTCAAAAAGCACAGCATGTACAGCAGCGACAGCGCCAGCACCCAGCCGCGCACCGGGGCCCCAAAGCGCTCCAGCGCATAATCGGTCAGGCTGCGGCCGCCGGGCAACAAGCGCCGAATCGCCGGTCCGCACCACGCCAGCACGAGAAACGGCAGCGCCGCGCCGATGGCATAGCCGGCCAGGGCCACCGGGCCGACGAAGGCGGCGATTTCGGGGGGCACAAACAATATCCACGCCCCCAGGCCAGACGCCAGAAAGGACAGCCCCAGCGTGGTCGCGGACTGGGTCTCGCGCGCGGTCAGGTACTCGTCGAGGCTGGCGTCGGCGGTGCGGGCACGCAGCCCCACCCACAAAAAGACCAACAAGGCCGCCCCCACCGCGGCCATCGGCATCCAGGTCATGTCGCGCTTCCTCCGCCGGTACGAACCGGATCAGGTTCCAGGGTCTGGGTGTCGGCCCCCGTGGCCTGCCACCCACTCTCAGCCCGTGCCACCCGGCTTCGGGTGCGCGCCGGGCTCCCCTGGCGACTGCAATAGGCGCGATTCTAGTGGGTGTCGTTGCGCAAGACGAGCTTGCCCATGACCTGCCGTGCCGCCATGCGGGCATAGGCCTGGGGCAGTTCCGTCATCGGCAGCACGGCGTCGATGACGGGCCGGTAGTGGCCTTGCAGGTAGCCCTGGGCCAGCGTGCGCAGCATGGCGGCATTGGCCTGGGGTTCGCGGCGCGCGAATTCGCCCCAAAACACACCCACGATCGAGGCGCCCTTGAGCAGCGGCAAATTGAGCGGCAGGCTGGGGATGGGGCCCGCGGCAAAACCGATCACCAGGTAGCGGCCGCGCCAGGCGATCGAGCGCAGCGCCGGCTCGGCCAGCTCGCCGCCCACGGGATCGTAGATCACGTCGGGGCCGCGTCCGTCCGTCAGGCGCTTGAGCTCGTCGCGAAAGCTGCCGCTGGCGGTGTGCACCGAGTAGTCGAGCGTGGCATCCGCCCCGATGCGCTGGGCGAGCGCGCATTTGGCGGCGCTCGAGGCGGCGGCGATCACGCGCGCCCCGGCGTGCTTGGCGATCTGGATGGCGGCCGTGCCCACGCCGCCCGCGGCACCCAGCACCAGCACCGTCTCGCCCGCGCGCAGCGCGCCGCGATCGAGCAGCGCGTGGTGCGACGTGGCGTAGGTCATGATGAAGGCGGCGGCATCGGTGAGGTCAAACCCCGGCGGCAGCGGGATGCAGCGCTCGGCCGGCGCCAGCGTGTGGGTGGCAAAGCCACCGGTGCCGGTGAGGCAGGCGATGGGCTGGCCCACCTGCAGCTGGGTGACATCGGGGCCCACGGCGCGCACGATGCCGGCAAATTCCGACCCGGGGACGAACGGCAGCGGCGGCTTGAACTGGTATTTGTTCTGCACGATCAGCAGGTCGGGGAAATTGAGGCTGGCCGCGGCAATCTCGACCAACACCTCGCCCGGGCCCGGCGCAGGGGTGGGCAATGCCTTCCAGGTCAGGGCGTCGACGCCCACGGGGTTTTCGCACAGCCAGGCGTGCATGCGGTGTCTCCTGTATAGAGGGGGCAAACCATGGCAGGCGCGGGGCTGCGCCTGAGCCAAGGCATGATAGGTGGCGGGGGTGGCGCGCGCTGTCGCCGATGCGGCGCGACCCCTACAATCCCCGGCATGCGGATTTTGCTTTCCAACGACGACGGCTACCAGGCGCCCGGCATCGTCGCACTGGCGCAGGCGTTGTCGGCCTTTGCCGACGTCGACGTGGTGGCGCCGGAGCACAACAACAGCGCCAAGTCCAACGCGCTCACGCTGCACGCACCGCTGTACGTGCACCGCGCCGGTGAGCACGTGCGCTATGTCAACGGCACGCCGGCCGACTGCGTGCACATCGCGCTGACCGGGTTGCTCGACTACCGGCCCGACGTGGTCATCTCCGGCATCAACAACGGCGCCAACATGGGCGACGACACGATCTATTCGGGCACCGTGGGCGCGGCCATGGAGGGCTATTTGTTCGGGGTGCCGGGCATTGCGTTTTCGCTCACCGACAAGGGCTGGGCGCATTTGGACGATGCCGCGGCGGTGGCGGCGGCGTTCGTACGCACGCTGGCCCCCGCCATCGAGGCCCACCGCCGCGCCAGCGAGGACGCCCCGCACGACGCCGCGCACCCGGGGCCGTGGCTGCTCAACGTCAACATCCCCAGCCTGCCGCGCTCGGCCATACGCGGCTTCAAGGTCGCGCGCCTGGGGCGGCGCCACGCGGCCGAGCCGGTCATTACCCAGGTCAATCCGCGTGGCGAGACGATGTACTGGATAGGCGCGGCCGGGCCGGCCAAGGACGACGCCGAAGGCACCGATTTCCATGCCACGCGGCAGGGCTATGTGTCGATCACGCCGTTGCAGATCGATTTGACCGACC
This sequence comes from Tepidimonas thermarum, assembly GCF_007556705.1. Lineage (GTDB taxonomy): Bacteria > Pseudomonadota > Gammaproteobacteria > Burkholderiales > Burkholderiaceae_C > Tepidimonas > Tepidimonas thermarum. Next base: position 6,733 of record NZ_VJOL01000048.1, on the reverse strand, counting down.
ACGCCCGGCTGGCCTACTGGGGACAGACGGCCGCTGCGCTGTCGGCCACCCACCGTGCCGACGCCGCGAGCGCGCCGCCGGTGTCCGCCAGCGTGGAGGCGCGCCCGTGGTAAAGCCCGGCCCTCAGCCAGCGTCGGCCGGCCCAGCAGCGCCGGCAAGGCCGCGCTTTCCGGCCACGCTCGATCGCGTGGCGCCCGGTGCGGCGACCGCAGGGCGGATGGCGCTGCGGGGTGCGGGCGAGGGCGGTACGGCGCCGCGGCGCCCGCACCCCCCCGAGCACGCCAGTGGCGTCGGGCTCGATTCGGCCGCGGTGCGCCATGCGATGGTGCAGCGCTTGGCGCAACAGGGTCTGCGTCACGAGGCCGTCCTGCACGCGCTGGCAGCGGTGGAGCGCCACCGCTTCGTGGACACGGCGCTGGTGGCCCAGGCCTACGAGGACACCGCGTTGCCGATCGGCTGGGGGCAGACGATCTCCAAGCCAAGCGTCGTGGCGCGCATGTTGGAGTTGCTGTGCGAAGGTCGCGCGCTGCCGTTGGGTCGTGTGCTGGAAATTGGCACCGGCTGCGGCTACCAGGCGGCGCTGCTGGCGCGCCTGTGCCAGGAGGTCTACAGCATGGAGCGCCTGCGGGCCCTGCATGAGCGCGCGCGCGAGAACCTGCGCCCCTTGCGCATCCCCAATGTGCATTTGATTTTTGGCGACGGCACCGCAGGCTTTCCAGCGGGTGCGCCGTATGCGGGCATCATCGCTGCGGCGGGGGGCGATGACATCCCGTCGGCGTGGTTGCAACAGCTGACCGTGGGTGCACGGCTGGTGGCGCCGGCCGAGCTCGAGCCGGGGCGCCAGCACCTGGTGGTGGTGGAGCGCACCGAGCGTGGCTACGAGCGCCGGGTGCTCGAGAGCGTGTGGTTCGTCCCTCTAAAATCGGGCACCGCTTGACGGAGGACAGACGCAGCGATGAATCGTCAACCCCATGGGACCGCAGCCCCCCGCACGGGCGCTTGGCGTTGGCTGGGGCCGGCGCTGGGCTTGGCCGTGGCGCTGGCGGGTTGTGCCGCACCCAAGAAGCCGGCACGCCAGGCCCCGATCGTGGATCGTTCCACCGCTCCCGCGACGGCGCCCGTCGCTGCGCCCGCGGCCACCACGGCCGCAACGGTCTCGGCACCACCGCCCCCAGGCAGTGAAAACGCCGGCAAGCCGGGCTACTACACCGTTCGGCCCGGTGACACCCTCTACCGCATTGGCTTGGAGCAGGGGCAAAGCTGGCGCGACATCGCAGCCTGGAACGGCCTGAGCAATCCGAATCTGATCGAGGTCGGGCAGGTGCTGCGCGTCGTGCCCCCAGGGGCCGTGCCCGCATCGGCCGCCACGACCCCCGCGACCCCCGCGCCGGACAGTGGGGATGTCGTGACCACCAAGCCTGTGGCCAGCGGCAGCGTGCAGCCGCGCCCCCTGGAGGCATCGGGCGCGACGGCGACGGCGGCAACCCCGGCAGGGACTGCCGCCCAGCGGCCGGTGGCCACCGCTGCGGCGACCCCCGCGCCAGCCGCGGCGGCTCCTGCGGCACCGGCGGCCAGCGCCGACGCTGTTGCGCTGATCTGGCCGGCCAAAGGGCCGATCCTGTATGCATTCGATGAAACGCGCAGCAAGGGGGTTGGCATCGGCGGGCGCGCTGGTGATCCGGTGCTGGCGGCAGCCGATGGGCGTGTGGTCTATGCTGGCTCGGATCTGCGCGGCTACGGCAACCTGATCATTCTCAAACACAACAACACCTATTTGACGGCCTACGCCCACAACCAGACCCTGTTGGTGCGCGAGGACCAGACGGTGCGGCAAGGACAAAAAATTGCCGAGATGGGCAGCAGCGACGCCGACCGCGTGAAGCTGCATTTCGAGGTGCGGCGACAGGGCAAACCGGTCGATCCGCTGACGCTGTTGCCGAGCCGCTGATGGCCGCGCCCTGGCAAGCTCCGCCCGCGTCTGCGGCGGACACGGACATGGCCGCGCTGTCGGCCGCGCCCACCGATGCGTTGCGGCCGCCTGGCGTGCCGCCCGAGGCGCTTTGGGTGCAAGCGCTGGACCTCGAAGCGCACGGCATTGCCCGCCGCGCGGACGGCAAGGTGGTGTTCATCGACGGTGCTCTGCCCGGCGAGTGGGTGGAGGTGCAGGTCACGCGGCGCAAAAACCAGTGGGAGGCGGCCGATCTGCGTACCGTGCACCGCGCCTCGCCGTTGCGCGTGACGCCGCGCTGTCCCCATTTTGGCTTGCACGCCGGCGCATGCGGCGGGTGCAAGATGCAGCACCTGGAGCCCCAGGCCCAGGTCGCCATCAAGCAGCGCGTGCTCGAGGACAACCTGTGGCGGCTGGGCAAGGTGCGGCCGCAGCAGGTGCTGCGGCCCATCGTCGGACCGGCGTGGGGGTACCGCTGGCGCGCCCGGCTGGCGGTGCGCCACGTGCCCAAAAAGGGTGACGTGCTGATCGGCTTTCACGAGCGCAAGAGCCGCTATGTGGCCGACATGGTCAGCTGCGCCGTGCTGCCCCCGCACGTCAGCGCGCTGTTGCGTCCGCTGCGGCGGTTGCTGATGGAGCTGGAGGCGCGCGATCGGTGCCCGCAAATCGAGCTGGCTTGTGGTGAAGGGGTGACGGCGCTGGTGCTGCGGCACCTCGAGCCCTTGTCCGACGCCGACACCGCCCGGCTGCAGGCGTTTGCCCGCGCACACGCCGACGCGGCCGTGCAATGGTGGCTGCAGCCCAAGGGGCCGGACAGCGTGCACCGGCTTGACCCGGCCGATGGCACCCCAGCGTTGCACTACGCCCTGCCAGAGTTCGGGCTGCGCATGCCGTTTCGTCCCACCGATTTCACGCAGGTCAACCCCCACATCAACCGCGTGCTGGTGGCGCGGGCGCTGGGCCTGCTGGGGGCGCAGCGCCACGAACGCGTGATCGACTGGTTTTGCGGCCTGGGTAATTTCACCCTGCCGATCGCCACCCAGGCTGGCGAGGTGCTGGGCGTCGAAGGCAGTGCCGCGCTGGTGGCGCGCTCGCGCGAGAATTGGCTGGCCAACCAGGAGCTCCGCGGCGGACTGGCGCCGACCACCTTCGTGGCGCGCAACCTGTTCGAGATGACATCGGCCCAGCTGGTGGCCGACGGCGTGGCCGACCGTTGGCTGGTCGATCCCCCCCGCGAGGGGGCGTTTGCCCTGGTCAAGGCGCTGGCGGAGCTGCACCAGGCCGCGCTGGCGGGTGCCGAGGCGCCGCTGACGCCGCAGGGCCAGCCGTGGCGGCCGCCGCAGCGCATCGTCTATGTCAGCTGCAACCCGGCCACGCTGGCGCGCGACGCGGGCCTGTTGGTGCACCAAGCTGGCTACCGCTGCACCGCGGCGGGCGTGGTCAACATGTTTCCGCACACCGCGCACACCGAGAGCATCGCCGTGTTCGAGCGCGCGTAGTGGCCGCAGCGCACCCGGTGGTCAGCGGCTGGCGCCGTTGGCAGCGGGCGGCGCGATGCGCGGCACGATGCTGCCCGTGGGTGGCGTGGTGGGGGCAGCGGTCGCGGCGGGTTTGGTGTTGGGGTCGGCGCTGGCTTTTGGCGCCGGGGTCACCACCTCTTCGTCGGGCGCAGCGTCGGCGGCTTTGCTTGGGGGGGATGCCGGCGGCAGCGCGGGAATGTCGTTTTCCCGCATGTATTCATCCATCTCGCGCCAGCCGGCAAAGATGGCGGCCTTCGATGCCTTGGGGTTGGCGGCGTAGCAATCTTCCAGGCTGCGCTGGGTGTGGCGGCAGCCGGCCCCGATGGCTTTGCCGTCGGCCTCGCGCCGCTCGGCCTGCTTGGCCGGGGTGTCGATGCCCAGCATGTCGCAGCCCGCCAGCAGTGCCGTGGCGGTCAGCAGCGCCCACCACGCCGGCATGCGGCGGCGCGACGTGGGCGAAGCAGGGGCAGCGGCATCGGGCCTCATGCGCACATTGTCGCGGACATGCGTGTTGGCCGCCAGCGGGTGCAAGCCGCAAAAAAGCCGCTTTCAGCCCGCCATTCCGCCCGTTTGGCTGCCTGACCAGGCAGCGTCCAAGCAAAGCCCTCCCCGGCGCTGGGCACGGGGAGGGAACGGGGGCGGGGCAGCACACCGCCAACGCGCCGGGCGGGGCCTCAGTCGCGCTCGCCGCCGAAGATGCCCAGCAGCGCCAGCAGGCTCTGGAAGATGTTGAACAGGCTCAGGTACAGCCCCAGCGTCGCGGTGATGTAGTTGGTCTCTCCGCCATCGACGATGCGCTTGAGGTCAACCAGCAAGAAGGCGCTGAAGATGCCGATGGCCATCACCGACAGGGCCGCCATGAAGGCGGTGCTGCCGACGAAGACGTTGATGATGCCGCCGACGAGCAGCACGATGGCGCCAAAAAACAGCCACTCGGCCAGACCGTCGAGATCGCGTTTGACGATCGTGGCCATGTTGGCCATCACGAAGAACACCGCCGCCGTGCCACCAAAGGCGGTCATCACGAGTTGCGCGCCGTTGGCAAAGTCCAGCACGGCGGCCAGCAGGCGCGACAGCATCAGCCCCATGAAGAACGTGAACGCCAGCAGCACGGCCACGCCGGTGGCCGAGTGTTTGGTGCGCTCGATGGCGAACATGAAGCCAAACGCGCCCGCCAGAAAGACGATCAGACCGATGGGGCCGGTCAGCGCGGCCGTGATGCCGGTGCTGATGCCGATCCAGGCGCCCAGCACCGTGGGCACCAGGCTGAGCGCGAGCAACCAGTAGGTGTTGCGCAGCACGCGCTGGCGGTCGCCGGCCAAAACGGCGGTGCCAAAACGGCCATAGCCGGGACGGGTGGTGGTGTCATACATGGGCGGTTTTCTCCTCGTAATCAACGCAGCCGCACGGGCGCGGCCGATGCCAGGGTTCGCGGTGTTTTGATGCGTTCGGGTGGCCAAAGTTCACGCGGACTGGCCCTGTCGTCACCGTGCGGCACGATCGCGACGGGGCTGGCGCCACGGTGTTGGGCGCCGGCGGCGCGGCTCAGGGCTGCTCGGTCACGAAGCCGATGCTGCGCACGCCCGCGCGCTGCGCGGCGGCGAGCACCTGCGCCACGCGCTCGTAGCGCACCGCGCGGTCGCCGTGCAGCTGCACCGCTGGCTGGGGCTCTTGTGTCGCCACTTCGGCCAGGCGCGCCGCCAGTTCGGCGTCGCTCAGCGGGGTCTCGTTCCACAGGTAGCGGCCCTCGGCGTCCACGGCCAGCCGGATCGCCTGCGGCAGCGGCGCCTGTGGTGCGCTGGCGGCGCGCGGCAACTCGACCGGCACCGCGTGCTGCATCACCGGGATGGTGATCAAAAACACGATCAGCAGCACCAGCATCACGTCGATGAGCGGGATCATGTTGATTTCGCTCATCAGCTCGCCGTCGTCGTCGGTGGCGGGGGAAAACGCCATGTCGATCCTCCTTACCTGGATAGGGTCAGCGCGCTTCGGCGCGCAGCGCGCGCACCTTGGCCCCCTGCTCGGCAGTGCCCACGCGGGCGCCGGTGACCAGGTAGGCGTGCAAATCGTGCGCAAAGCGGTTGATCTGGTGCACCAGCGCCTTGTGCCCGCGCACCAGGGCGTTGTAGCCCAGCACCGCCGGGATTGCCACCGCCAGGCCGAGCGCGGTCATGATCAGCGCTTCGCCGATGGGCCCGGCCACCTGATCCAGCCCGGCCGAACCGCTGGTGCCGATGCCGATGAGCGCATGGTAGATGCCCCACACCGTGCCGAACAAGCCCACGAACGGGGCGGTGGAGCCGACCGACGCCAGAATCCACAGCCCGGCTTGCAGCCGCGCGACGCAATCGTCGATGGCCTGGCGCAGCGCGCGTGTGACCCAGTCGCTGATGTCAAAGCCGTCGTGCAACTGGGGGGCGCGCTCGCCATCCAGACCACGGATGTGCGCCGCCGCCTCGCGGCCCTGCGTGGCCAGCAGGTAAAACGGGTTGTCGGCGCTGTCACCCAACCGGGTCAGGCCATCGGCAAAGTCGCGGCTGTGCCAAAAGGCCTCGACCTGCCGGGCCTGGCGGCGGTGGCGGCGCAGGTCCAGCGCTTTGAGGAGGATGACCACCCACGACGCCACCGACATGAGCAGCAGCAGCACGGCGATGGCACGGATGAGGCCGTCGCCCTGCGCCCACAGGTGGGCCAGGCCGAAGGCGGCGGTAGCAGAGGGGTTGTCCATAGCGCAGTCACTCCAGTTGAAATTGAATGGGGATCAAAAACCACATCGCCTCGGGCACACCGTTGCGCTTGCCGGGTACGTAGGTCCAGCGCAACACGGTTTGGCGCGCCGCCTCGTCCAGGCGCTGGTAGCCGCTGGAGCGGTGGATTTCGGCGGCCGAGGCGGTGCCGTCGGGTTCGATGCGCACGCGCAGCACCACCCGACCCTCTTCGCCCAGGCGGCGGCTCAGCGGCGGATAGGGCGGCGGCGGGTTGCGCAGGTAGGCCGCGCTGGCCGAGGGCAGCTCGACGGGCGCAGGGGCGGTGGCCACGGCCACGTGGGTGGGCCGGCCCCCTGCGCCCGCATGCGCGTTCGCGTTCGAGGGGGGCGCCGCGGCGGTCTCGGTACGGGTGGCCGTCGCCGACGTCGTGGGTGCGGGTTCGGCCGCCACGGCATCGGTGCGCGCTGCGGCGCTGTCCGGCGGGGGGGCCGGCGCGGGCGTTGCGGCGGGCGTTGCGGCGGGCGTTGCGGCGGGCGTTGCGGCGGGCGTTGGGG
>NZ_VJOL01000047.1 GCF_007556705.1 Tepidimonas thermarum | reverse complement strand
CCGACAGAAACGCCATGACAGTTCTCCTCACACGCCGCGGGTGCGTTGTGGGGGACAACGGGGGGTTTCTCGGCAGCGTGCATGGCGCGCATAATGGCACGATTCGCATGCCAAGGGATTGTTGCCATGGATTTGTCGGACCGTTCGCACATCGCTGCTCCGTTGACCGCGGCCCCCGCGGCCTTCACGCCCACCAGCGCCGAGGTCAGGCCCGGTGGCGCCGACTGGATGGCCGCGCACTGGATGCCGTTTAGCGGCAACCGGCAGTTCAAGGCCGATCCGCGCCTCATCGTCGCCGCCGATGGTGCCTACCTGATCGATGCCGATGGGCGGCGCGTCTTCGATGGCCTGTCGGGGCTGTGGTGCACCGGGCTGGGGCACACGCGGCGCGAAATCGTCGAGGCGGTGCAGCGCCAGGTGGCCACGCTCGACTATTCGCCCGCCTTCCAGTTTGCCCATCCGCTGTCGTTCGAGCTGGCCAATCGCATCGTCGAGCGCATGCCCGCGGGGCTCAACCGGGTGTTTTTCACCGGCTCGGGTTCCGAGTCGGCCGACACCTCGCTCAAGATCGCGCGCGCCTACTGGCGCGCCAGGGGCCAGGCCAGCAAGACGCGCCTGATCGGGCGCGCCAAGGGCTACCACGGGGTCAACTTCGGCGGCATCTCGGTGGGCGGGATCGTGGGCAACCGCAAAACCTTTGGCCAGACGCTGGAGGCCGATCACCTGCCGCATACCCAGCCGCCGGCGGGGGCGTTTTTTCGCGGCCAGCCGCCCGCTGACGGTGGCGGGGTCTACCCGGGCGCGGCGCTGGCGGATGAGCTGCTGCGCCTGATCGAGCTGCACGACGCCTCCACCATCGCCGCCGTGATCGTCGAGCCGTTTTCCGGCTCGGCCGGCGTGGTGGTGCCGCCGCAGGGCTACCTGCAGCGTCTGCGCGAGATTTGCAGCGCGCACGACATCCTGCTCATCTTCGATGAGGTCATCACCGGCTTTGGCCGCTGCGGTGCCTGGACCGGGGCCGAGGCCTTTGGCGTGACCCCCGACATCCTCAACTTTGCCAAGCAGGTGACCAACGGCGTGCAGCCGCTGGGCGGTGTGGTGGTGCGGCAAGACATCTACGACACCTTCATGGCCGCGGGCGGGCCGGACTATGCGCTGGAATTTCCGCACGGCTACACCTACTCCGCGCATCCGGTGGCGTGCGCGGCCGGGCTGGCGTCCATGCGGCTGTTGGCGCAGGAGGACGTGCCCGCGCGCGTGCGCGCGCTGGCGCCCGTGTTCGAGGCCGCGGTGCACAGCCTGCGCGGTGCCAGCGCGCACCTGATCGACATTCGCAACTACGGGCTGGCCGCTGGCCTGACGCTGGCGCCGGTGCCCGGCGAACCCCTACGCCGCCCATTCGAGGTCGCCATGCGCATGTGGGCCAAGGGGTTTTACGTGCGCTACGGGGGCGACACGATCCAGCTCGCGCCGCCCTTCATCAGCACCGAGGCGGACATCGACCGGCTGGTGGACGCGCTGGGCCAGACCCTGCGCGAGCTGCCCTGAGCGCCGGGTGGCGGCCGCCTGCGGCCGGCGCGCGCTCAGCGCTGCGTCAGCTTGAACACGGCCGTGGCACCCAGCAGGTTGGGCCAGCGGCGCACGCGGCGCCCGTCCTCGTCCAGGCCGAAGGCGTCGTCCACGTGCAGGCCCAGGCGCTGCGCCAGCACCTCGAAGTCGGCGAAGGTGCCGACCCGGATGTTGGGCGTGTCGTACCACTGGTAGGGCAGCCGTTTGGTCACCGGCATGCGCCCGGCCAGCACGCGCAGGCGGTTGGGCCAGTGCGCAAAATTGGGGAAGGCCACGATCGCGCTGCGCCCGACGCGTGCGGTCTCGCGCAGCATCGTCTCGGCGTTGCGCAGGTGTTGCAGGGTGTCGATTTGCAGCACCACGTCGAAGCTGTCGTCGGCAAACATCGACAGGCCTTCTTCGAGGTTGAACTGCAGCACGTCCAGCCCGCGCTTGAGGCAGGCGAGCACCTGCGCATCGTCGAGCTCGATGCCGTAGCCCTGGCAGCCGCGCGTGGCGCGCAGGTGCGCCAGCAGCGCGCCATCGCCGCAGCCAAGGTCGAGCACGCGCGCGCCGTGGGGCACGAGCTGGGCAATCGTTTCCTGGATCAGTCGATCGCTCATGGTCACGCTCCAGCCGCCCCCACACGGTGCTCGAAGTACGCGCGCACCGCCGCGTGGTAGCGCGCATCGTCGAGCAAAAAGGCGTCGTGCCCGTGCGGGGCGTCGATTTCGGCGTAGCTGACGCGGCGCCGGTTGTCCAGCAGCGCTTTGACGATTTCGCGGCTGCGCGCGGGCGCAAAACGCCAATCGGTGCTAAACGAGATGACGAGGAAGTCGGCCCGTGCGCGCGCCAACGCCGCGCTGAGGTTGCCGTCGTGTTCGCGCGCCGGGTCGAAATAGTCCAGCGCGCGCGTGATCAGCAGGTAGGTGTTGGCGTCAAAGTAGTCGCTGAACTTGTCGCCCTGGTAGCGCAGGTAGCTCTCGATCTCGAACTCGATGTCCTGCGTGGTGTAGCGGTAGGCCAGCCGCTCGGCGGCCTCGACGTCGCCTGCGCGCACGGCATCGGCCAGCGGGCGCAGCCGGCGGCCAAACTTTTCGTTCATCACATCATCGCTGAGGTAGGTGATGTGCCCGATCATGCGCGCGATGCGCAGTCCGCACCGGGGCTTGGTGCCGTGGCGCAGGTAGTGCCCGCCATGAAAGTCGGGGTCGGTGACGATGGCGCGGCGCGCCACCTCGTTGAACGCGATGTTTTCGGCCGTCAGGTTGGGCGCGCTGGCAATGACCACCGCGTGGCGCACGCGCTCGGGGTGTTGCAGCGTCCACGACAGCGCCTGCATGCCACCCAGGCTGCCGCCCATCACCGCGGCTAGGCGCTCGATGCCCAGGGCGTCGAGCAGTCGCGCCTGCGCGTCCACCCAGTCTTCCACCGTGACCACGGGAAAGTCGGCGCCCCAGGGCTGCCCCGTGGCCGGGTTGACATGGGTCGGCCCCGTGGAGCCGAAGCACGAGCCGACGTTGTTGATGCCGATGACGAAAAAGCGCTCGGTGTCCACCGGCTTGCCGGGGCCGACCATGCTGTGCCACCAACCCTCGCTCCTGGGGATGGGCTGGCCGCTGGCGTCGGCGTGCAGGCCGGCGACGTGGTGGCTGGCGTTGAGGGCGTGGCAGATCAGCACCGCGTTGTCGCGCGCTGGCGACAGCGTGCCGTAGGTTTCGTAGACGAGCTCGAAGGCCGGCAGTACCGCGCCGCTGCGCAGCGGCAGCGGCTCGTGGAAAACGTGGCGCTTGGGGGTGACGATCACGGTATCGATCCTGGTGCAGCGCCGTGATCGAGGGCTTGCGGATCCGGCGCGGGGCCGGACTTTCCTCTTTAGCGGTATTTGTTACGCGCCCGCAAGCGGGACCCAAATCGGCGCTGCGCGGAGTATAAAGCCAAGCGAAAGGGGCCGTGAAGGGGACAGCGTGCTGGCGGGATGGACGGACCACCTCATCGATCGGCGTGGGCGATAGGCGTGGGCGATAGGCGTGGGCGATCGGCGTGGGCGTCGTGGGGCGGCTGTTGCGCCGGCGCATCGCGGACGGTTTTTCGACGGGCGGTCGGCAAAAAATGTCCCACAAACCGCCGCCAGGGCGCATAATGGCGCTGCGAGTGTCCGCGACGCTCGTGGTCAGGTGATCGGTTGGTTTCGCGTGCTGCAGTTTTCTTGTGTGCCGTCGGGGCTCCATCGCTTCCTTCTCTCAGTGTGTTTTCAGGAGTCCCTACATGGGCAACAAGTTGTACGTCGGCAATCTTCCGTATTCGGTGCGCGACGGTGATCTCGAACAGGCTTTCAGCGCCTACGGCCAAGTCGCCAGCGCCAAGGTCATGATGGAGCGCGACACCGGTCGCTCCAAGGGTTTCGGTTTCGTCGAGATGGGCAGCGATGCCGAGGCGCAAGCCGCCACTCGGGCATGAACGGCCAGTCCATGGGCGGCCGCAACCTCGTGGTCAACGAGGCCCGTCCGATGGAAGCGCGCCCGCCGCGCAGCGGTGGCTTTGGCGGCGGCCGCCGTGAAGGCGGCTTCGGCGGTGGTGGCTACGGCGGTGGTGATGGCCAGTTCCGCAGCCCCTACGGCGCCGGCCGCCGGCGCGAGGAGCGCGGCGGCTACTGAGGCCGTGCGCTGCGCGCCACCAACGTGGCGCGCACTTGGCCGCGCAAATCGACGATGCCGTTGCGCTCGTCGTAGTGCAGCCGGTTGCCGGTGAGCACGTCGCGACCGCGCACCACGCGCACCGGCAAGGGCGATTCGAGCACCCGCTGCTCGGTGTGCCACGTCAGGGTTTGGCCCTCCAGGGTCAGGCTGGGCGTGGCTTTCGCTTTTTCCGCGCCGGGCGATGCGGCGCGCACCAGCCGCACATCGCCCCGGAGCACATAGACCGTGCGCGCATCGTCGGTGCGCAGCTCGCGCGCCTGCGCCACCGAGTGGGTGTTGCGCTCGCGGTCCCAGCGCTCCAGATGGGCCTCCCTGACCCAGACCGTGCCACTGGCGGGATGGTGCTCCAGCTGCGCGCCGGTGAGGGTCGATTCCAAGCGGCCGTCGGCGTCGTAGCGGCGCCAGGTGAAGCGCTCCAACTGGTAGTCGGGCTGCCCCTCGGCCAGCGGGGTCGGGGTCGGCCGAGGCGGCTCGGGCAGGCGTTTGACGATGCCGTAGCTCAGCAGCGCGAGCGCTCCCATCAACCCCACGGGCAGGTACAGCGACAACCGCTCCCACAGGCGTGGCCAGCGCGCGCGTGGTGCGGCCGGTGTGCGGGTGGCGCTGGCAGTGGTCACGCCAGCACCTCTTCCAGCAGCGTGGCGTAGCGGCCCGAGGCCACCAGCAACAGGTCGCAAAATTCGCGCGCCGCGCCGTGGCCGGCGGCAGCCTGCGTGACGTGGTGCACGCGGGCGCGCACCTCGACGTGGGCGCTGGGCGGCGCGGCGGCAAAGGCGCAGCGCGTCAGCACGGGCAGGTCGGGCCAATCGTCGCCGATCGCGGCGGCCTGCGACCAGCCCAGCCCCAGGGCCTGCAAGATCGCCTCGGCCGCCGCGCGTTTGTCCTCGGTGCCGTAGCGCACGTGCTGCACCCCCAGCGCGTGCAGCCGCGTGCGCAGCGCCACCGAGTCGCGCCCCGTGATGACGGCCGGCTCGATGCCGGCGCGCCGCAGCAGCTTGATCCCGTGCCCATCCAGGCTGGCAAAACGTTTGAGCTGCTCGCCATCCGGGCCGTAGTACAGCCCACCGTCGGTGAGCACGCCGTCGATGTCGAAGAACGCAATGCGCACGTCCTGCGCGCGCAGCAGCGTCTCGGGGTCGAAGGTGAGCACGGCGGCGGTCATCAAATCACCTTGGCGCGCATGAGGTCGTGCGAATTGAGCGCCCCCACCAGCCGGCCATCTTCATCGATCACCAGCACGCTGGTGATGCGGTGGGTTTCCATGAGATCGGCGGCCTCCACGGCCAGCATGGTGGGCCGCACCGTGCGCGGGTTGGGGTGCATCACGTCGCCGGCGCGCAGGGCGCGCAGGTCCGCGCCCGGGCGCGACTCGATCAGCCGCCGCAGGTCGCCGTCGGTGAAGATGCCAATCGGCACGCCAGCGGCATCGACCACGGCGGTGGCCCCCAGGCCGCCGGCGCTCATCGCACGCATGGTTTCGGTCAGCGACGCCTCGGGGGGCACGCGCGGGGTGGCCGGCAGCGGCCGCATGACGTCGCGCACCAGGGTCAGCAGCCGCCGCCCCAGGGCGCCGCCGGGGTGCGAGCGGGCGAAATCGTCGGGCTGGAAGCCGCGCGCGCTCAGCAGCGCCACGGCCAGCGCGTCGCCCATGGCCATCTGCGCGGTGGTGCTGGCGGTGGGGGCCAGGTTGTGCGGGCAGGCTTCGCGCGCGACGCCCGTGTCGAGCACCACGTCCGCGTGCCGCCCCAGCGTGGAGTCGCAGCGGCCGGTCATGGCCAGCAGCGGCACCCCCATGCGCTTGATCAGCGGCACGATGGCGCTGAGTTCGTCGCTTTCGCCCGAATTGCTGATCGCCAGCACCACGTCGGTGGCGGTGATCATGCCCAGGTCGCCGTGGCTGGCTTCGGCCGGGTGCACGAACATGGCCGGCGTGCCGGTGGAGGCGAGCGTGGCGGCGATTTTGCGGCCCACGTGCCCGCTTTTGCCCATGCCGCTCACCACCACCCGCCCGCGGCAGGCCAGCACCACCCGCACCGCCTGCGCAAAGCGCGCATCCAAACGCGCCGCCATGGCCTGCAGACCCTCGATTTCGGTCTGCAACGCGCTGCGCGCCAGGGCGAGCAGGGCCGCGTCATCGGGTGCAGCGGGGTGTGCGGCGGTGTCGGGCGGTGTCATGCGGCGATTATCCGGCAAGGGCCCCGGGGTGGTGAGGGTGTCATCACGCCGTAAGATCGGCGCATGAACGCCCTCGACATCGCGCTGTTGTATCTGCTGGCCGCCGTGCTGGGCGTGGTGGTATGCCGCATGCTGCGCTTGCCCGCGATGATCGGCTATCTGGCCGTGGGGGTGCTCATCGGCCCCAACGCCTTGGCGCTGGCGCAAAACTCGGCGGGGTTGCGCTACCTGGCCGAATTTGGCGTGGTGTTCCTGATGTTCGTCATCGGGCTGGAGTTCAGCCTGCCCAAGCTGCGCGCGATGAAGCGCTTCGTCTTCGGGCTGGGCGCGGCGCAGGTGGTGCTGACGGTGCTGCTGACCACGGGGGCGTCGTTGCTGCTGGGCTGGTTGCTGCCCCACTGGTGGAAGCTGGAGTGGCAAATGGCCGTCGCCATGGGGGGTGTCATGGCCATGAGCAGCACCGCCATCGTCGTCAAGCTCATGGCCGACCGCCTGGAGCTCGAATCGGAGCATGGCCAGCGCGTCATCGGCGTTTTGCTGTTTCAGGACTTGGCGGTGGTGCCGCTGCTGGTGCTGATCCCGGCGCTGGCCGCGCCGAGCGACAACCTGATGGCGGCGCTGCTGCTGGCGCTGGCCAAAGCGGCCGGGCTGCTGACGCTGCTGCTGACCGGGGGGCAGCGCGTGATGCGCTGGTGGCTGACCCTGGTGGCGCGGCGCAAGAGCCAGGAGCTGTTCGTGCTCAACCTGTTGTTGGTCACGTTGGGCCTGGCCTGGCTGACCGAGCACGCGGGCCTGTCGCTGGCGCTGGGTGCCTTCGTGGCTGGCATGCTCATCGCCGAAACCGAGTACAAGCACCAAGTGGAGTCCGACATCCGGCCCTTTCACGACGTGCTGCTGGGGTTGTTCTTCATCTCGATCGGCATGATGCTGGACTGGCGGTTGGTGCTGGAGCGCTGGCCGCTGGTGCTGCTGTTGCTGGGGCTGTCGCTGGCGTTCAAGGTGCTGCTGATCACGGCGGTCACGCGCGCCTTTGGCGCGCCGCCTGGGGTGTCGCTGCGCGTGGGCCTGTACCTGATGCAGGCGGGCGAGTTTGGCCTGGTCCTGCTGCAGCTGGCCAATCAAAACGGCTTGGTGCCGCCGGCGCTGTTCAACCCAACGCTGGCGTCCATGATCGTCTCCATGCTGCTGACGCCGTTCATCGTCCAGCACAGCAACGCCATCGTGGTGCGCCTGGTGGGCAGCGAATGGTTGATGCAGTCGGTGCAGATGACGCAGATCGCGCGCCGCGCGATGGCGCGCGACAAGCACGTCATCATCTGCGGCTACGGCCGCTGCGGCCAGAACCTGGCGCGGCTGCTCGATGGCGAGGGGATGCCCTACATGGCGCTGGACCTGGACCCGGACCGCGTGCGGCAGGCGGCGGCGGCGGGGCACACGGTGGTGTTTGGTGATGCCGCGCGGCTGGAGGCGCTCATGGCTGCCGGGCTGGCGCGGGCCAGCGCCGTCGTGGTGACCTACCTGGACACGCCCAGCGCGCTCAAGGTGCTGCACCACGTGCGCGAGCACGCCCCCACCGTGCCCGTGGTGGTGCGCACCGTCGATGACAGCGATTTGGCGCGCCTGCAGGCCGCGGGCGCCACCGAAGTCGTCCCCGAGGCGCTCGAGGCCAGCCTGATGCTGGCCAGCCACGCCCTGGCGCTGGTGGGCGTGCCGCTGCGGCGCGTGGTGCGCCTAGTGCAGCAACAGCGCGAGGCGCGCTACCAACTGCTGCGCGGTTACTTCCACGGCGCCGATGACGACAGCGCCGACGATCCGCGGCAGGAGCGGCTGGCCACGGTGGTGCTGCCACCCGGCTGCCCCACGGTGGGGCGCACGCTGGGCGAGCTGGCGCTGCACGCCGTGGGTGTGCGCGTCATGGGCGTGCGCCGCGCCACCGGCCGCAACGAAGAGCCCGATGACCAGCTGCGCCTGCAAGGGGGCGATGCGGTCGTCCTGTTCGGTGCCCCCGAGCCGCTGGCGCTGGCGGAAAACCGCCTGCTGGCGGGATAATCGCGCCCCTATGGACACCGCCGCCTACCTCAAAGCCCACATCCGCACCGTGCCCGACTGGCCCGCGCCGGGGGTGCAGTTCCGCGACATCACCCCGCTGCTGCAAGACCCCAAGGTCTTTCGCGTGCTCATCGACGCCTTCGTGCACCGCTACATGGACCGGGCCTTGCGCCCCGACGTGGTGGCCGGCTTGGACGCGCGCGGCTTCATCATCGGCTCGGTGGTGGCGTATGAGCTCGGGGTGGGGTTCGTGCCCATCCGCAAAAAGGGCAAGCTGCCCTTTACCACCGTCGAGGAAACCTACGAGCTCGAGTACGGCAGCGCTACGGTGGAGCTGCACACCGACGCGGTCCAGCCCGGCGACCGCGTGCTGCTCATCGACGACCTCATCGCCACCGGCGGCACCATGATGGCGGGCAAAAAGCTGCTGGAAAAGCTGGGCGCGACGGTGACCGAAGGGGCGGCGATCGTTGCCCTGCCCGAGCTGGGCGGGCTGCAACGGCTGCAGGAGG
Organism: Tepidimonas thermarum; assembly: GCF_007556705.1. GTDB lineage: Bacteria > Pseudomonadota > Gammaproteobacteria > Burkholderiales > Burkholderiaceae_C > Tepidimonas > Tepidimonas thermarum. Next base: position 12,763 of record NZ_VJOL01000047.1, on the reverse strand, counting down.
CCGGGCTGCCGCTGTATACGCTGGTCAGCTTCGAGGGGCATTGACGCCCCCGCCCGCGGGTCGATCGGCCGTGTCCGTGGCGCCGTCGCGTCGTGGCCGGCCGGCGGCGGGCGTCCCGCGCCAATAGACGGCGCGCACCATCAGCCCCAGGGTCTGTTGCGCTTCTTCGCGCACCTGCGCTTCCAGCCGCTGCAGGTCCGGCGTCGGGCCGGCCACCTCGCTCAAGGGGCGCGCGGGCGCCGGTGGCAGCCAGTCGATCAACACCAGGTGCTGCCATCCCTCGCGGTCCAGCGACAGCACGCGCAGCCGGTAGCGGCTCGACAACACCCCGTGCCGGATCATGATGTCGCGCACCAGCAGCGCCACGCGTTCGCGCTGCTGGCGCCGGGGCGTGGGCGCTGCGGCCGACGCCAGGCCGCGCGGCCTTGCAGCAGGCGCGTCCGTGGGCGAGGCGGGTGCCGCTGTCGCGCGCGCCCCCCACCAGCGGCGCCACCAGGCGAGCCAACCCGGGCCGAGCCAACCCGGGCGTTCGGGCGCATCGGTGGGGCGGGGGCGAGGCGGCGTCATGGTTCGGGTGGTCGATGGCAGCGGGCAGGGCCGCGCTGTCACATTGTGGCGTTTTCGTGCGCGTTGGAGTGCCGTTGCCGCTTCAAATGCGTGTTTTTACCCGTCCCTGAGCGGGATTTTTGGCCGATACTCCGAGGTTACAGCGATTCGTCATCCGCGGCCGGTGCCCACCCGGTGCCGGCGCGCCTCTTGCGTTCCACGAGGAGTCCCCATGACCGCCGCCGCCGCGTCGACCGCCAAGCCCGCTGCCGAAGCCGGGCGTGCAAGCGCCGAGTACCTGACCTTCCGCCTGGGGGCGGAGGAATACGGCATCGACATCCTGCGCGTGCAAGAAATCCGCTCGTACGAAGCCCCAACCCGCATCGCCAACGCGCCGCCGCACATGCTGGGTGTCGTCAATTTGCGCGGCGTCATCGTCCCGGTGGTGGACCTGCGCATCAAACTCGGCTGCGAGCGCGTCGAGTACAACGGCCTGACCGTGGTCATCGTGCTCAACGTCAAGGGCCGGGTGGTGGGCGCGGTGGTCGATTCGGTGTCGGACGTGCTGGAGCTGTCGCGCGAGCACATCCGGCCCGCGCCCGAGATGACCTCGAGCACGGTCGATACCGCGTTCATCACGGGCATCGCCAGCGTCGGTGAGCGCATGCTGATCCTGATGGACATCGAAGCGCTGATGACCGCCCCCGACATGGGGCTGATGGACGGCGTTTGACGCCCGGCGCAACCGCGGGAGTTGGGATGAACATGATCGACGACCTGATGCGCCGCGTCAGTGTGCGCGTGCGCATGGTGGGCGCCATCGGCGTGGTGTTGCTGCTGCTGGCGCTGGCCGGCGGGGTGGGTGTGTGGGCGGTGCACCACATGCAGATCGCCCAGCACGAGGCCCTGACCCTGGCCTGGACCGTCGTGCCCAACGGCGGCGACGAGGCCTTTGCCCAACAAATGGTCCGGCTGACCGAGCACGGCGAGGCCATCCGCCAGCAGGCGTTGTGGGCTTTGGGTGGCGCGCTGGTGCTGGCCATGGCGATCGTGGCGCCCACCACCTGGGCCAACATGCGCAGCATCGTGCAGCCCGTGCAACAGGCGCAGGCGCTGGCGGTGGCCATTGCGCGCGGCGACCTCACGACCCGGGCCGAGACGGGGGGTGACGACGAGCTGGCCGCACTGATGCGCAGCCTGGCCGACATGCAGGCGTCGCTGGCGCGCACCGTGGGTGAGGTGCATGCCACCGCCGAGCGCATGCGTGCCACGGCGGAGTCGGTGGCCAACGACAGCCAGGACCTGGCCCAGCGCACCGAGCAAACAGCCGAGCACCTGCGCCAGACCGCCACCAGCATCGACGAGCTGACGCGGCATGTGGCCGCCAGCAGCGAGGCCGCGCAGGCGGCGATCGAGCTGGCGCGCCGCAACGCCGAGGTGGCCGCGCGCGGCGGCGACGCCGTGGGGCAGGTGGTGGCGACCATGGACGGCATCCAGGTCGCCAGCCGCAAGATTGCCGACATCATCGGCGTCATCGACGGCATCGCCTTCCAGACCAACATCCTGGCGCTCAACGCGGCGGTGGAGGCCGCGCGTGCGGGCGAGGCCGGGCGCGGCTTTGCGGTGGTGGCCGGTGAGGTGCGCCAGCTCGCGCAGCGCAGCGCGCAGGCGGCCAAGGAAATCAAAACCCTGATCGAAGCCAGCGTGGCGCAGGTGGGCACCGGCACGGCCCAGGTGCATGCGGCCGGCGCCACGATCCGCGACATCGTCGCCAACGCCGAGCAGGTGTCGGCCTTCATCCGCGAAATCACCGCCGCCACCCAGCAGCAGGCGCAGGGCCTGGGGCAGATCAACGCGGCGGTGGCCGAGGTCGATCACATGACCCAGCAAAACACCGCCTTGGTGGCGCACAGCACCGACACCGCCACCCACGTGCGCGCACAGGCCGAGCGGCTGGCGCAGATGGTGGCGGTGTTTCGCCTGCCGGGCCAGCACGAGCCGCACGCGCCCTTGCTGCCGGCCCAGGTGCGCGGGCAGGGCGACCCCAGCCGGTACCGGGGGCCGGAGCGGCGGCGCGCGGCCTGACCCCCGCGCGAGCCCATGGGCGTAGGATGCAAGGACGATAGCGTGAATCAAGGACGGGAGTCGATGATGGCGATACGTGACTGGAAAGTGGGAACCCGGCTGGCCTTGGCCTTTGGCCTGATGCTGGCCTTGCTGGTGGCGATCGTGGCGCTGGTGGCCGTCAGCAGCGACCAAATGCACCGCGCGGCGGAACAGGCCAAACAGCTGCAGCGGCTGGCCATGGTCGCCGAAAAATGGTCGGCGTTCATGGGGCAGCAGGTGGCGCGGGTCGAGGCCATGGTGCGCTTTGGCGACAACCCGGCGCTGCAGGCGTACTTCCAGCAACAAATCCAGGCCACGCGCGACGTCGTCGACGGCCTGCAACAACAGCTTGAGGCCGACATTGGCATCAGCGGCCAGCGCGAACAGTTGGCCCAGGTGGCGGCCCTGCGGCAGGCCCAGATTGCCGCGCGCGACGAATTGATGGCGGCGGTCAAGTCCCTGGACATGGCGCGCGCGGCGGAGTTGCTGCAGTCGCGCTACCTGCCCGGGGCCAAGGCCTACACCGATGCGCAGCAAGCGCTGGCCCAGCGCTTGGTGCAGGAGGCCGAAAGCGCGGTGGACGAGGCGGAAAAACGCAGCGAGCTGCTCATGATCGTGGAAATCGTGGTTGGCGCGGTGGCGGTGGTGCTGGGCATCATCGTCGCCGTCTCGCTGGCGCGCGGCATCGTGCGGCCGCTGCGCGAGGCCGTGGGGCTGGCCGGTGCCATCGCCCAGGGGGACCTGACGCAGCACGTGCACACCCAGCGCGGCGACGAGGTGGGCGATCTGATGCGCGCGCTCGATGCGATGCAAGCGGCGTTGCGCCAGGCGCTGGGCCGCATCCGCGGCGCGGCCGACGGCGTGGCCAGCGCGTCCGCCGAGATCGCGCAAGGCAACCAGGACCTCTCCAGCCGCACCGAGAGCGCGGCCTCGAGCCTGGAGCAAACGGCCGCCAGCATGGAGCAGCTCACCGAGGCGGTGCGCCACAGCGCCGATTCCTCACGCACCGCCAACCAGGTGGCGCAGCAAGCGGCCGATGCCGCGCAGCGCGGCGGCACCGCGGTGCGCGAGGTCATTGGCACGATGAAGGGCATCGAGGCCAGCAGCCAGAAGATCGCCGACATCATCCAGGTCATCGACGGCATCGCCTTCCAGACCAACATCCTGGCGCTCAACGCGGCGGTGGAGGCCGCGCGTGCGGGCGAGGCCGGGCGCGGCTTTGCGGTGGTGGCCGGTGAGGTGCGCCAGCTCGCGCAGCGCAGCGCGCAGGCGGCCAAGGAAATCAAGACCCTGATCGAAGAGAGCGTGGCCCGCGTGCAGCAAGGTGGCCAGCAGGTGGACGCCGCCGGGCGTACCGTGGAAGAAATCGTGCAGGCCATCCAGCGCGTGGCCGACATGATTGGCGAGGTCACGGCCGCCACCACCGAGCAAAGCGAAAGCATCACGCAGGTCAACGCCGCCATTGGCCAGTTGGACCAGACCCAGCAGCAAAACGCGGCCTTGGTGGAACAGACCACGGCGGCGGCCGAGAGCCTGCGGCAGCAAGCGCTGGAGCTGCAGCAGGTGGTGGGGCAATTCCGCACCGGCGAGGGCTTGCCGGTGGCGGTGGCCAGCCCGGCGCCGCGCCCGAGCCTGGCCAAGGCGCCCGCCCGCAAGCCGGCCGCGCCCAAGCCGCTGGGCACCACCGCGCGGCGCGAGCCCAGCCTGCCCAAGCCGGCTGCGGCGGCCCAGGCCCCCGCCGCACCCGCGGCCAAGGCCGGGTCGACCAAGCCCGCCGCGCCCGCCAAGGCCGCCGCGCCGACCCCAATGCCCGCGGTACCGGCCAACGACGACGGCGACTGGGAAACCTTCTGACCCCGCGGCGATGGCGGATTTCCACTCCACCCTGCCCGGGCTGGCCAGCGCCGCCGCCGACGAGGCGGCGCGCGTGGGCCGCCTGTCGGTGGCCGAGCTGCTCGATCACCTGCACCACGGGTTGGTCATGCTCGACGCCGACGGGCGGGTGGTGGGCTACAACGCCAGCGCCCTGACCCTGCTGGAACTGCCCGAGTCGCTGCTGGCGGGCGCCCCGCTGATCGACGAGGTGGTGCGCTGGCAGGCGGCGCGCGGCGACCTCAAGGGCGATCCGTCGCAGTTGCTGCAGCGCGTTTGGCACCACTTGCGGGCCACCCAGGCCAGCGGGCAGCCGCACGTCTACAGCTACACCACGGCCAGCGGGCGCACCTTGCAGGGGGCCACCATCGCACTGCCCGGCGGCGGCTGGGCGCGCACCTACACCGACGTCAGCCGCCATGCCGCCACCGTGGCCGCGCTGCGCGAGAGCGAGGCCCGCTTTCGCAGCCTGACCGAGTTGTCGGCCGACTGGTATTGGGAGTGGGACGCCGAGAGCCGCTACACCCGCCTCGAAGGCCGGGTGGTGCGCGACCAGGCGACCTCCGTCCAGTTTCTGGGCCGCCGGCCCTGGGAACTGCCGGCGCCCAACCGCCCCACGCTGGCGGATTGGCAGCCGCTGATGGACGCCATCGCGCAGCGCAGGACCTTTTGGCGGTTTGAGATCCAGCGCATCATGGACGGTGGCCGCCCCTACTGGTTTGCCTTGAGTGGCGAGCCGGTGTTCGACGCCCAGGGCAACTACCTGGGCTACCGCGGCATTGGCCGCGACATCACCGCGCGCAAGGAGGCCGAGGCCACCATCGAGCGGCTGGCCTATTACGACAGCCTCACCGGCTTGTGCAACCGCCGTGCGTTTCAGGACCGCATGGCGCAGGCGCAGGCCAGCAGCACGCGCAGCGGCCTGTGGGCGGCGCTGTGCTTCATCGATCTGGACGATTTCAAGGACATCAACGACGCCTTTGGTCACGCTGCCGGGGACGCGCTGCTGCGCGTGATGGCCGAGCGGCTGCGGCAGGCCGTGCGCACCGAAGACACCGTGGGCCGGCTGGGCGGTGACGAGTTCGTGGTCCTGCTCGAAGATTTGCACGAGGAGCAGGAACAAGCTGCCTGGCGCGCCCAGCACGTGGGCGAAAAACTGCGCCAAGCGCTGGAGCGTCCCGCCGAGATCGCCGGTCAGGAACTGCAGGCCACGCCCAGCATCGGCATCACCTTGTTTCGGGGCCAAACCGACGCGGTGGAAGACATTCTGGGCCGCGCCGATTTGGCCATGTACCACTCCAAAGCCTCCGGGCGCAATGCGGTGCGGTTTTTCGACCCCGCGATGCAGGCGCGCGTGGTGCAGCGCGCCACGCTGCAGCGCGAGCTGCGCCACGGCTTGCGCGATGGCGAGCTGCGGCTCTACGGCCAGCCCATCGTCGATGCGCGGGGGCAACCCTGTGGGCAGGAGGCGCTGCTGCGCTGGCAGCACCCCACGCGCGGCATGGTGCCACCGGCCGAGTTCATACCGGTGGCCGAGCAAACCGGGCTCATCTTGCCGCTGGGGCAGTGGGTGTTGCAGCGCGCGTGCGCCCTGCTCGCCCACTGGGCCAAGGACGCGCAGCGCGCGCGCTGGACGCTGGCGGTCAACCTGAGCGCGCGCCAGTTGCGCCAGCCCGATTTCGTCGCCGGGGTGCAGCAGGCCCTGCGCACGGCAGGCGCCGATCCGCACCGGCTCAAGCTCGAGCTGACCGAAAGCCTGTTGCTGCACGATGTCGAAGACACCATCGCCAAGATGGAGGCGCTGGCCGAGCTGGGCATCCAGTTCGCGCTGGACGACTTTGGCACCGGCTACTCGTCGCTGAGCTACCTCAAGCGCTTGCCGCTGACGCAGCTCAAGATCGACCGCAGCTTTGTGCGCGACCTCCTGACCGACCCCAACGACGCCGCAATCGCCCGCACCATCCTGCAGTTGGCGCAAAGCCTGGAGATGGAGGTGGTGGCCGAGGGCGTGGAGACGCCCGAGCAGTTCGAGGTGCTGCGCGCCATGGGCTGTCGGCTGTTCCAAGGCTACCATTTTGGTCGGCCCGCCCCGTTGGATGGTGAGCCCGCGCCGCCTCCCGTGCCGTCCACCTCCCAGCCCTTTGCGCCGTCGCCACCATGAACGCCCGCCTGCCCGACCCTGCCGTGCCCGTGCTCGATCCCGCCGCCACGCGCCGTTGCGTGGACGCACGCTGGCAGCGCGACATCCTGCCCGCGCTGCAGCGCTACATCGAAATCCCCGCCAAGTCGCCGATGTTCGACCCGGACTGGGTGGCGCACGGGCACTTGGAGGCCGTGCTGCGCCAGGCGGCCGACTGGGTGGCGCGCCAGCCCGTGCAGGGCCTGACGCTGGAGATCGTGCGTCTGACGCGCCCGGACGGCTCGCCGCGCACCCCGGTGTTGTTGCTGGAGGTGCCCGCGCGCGCCGGTGCCGACGGCACGCCGGCACCCGCCAGCGGCCAGACCGTGCTGCTCTACGGTCACCTGGACAAGCAGCCGGAGTTTGCCGGCTGGCGCGCCGACCTGGGGCCCTGGACCCCGCGCCTGATCGACGACAAGCTCTACGGCCGCGGCGGGGCTGACGACGGCTATGCGGTGTACGCTGCGGTGGCCGCCATCGAGGCCCTGCAGGCGCAGGGGCGTGCCCACCCGCGGCTGGTGGCGCTGATCGAAACCGGCGAGGAAAGCGGCTCGCCCGACCTGCTGCCCACCATCGAGGCGCTGCGCCCGCGTCTGGGCGACGTGGGGCTGGTCATCTGCCTGGACAGTGGCGCCGGCAACTACGACCAACTGTGGCTGACCACCAGCCTGCGCGGCATGGTCAGCGGGGTGCTGCGGGTGGACATCTTGACCGAGGGCGTGCACTCCGGCGATGCCTCGGGCCTCGTGCCCTCGTCGTTTCGCATCCTGCGCCACGTGCTCGACCGTCTGGAGGACAGCGCCACCGGCCGGCTGCTGCCGGCGGTGTTTCACTGCGAGATCCCGGCCGAGCGCATCGCCCAAGCGCGCGAGACCGCGGCCATCTTGGGCGACGCAGTGTGGCAGCGCTTCCCCTGGGCGCAGCACGACTGCGGCGGCAGCGCGGTGGTGGCGCTGCCCACCACCACCGATCCGGTGGAGGCGCTGCTGAACCGCACCTGGCGCCCCACGTTGTCGGTGACGGGCGCCGAGGGGCTGCCGGCGCTGCGCGATGCCGGCAACGTGTTGCGGCCCTACACCGCGTTCAAGCTCAGCCTGCGCCTGCCGCCGCTGGTGGACGCGGCACACGCGGTGCAGCAGCTCAAAGCGTTGTTGGAGGACAACGCGCCGTACCAGGCGCGGGTGACCTTCGAGCCCGAGGGGGCCGCCAACGGCTGGAACGCGCCGGCGAGCGCGCCGTGGTTCGAGCAGGCGCTGCACGCCGCCAGCCGCGCGCACTTTGGGGCCCCGTGCGGCACGATCGGCCAGGGCGGGACGATTCCGCTGATGAACATGCTCAGCACCGCGTTCCCGCAGGCGCAGATGATGGTTTGCGGGGTGTTGGGGCCCAAGAGCAACGCGCACGGCCCCAACGAGTTTCTGCACGTGCCCTACGCCCGGCGCCTCACCGCCGCGGTGGCGGAGGTGATGGCGCGGATGCCGTGACCGGGCGGTTTGGGGACGCAGGGGCCGGATAGGGCCTGTTGTCGGGTTTGGTCCCGGTGGCGGGTGTGGCCTTGGCCTCATCGGTCCGCTTCGCGTCCCGGAAATCGGCCGCGGCCACACCCGCCACCGGGCCGCGATGGTGCACGCGTGCCAGCGGCCTTGCGAGCGGGGAGGCGGAGCCGTCCGGCCCGATTTTCAGGCCGCGCAGCGGCGTGATGAGGGCCGGGCGGCTCCGCCTCCCCGCCGCCCCAGCTCCCCATAGGCGGGGAAAAGCCGAGCCGCTCAAGCCACCCGGGCCTGTTCCCGCGCCTGCGCCCGCTGCCGCAGCGCCAGTCCCAGCAAGGCTAGGCCGGTCAGCGCCACGGGGATGGTCGAGCCGACGTTGAGCCACCACCACCCCTGCGTCGTCACCAGCGCGCCCGAGGCGAAGGAGGTCACCGCCATCGTGGCAAAGACGGCAAAGTTGATGGCCGCCTGCGCGCGATCTTTTTCCTCGGGCCGGTAGGCCTGCATCGCCAGCGTCGTGCTGCCGGTGAACAGGAAGTTCCACCCCACCCCCAGCAAAAACAGCGCCACCAGAAACTGGTGCAAATCCTGCCCCGACAGCGCGATGGCGATGCACGCCGCGTTGAGCAACACGCCCACCCCCATGACCGGCAGCACGCCAAAGCGCCGGATCAGGTGGCCGGTAAAAAAGCCGGGCGCAAACATGCCGATGACGTGCCACTCCAGCACCAGCGCCGCGTCGGAAAACGGCAAGCCGCAGGTCTGCATCGCCAGCGGTGTGGCCGCCATCAGCAGGTTCATGACGCCGTAGCCCAGCGCCGCCCCCAGCACCGCCACCGCAAAGCGCGGCTCGCGCAGCAGCTGCGAGACGCTGCGCCCGTGGCCGGCCGCCCCGGCAGCGCGCGGTGGCTCGGTGGCAAAGCGAATGCCCGCCATCACCCCCATCGACACCAGGGCCATGGCGGCCAGCGCCAGGTACGCCCCCAAAAACGGGGTGGGGAACGCGTCGCGCGTGTGGTTGGCCAGGTTGGGCCCCGCGACCGCGCCGATCAACCCACCCGCCAGCACCAGCGAGACGGCTTTTTCGCGGTAGGCGGGCGCGGCCAGTTCGCCGGCGGCAAAGCGGTAGAGCTGCCCGTTGGCGCTGTAGTAGCCAGCGATCACGGTGGCCGCCACCAGCAGCCAAAAGCTGCCCCAGGCCACGGCCAGCGCCGCCAGCAGCGCCGACGCAAACGCCACCGCCAGGCCGAGCTGGAACGCCACCTGCCGCCTCCAGCGCGCCTGCGAGCGCGCCACCAGCCCGGTGGACAGCGCGCCGCCGACGACGTAGCCCATCACCGGCAGGGTGGCCATCCAGCCCAGGGGCGCCAAGCGCAGGCCCACCAGGCCGTTGATGGCGATGAAGACGACGTTGTTGGTCAAAAACAGGCCTTGGGCGATGGCCAGCAGCCACAGATTGCGGTTCATGGGGCGTGGTTATAGCCGATACCCGCCCGGGTTGTGGCGTGCGCGCGCGACTTCCTACAATTCGTGCATCCTTGTGCCGGCCTGCGCCCTGTGGTCCGGCGCCCCTTTCCCTACACGAGGGCAATCCATGGTTCCCCACCTGATCACCGCGCTCACCGGCCCCATCAACGAGCTGGAGCAGCGCATCCTCGAATCCACCCCGGTCATCGAGCGCTGGTTTCGCCTGGAGTGGATGGAGCACACGCCGCCGTTTTACACCTCGGTGGACATCCGCAACGCCGGCTTCAAGCTCGCGCCGGTGGACACCAACCTGTTCCCCGGCGGCTGGAACAACCTGACGGCGGAGATGCTGCCGCTGGCGGTGCAGGCCGCCATGGCCGCCATCGAAAAAATCTGCCCCGAAGCCAAAAACCTGCTGCTGGTGCCGGAAAACCACACCCGCAACCTGTTCTACCTGCTCAACGTCGCCCAGTTGCAGCGCATTTTTTACTCGGCCGGGCTCAACGTGCGCATCGGCTCGCTCAACCCCGAGGTCAAGGAACCCACGCCCATCGAGCTGCCCGGGGGCGACCGCATCGTGCTCGAGCCCATCATCCGCGAAGGGCGGCGCATCGGGCTCAAGCACTTCGACCCCTGCACCATCTTGCTCAACAACGACCTCAGCGCCGGGGTGCCGGGCATTTTGGAGGATTTGCACGAGCAGTACGTGCTGCCGCCGCTGCACGCCGGCTGGCACGTGCGGCGCAAGAGCCACCACTTCCGCGCCTACGAGGAGGTGGCCAAGCGTTTTGGCAAGCTCATTGGCATCGACCCCTGGCTGATCAACCCCTTGTTTGCGCACTGCGGGCAGGTCAACTTTGCCGAGGGCACGGGCTTTGAATGCCTGCAGGGCAATGTGGATGCGCTGCTGGGCAAGATCCGCCGCAAATACAAGGAGTACGGCATCCAGGAGCGCCCGTTCGTCGTCGTCAAGGCCGACAACGGCACCTACGGCATGGGCGTGATGATGGTGCGCGACGCGGCCGAGCTGGGCAGCCTGAACCGCCGCACCAAGAACAAGATGGCCGTCATCAAGGACGGGCAGCAGGTCAGCGACGTCATCATCCAGGAAGGCGTGATGACGCACGAGCGCATCAACGACGCCGTGGCCGAGCCGGTGGTCTACATGATGGACCGCTACGTGGTGGGTGGCTTTTATCGCGTGCATGCCGAGCGCGGCGTGGACGAAAACCTCAACGCCCCGGGCGCGAGCTTCGTGCCGCTGGCGTTCGAGAAAAGCGCGCTGCAGCCGCAGCCGGGCAGCAAGCCGGGGGCCAGCGTGCCCAACCGCTTCTACATGTACGGGGTGGTGGCGCGCCTGGCCATGCTGGCCGCGGCCTACGAGCTCGAAGCCACCGACCCGGAGGCCGAGCTCGATGCCTGAGACCCGCAAGCCCAGCGCGGCGCTGCGCCGCGCGCTGGTGGTGGCCGACCCGCTGCACACCTTTGCCACCTACAAGGACACCACCTTTGCCATGATGCGCGAGCTGGCGCGCCGCGGCGTGGCGCTGGCCGCCTGCGAGCCCGCCCACCTGCAGTGGCGCAGCGGCGAGCCGGTCACGGCCTGGGTGCGCGAGGTCGAGCTCACGGGCGCGCGCGACGACTGGTTTCGCGTGCGCCACCAGGGCCGCGAGGCGCTGAGCGCCTTCGACGCCGTGCTCATGCGCAAGGATCCGCCGTTCGACGCCGAGTACTTCTACGCCACCCACCTGCTGCAGCAGGCCGAGCGCGAGGGCGCGCGCGTGTTCAACCGGCCCGCGGCGCTGCGCGACCACCCGGAAAAGTTGGCCGTGATGGAGTTTGCCGCGTGGGCGCCGCCCACGCTGGTCACACGCTCGGCCGAGGCGATTCGCGCCTTCCACGCCGAGCACCGCGACATCATCCTCAAGCCGCTCGACGGCATGGGCGGGCGCGGGATCTTCCGGGTCGGCCCGGATGGCATGAACCTGGGCGCGGTGGTCGAGACGCTGACCGCCAATGGCCACACCACCATCATGGTGCAGCGCTACCTGCCTGCGATCGCGCAGGGCGACAAGCGGGTGCTGATCATCGGCGGTGAGCCCGTGCCGTACTGCCTGGCGCGTATTCCGCAAGGGGGCGAGGTGCGCGGCAACCTGGCCGCCGGCGGACGCGGGGTGGCGCAGCCGCTCAGCGACGCCGACTGGGCGATCGCGCGCGCGCTGGGGCCGCAGCTGGCGGCGCGCGGGCTGCTGCTGGTGGGGTTGGACGTGATCGGTGACCGCGTGACCGAGGTCAACGTGACCAGCCCCACCTGCTTTCAGGAAATCACGCAGCAAACCGGCTTTGATGTGGCGGCCCGCTTCGTCGATGCCCTGCAGGCCGCGCTGGCCGCCGACGCGCGCGCATGAGGCCGATCCACCCGATCGCCGCCGTGCGGCGCCTCCGCCGTGGGCCGGGGTGGATGCGCCTGGTGTTTTGGGCCTTGGCCATCGCGGTGACCGTGCTGTCGCTCACGCCGGTGGAGCATTTGCCACCCCGGGTGTTCGACGGGTGGGACAAGGCCCAGCACGCGCTCGGGTTTGCCGTGTTGGCGCTCACGGCGCGGCTGGCCTACCCCGCGCCGCGCGGGGTGGTGCTGGTGGCAGGGCTGCTGCTGCACGGTGCGGCCATCGAATGGGCGCAGGCGGCCAGCGGCTGGCGCCACGGCGAGGTGGCCGACTGGGTCGCGGATGCGGTGGGTGTGGCGCTGGGGTGGGCAGTTGTGTATCGTTCTTTCTGTAAATTCCATTTTGCCGGTTGTCTGCTGGGCGGGGATCTCCGGCGCTACGCGCCTACGCTCCCCGCCCAGCAGACAGCGCGAGGGTGGGTCTGACGCCATGACTTCGAGAAAGGAGTGTAACCCTCATGGCAATACGAGTCGAAACCAACCCCTTGGAAGCCGCTTATGCGATCTTGCTCGAGAACGGACTGGATGGCGCGAGGCCCTGCGCATTCTCGTCAATGAAGCCGCCAAGATCGAGCGCGCCGAGTATCTCGGCGCCCGTCCCTACGAGCGCTCCCCGACCCGGCGCGACTACGCCAACGGCTTCAAGCCCAAGACCAT
>NZ_VJOL01000046.1 GCF_007556705.1 Tepidimonas thermarum | reverse complement strand
AGCAAGATCGCATAAGCGGCTTCCAAGGGGTTGGTTTCGACTCGTATTGCCATGAGGGTTACACTCCTTTCTCGAAGTCATGGCGTCAGACCCACCCTCGCGCTGTCTGCTGGGCGGGGAGCGTAGGCGCGTAGCGCCGGAGATCCCCGCCCAGCAGACAACCGGCAAAATGGAATTTACAGAAAGAACGATACACAACTCCGGTGATCGAGGCCGCACAACTGGGCAACCGCATGGGGGCGGCCAAAATCGCCACCCGCGGCGGGCAAAACTACAGCTTCAGCCGCTGACCGCGGCCCCGTGGCCGCACCAGAACACGCCCGCCCCCGCAGGCGGCGCGGGCGGGTGCACGGGGCGCTGCCCTGCATGCTTGGCGATCGTCCGCCGGCAGCGGATGAGCCAAGCCGACCTACCGGTCAGGGACGGGGGCCGGTGGGGAAGGGCCAAGCGGCCTTGGGGTTGAGCTGGGTCTGGGCGCTGGGTGCGGGCGCTGCCGCGGCCTTGCCCGCCTTGGCGGGTTTTTTGGCGCTGGCGGCGGCTTTGTCGGCCGTGGCCGCTTTGCTCGCTTGGCTCTTCTCGGCGGTCTTGGCCGCCGCCGAAGGTGCCTTGGCCGTCGCTTTCGCGGCCTTGGTGGTCTCGGTGGCCTCGGTGGCCTTGCTGGCCTTGCTGGCCTTCTCCGCCTTGGCCTTGGTGGTCTTGGTGGCTTTCTCTGCCTTGGCCTTGGCGGTCGCCGGGGCGGCTTTTTCGGCCTTCTCGGCTTGCTTCGCCTTGGCGGCTTGGGACGTCTTCTCGGCTGGCGCGGCCTTGGCAGCGGGGGCGCTCTTGGCGGCCGTGGCCCGCTTGGCCGGGGCCTTGGCGGCCTCGGTCTTCGCGGCCGCCTTGGTGGTTGCTTTGGTGGTTGCTTTGGTGGTTGCTTTGGTGGTTGCTTTGGTGGTTGCTTTGACCGCGGGGGCTTTGGCCTTGGGCGCTGCCGCTGCCTTGGTCGCCGTCGCCGCTGTCGCCGCTGGCTTGGCGGCTGGCGCGGGGGCGCTCGCGGCTGCTTGGGTTGCCGGCGCCATCTTGGCCGCGCGGGTCTTGGCGGCGCCCTGGGTGGCGGGCTTTTCTGCCGCTTTCGCCTTGGTCGCAGCCTTCTTGGTCGCGGCCGCCGCGGCGCTGGCCGTGCTGGCCTAGCTGCCGGTGGCCTTCGTCGCGGTGGTCTTGGCTTTGGCGCTCGTCGCCTTGGCGCCGGCCTTCGTCGTGGTCTTCGCGGCCGACGCTTTCGCGCCCGCAGCGGGGGTGGCCGTCTTGTTCTTCGCGGTCTCGGTGGCCGCGGCGGCGGCCTTTTTCACGGTTGCCATGGGGTTCTCCTGCTTGCGTTGGCGGGTGGTGAAAACGAAAAAAGGCCGCGAGATCCTGACGAAGGTGCCGACGTGGCCCGGGTCAATCCCAGGACAGCGCGCCGCCCGATTGGTACTCGATCACGCGGGTTTCGAAGAAATTGCGTTCCTTTTTCAGATCGATCATCTCGCTCATCCAGGGGAAGGGGTTTTCCTCGTGCGGGAAGAGCGGATCCAGGCCGATTTGCGTGGCGCGGCGGTTGGCGATGTAGCGCAGGTAGCCCTTGAACATGCTGGCGTTGAGCCCCAGCACGCCGCGTGGCATGGTGTCTTCGGCGTAGCGGTATTCGAGGTCCACGGCTTTGAGGAAGAGCGCTTTGATCTCCTCCTTGAACGCCGGGGTCCACAGGTGCGGGTTTTCCAGCTTGAGTTGGTTGATCATGTCGATGCCGAAATTGCAGTGCATCGACTCGTCGCGCAGGATGTACTGGTACTGCTCGGCCGCGCCGGTCATCTTGTTTTGCCGGCCCAGCGCCAGGATTTGCGTGAAGCCCACGTAGAAGAACAGGCCCTCCATCAGGCAGGCGAAAACGATCAGGCTCTTGAGCAGCTTTTGATCGTTTTCCGGCGTGCCGGTGCGGAAGTTCGGGTCCATGATCACGTCGATGAACGGGATCAAGAACTCGTCCTTGTCACGGATCGACGGGATTTCGTGGTAGGCGTTGAAGATCTCGCCTTCATCGAGCCCGAGCGACTCGACGATGTACTGGTAGGCGTGGGTGTGGATGGCCTCCTCGAACGCCTGGCGCAGCAGGAACTGGCGGCACTCCGGCGCCGTGATGTGGCGGTAGGTGCCCAGCACGATGTTGTTGGCCGCCAACGAGTCGGCGGTGACGAAAAAGCCCAGGTTGCGCTTGACGATGCGGCGCTCGTCCTCGGTCAGGCCGTTGGGGTCTTTCCAGAGCGCGATGTCGCGCGACATGTTGATTTCCTGCGGCATCCAGTGGTTGGCGCAGGTGGCGAGGTATTTTTCCCACGCCCACTTGTACTTGAAGGGGACGAGCTGGTTGACGTCGGTCTGGCCGTTGATGATGCGCTTGTCGGCGACGTTGACGCGGCGAAAGCTCGCCGCCTGCGCGCGCACCGACTGGCCAGCGGCGGCGCTGGCGGCGGCCGCGGCGGCGCCCGGCGTGGCGCTCACCGGAGAGACGTCGTCGAAGCCCGCGACGGGGGCGGTTGGCGTGGCGCCGAAGACTGAGCCGGCCCCCGCGGCCGGTTGCAGCGCGGGCGCGGCCTCGGGCGCGCGGCGTGCCGTTGGGGGAACGACGGTGGGCGTGTGATCTTCCCAGGTCAACATGTTGGTGTCCGATTCATGAAATTATTGAAAGGTACGCGCGAAATGACAAGCGTTGGATGCGCCATCCGGGCCGCGGCGGGCGGCGTGCCGGCCGGGCTGTTGCGTCGTGGCATCAGCGCGGCCGGCAGCGGTGCCATCACTGGCAGGCTTCGCATCCGGGGTCGTCGATCGCGCAGAACTTGATGTCCGTGGCCGGCTCCACCACCGCGGCTGCGGCGGCAGCCGTTGGGGTGTCGGCGGTGGGCACGGCGTTGAGCGCACTGCTGCGCACCGTGGATTTTTCGGCGTGCGTGGCGCTGGTGGTGCGCAGGTAGTAGGTGGTCTTGAGGCCCCGGATCCAGGCCAGCTTGTAGGTTTCGTCCAGCTTCTTGCCCGAGGCGCCGGCCATGTAGATGTTGAGGCTTTGCGCCTGGTCGATCCACTTCTGGCGCCGCGCGGCCGCTTCGACCAGCCACACGGGTTCGATCTCGAAGGCGGTGCGGTAGAGCTCTTTGAGCTCGCGCGGGACGCGATCGATGGGCCACAGCGAGCCGTCGAAGTGCTTGAGGTCCATGATCATGACCTCGTCCCACAGCCCCAGGCGCTTGAGGTCACGCACCAGGTAGTGGTTGACGACGGTGAACTCACCGGACAGGTTGGACTTGACCGAGAGGTTGCCAAAGCACGGCTCGATCGAGGCGTCCACGCCGACGATGTTGGAGATGGTGGCCGTGGGCGCGATGGCGATGCAGTTGGAGTTGCGCATGCCGTCGCGCTGGATCTTGGCGCGCAGCGCGTCCCAGTCCAGGGTGCGGGAGCGGTCCACGTCCAGGTAGCCGCCGCGCTCTTGCGCCAGCAGGTCCAGTGTGTCCAGGGGCAGGATGCCGCGGTCCCACAGTGAGCCTTTGTAGGTCGAGTAGCGCCCGCGCTCCACCGCCAGGTCGCTGCTGGCCCAGTAGGCGTAGTAGCACACCGCTTCCATCGAGCGGTCGGCAAATTCGACCGCCTGCGGCGAGGCGTAGGGGATGCGCAGTTCGTAGAGCGCGTCCTGAAAGCCCATGAGCCCCAGGCCCACCGGGCGGTGGCGCAGGTTGGAGTCGCGCGCTTTCTTGACCGCGTAGTAGTTGATGTCGATTACGTTGTCGAGCATGCGCATGGCCACCGTGATGGTGCGCCGCAGCTTGTCGTGATCGAGTTCCTTGCCGTTGGGGCCGTCCTTGAGGTGCTGCGCCAGGTTGACCGAGCCGAGGTTGCAGACCGCCGTTTCGGTGTCGCTGGTGTTGAGCGTGATTTCGGTGCACAGGTTGGAGGAGTGCACAACGCCCACGTGCTGTTGCGGGCTGCGCACGTTGCACGGGTCCTTGAACGTGATCCAAGGGTGCCCGGTTTCGAACAGCATGGTCAGCATCTTGCGCCACAGGTCCACGGCGCGCACCGTTTTGCAGGGCTGGATTTCGCCGCGCGCGGCCTTTTCCTCGTAGGCGACGTAGGCCTCCTCGAAGGCGCGGCCGACCTTGTCGTGCAAATCGGGCACGCTGGAGGGCGAAAACAGCGTCCAGTTGCCGTTTTCCATGACGCGCTTCATGAACAGGTCCGGGATCCAGTTGGCCGTGTTCATGTCGTGCGTGCGGCGGCGGTCATCGCCGGTGTTTTTGCGCAGCTCCAAGAACTCCTCGATGTCGAGGTGCCAGGTCTCCAGGTAGCAGCACACCGCGCCCTTGCGCTTGCCGCCCTGGTTGACGGCCACCGCCGTGTCGTTGACCACTTTCAGGAACGGCACCACGCCCTGGCTCTCGCCGTTGGTGCCCTTGATGTGGCTGCCCAGCGCGCGCACGCGCGTCCAGTCGTTGCCCAGGCCGCCGGCGAACTTGGACAGCAGCGCGTTTTCCTTGATGGATTCGTAGATGCCGTCCAGATCGTCGGGCACCGTGGTCAGGTAGCAACTGGACAGCTGCGAGCGCAGCGTGCCCGAGTTGAACAGCGTGGGGGTGCTGCTCATGAAGTCGAAGCTGGAGAGCACCTCGTAGAACTCGATGGCGCGCGCCTCGCGGTCGATCTCGTTGAGCGCCAGGCCCATGGCCACGCGCATGAAGAAGGCTTGCGGCAGCTCGATGCGCTGCTTGCGCACGTGCAGGAAGTAGCGGTCGTACAGGGTTTGCAGGCCCAGGTAGTCGAATTTGAGGTCGCGCTCGGCCTTGAGCGCTGCCCCCAGACGGGCGAGATCGAAGGTGAGCAGCTCGGGGTTGAGCAGCTCGGCCTCCACGCCCTTTTTGATGAAGGCGGGGAAGTACTCGGCGTAGCGCTCGTGCATCTGCGCGTGCGTGGTTTCCTCGCCCAGCACTTCCTTGTAGATGGTGTGCAGCAGCAGCCGCGCGGTGGCGTAGGTGTAGTCCGGGTCGGTTTCGATCTTGGTGCGCGCCGCCAGGATCGCGGCCTTGTGCACCTCTTCCAGCGGCACGCCGTCGTAGAGGTTGCGCAGCGTTTCGGTGACGATGGGCTCGGCCTGGACGTCCGGTCCCAGGCCTTCGACGGCGGAGTGGATCAGCGCCTTGAGGCGCTCGAGGTCCAAGGGGCGGCGTTGCCCGCCGTCGACCACGTGCAGCACCGGCTGGGCCGGTTGCGCGGGCGCGGCTTTGGCGGCGCGCTCCTGCGCCCGACGCTCGCGGTAGAGCACGTAGGCGCGCGCGACCTCGTGGTGGCCGCCGCGCATCAGGCCCAGCTCGACCTGGTCTTGCACATCTTCGATGTGGAAGGTGCCGCCGCCCGGGCGCGACCGCATGAGGGCGCGCACGACCGCCTGCGTGAGTTGATCGACCGTCTCGCGCACGCTGGCCGACGCGGCGCCCTGCGGGCCGTGCACGGCCAGGAAGGCCTTCATCATCGCGATGGCGATCTTGTTGGGCTCGAACGGCACCACCGCGCCATTGCGGCGGATGATTTGGTAGTTGGGCAAAACGCTGCCGCTGGTGGCGCGCTCCGCTTGCGGCGCGGCGCCCGGGTGGGGGACGGACGAGGGGGAGGTGAGGGTGGTCTGCATGGGTCCTCGCTGACGATTCAGTGGCCTCGGACAGTGCGCGAGACACTAGATATAGTGTCTGACGCGCTCAAAAAACACTAGCCGTAGTGTAGCGGGACCAGACGGGTGCGCAACCGTTGGCGGCGAAAAAATCCCTATCTGGGCCGCCGATCGATATCCTCGGGTTTGTCCGGATACCCGTCGCCGGTGCCCGGGGGCGCCCCCAGTTGGGCCGCTGCGGTGCTGGCAAAGGCGCTGGCGGGCCAGCCGGTGAGCGTGATCAGACGCGCCCAGTCGAAGCCGGGCCCGGGGTCGCGCTTGCGACCCGGCGCCACGTGCTCGTGTCCGGCCACGGCCTGCAGGGTCGCAAAGCGCAGGCGCAGCGTGCGGCACAGGTCGGCCAGCGCCAGGTATTGCGCGGGTTCGAAGGTGTCGCCTTCCAGGCCTTCGAGCTCGACCCCGATCGAGAAGTCGTTGCAGTTGTCGCGCCCGCGCCAGTGCGAGCGCCCGGCATGCCAGGCGCGGCGCTCGCAGGCGACGAATTGCACCAGCTCGCCATCGCGCCGGATCAGAAAGTGGCTCGAGACCGCCAGCCCACGGATCTGGGCGAAATAGGGGTGTGCGTCCCAATCCAGGGTGTTGGTGAACAGCTGCTCGATCGCCGCGCCGCCGTACACACCGGGGGGCAGGCTGATCGAGTGCACCACCAGCAGGTCGATCGTAGCCCCCGGGGGGCGCGGCCCGTGGTTGGGCGAGGGCACGCGGCGTGCCTGCGGCAGCCAGGTGCCATCGGCGTCGGGCGCGGCAACGACATCGGGGGGCATGGCCTCAGCGCACCAGTTGGTTGAGCTGGATGATGGGCAGCATCACCGACAGCACGATCAGCAGGACGACGATGCCCATCGCGACGATGAGCGCGGGCTCCAACAGCGTGGCCAGCCGCAGCGTGCGGCGTTGCACGTCGCTGCCGAGCTGCTGGGCCGCGCGTTGCAGCATGGGGCCGAGCTGCCCGGTTTGCTCGCCCAGGCGCGCGAAGGTCACGAGCAGCCCGGTCAGGGCGGGTTGGTTGGCCAGAGCGGCCGCCAGCGGAGCGCCTTCGCGCACGAGGGCGAGCACCGTGGCGGCGTCGGCCCGCAGCGCGTGGTTGCGCAGCGTCCCTCCTGCGGTTTGCAGCGCGCGCAGCAGCGGCACCCCGGCGCCGGTGAGCATCGCCAGCGTGGCGGCAAAGCGGGCGATGTCGTATTGGCGGCTCAGCGGCCCCAAGACCGGCACGGCAAGCCAGGCACGGTCGAGCCGCTCGCGCCAGGCGGTGCGCCGGCGCGCCCACACCCAACCCCATGCGCCGCCCAGCGCGAGCAGCGGCGCCAGCCAGCCCCACTGGCGCAGCGCGTGGCTGGCGCCCAGCATGAACACGGTGAGCGCGGGCAGGGCGCGGCGCCCGCTGCTGAAGGCTTGCGCCACTTGCGGCACCACGTAGGTCATGAGAAACACCACGATCACCACGGAAAACGCGGTGACGATGGCCGGGTAGAGCATAGCCGAGAGCACGCGCTGGCGCAGCGCCTGCGCGGCCTCGAGTTCGTCGGCCAGGCGTTCCAGCACCGCACCCAGACGGCCGCTGGCTTCGCCCGCGGCCACCACGGCGCGATAGCTGTCGTCGAAGGTGCGCGGGTGCGCGGCCAGCGCATGTGCGAGCGCGCTGCCGGCGTTGACCTCGGCGCGCAAGTGGGTGACGAGGTCGCGCTCGGCCGGGCTGGCGGCTTCATCGATGAGGCTGGCCAGCGCGCGTTCCAGCGGCAGGCCGCTGGCCACCAACGAGGCCAGTTGCCGCGTCCAGGTGGCCAGGCGCTCGCCCGTGAGGGCGCGACGCCCCGGCCGCTGGGCGCTGGCGGCGCTGACTTCCGCCACCGTCAGCGGCACCAGGCCGCGCTCGCGCAGGCGGGCGCGCGCCGCACGCGCGGTGTCGGCCTCCAGCGTACCGCGCTGGCGCCGTCCGGCGTCGTCGAGGGCCTCGTAGCGGTAGGTGCTCATGGGGCGCGGTCAGTCGCGCGTGACGCGCCAGACCTCCTCTGGCGTGGTGATGCCTTGCGCCACCAGCGCGTCGCCCGCTTGACGCAGCGGCACCATGCCGTGCGCCAGCGCGTGTTCGCGCAAGGCGGCTTCGGGGGCGCGTTCGTGGATCAAGGCGCGCAGCCGCTCATCCACCCCCATCAGTTCGAACAGCCCCGTGCGTCCCCGGTAGCCGCTGTGGCCGCAGGCTTCGCAACCCGCACCGGTGCAGACGTGGCAGACCTTGCGCACCAAGCGCTGCGCCAACACCCCCAGCAGCGAGCTGGAAAGCAAAAACGGCTCCACCTCCATGTCCACCAGCCGCGTGACGGCGCTGGGCGCGTCGTTGGTGTGCAGGGTGGCCAGGACCAGGTGGCCGGTGAGCGACGCTTGGATCGCGATCTGTGCGGTTTCGCGGTCGCGGATTTCGCCGATCATGACCACATCGGGGTCTTGGCGCAGGATGGCGCGCAAGGCCTTGGCAAACGTCAACTCGATTTTGGGATTGACCTGGGTCTGGCCGATGCCGGGCAGCTCGTACTCGATCGGATCTTCCACCGTCATGATGTTGAGCCGCCCCGCGTCCAGGCGCGACAAGGCGGCGTAGAGCGTGGTGGTCTTGCCCGAGCCGGTCGGGCCGGTGACCAGCACGATGCCGTGCGGCTGGCGGATGAGTTGCTCGAAGCGTTGCAGCGTCGCGCCCTGCATGCCCACGGCCTCCAGGCTCAGAACCCCTTCGGACTTGTCGAGCAGGCGCAGCACCGCGCGCTCACCATGGGCGCTGGGCAAGGTGGACACCCGCACGTCGATGGCGCGCCCGCCGATGCGCAGCGCGATGCGCCCATCCTGCGGCAGGCGCTTCTCGGCGATGTCGAGCTCGGCCATGATCTTCAGGCGCGAGATCAGCGCCGCGTGCAGCGCCCGGTTGGGCTGCACCACCTCGCGCAGCGTGCCGTCGACGCGAAAGCGCACGCTCGAATGACGCTCGTAGGGCTCGATGTGGATGTCGCTGGCGCGCTCGCGCACGGCCTGCGTCAGCAGCGCATTGAGCATGCGGATGATGGGTGCGTCATCGGCGGTCTCGAGCAAATCCTCGATCTGCGGCAGTTCCTGCAGCAGGCGTGAGAGGTCGGCAATGCTTTCCACCTCGCTGACGACGGCCGCGGCCGTGGAGCCGCTGCCGTCGGCGTAGGCCGCCTGCAGGCGCTGCTCGAAACGCGGCGCGGGCTCCCACGCGATTCGACAAGGGCCGTGACGGCGCTGCACTTCGCCGATGGCGCTGTAGCGCAGCACGCGGTCATCGTCGGCGGGCGCACAGGCGTACAACCAGGCTTCGCCGCGGTCGATGTGCAGCAGCACACCGTGGCTGCGGGCGAAGGCGTAGGGCAGCGGATAGGCCGGGTTCATGGCAAGGGTGCCTCAAGGCCGGTGGGTCGCTGCGGGGGTGGGTGCCAGCGGCGTTGTGGTGGCCCCGGGCGGCGCCGTGCCGGGCAGCGCGGGCAAGACGGGTGCCTCGTTGATGGGGTGCGCGCGGCTGGGCGCGGGTTGCGCGTCCTGTTGGCGGGCGCGCATCCAATCGTAGCGATCCAGCGCCAGCGCTTCGTTTTGGCGCGCGTCGCGCACGACCACGGGGCGCAAAAACACCATCAGGTTGGTTTTTTTGCGCGCGCGCTTTTCGCTGCGGAAGAGGTGGCCAAACACGGGTACGTCGCCCAGGCCAGGGACCTTGTCTTCGTTGCCGCCGTACTCGTCTTGCAGCAAGCCACCGAGCACGACGATGCCGCCGTCCTCGACCAGCACGGTGGACTCGATGGCGCGTTTGTTGGTGATGAGCCCGGCCGTCGAGTTGATGGAGCTGGGCACCACGCTGCTGACTTCCTGGAAGATTTGCAACTTGACCGTGCCCTGCTCGTTGATCTGGGGCTTGACGCGCAAGGTCAGGCCAACGTCCTTGCGCTCGATGGTCTGAAACGGGTTGACCGCCCCTTGGTTGCTGTTGTTGGCGGTGTACTGGCCGGTGATGAAGGGCACGTTTTGGCCGATGACGATCTTGGCTTCCTCGTTGTCGAGCGTGAGCAAATTGGGGGTGGACAGGATGTTGGCGTCGCCGTTGGTTTCGAGAAAGCGGGCCAGCGCGCTGAGCACATAAACGCCGCCGATGCGCTGCGCAATGCCCAGGTTGAGCCCGGCCGCGGGCAGTTGTCCCTGGCCGCCGTTTTGGGTCGCCAGGTTGAGGATGTTGGCGCCGCCGCTGCCGAAGTTGGTGCCGAGCAGCCCGATGGTGCCGTCGCCCGCGCGCCCCAGAGGCCCCTGCCACTGGATGCCGATTTCGGAGGCCTTCTCGGCGCTGACCTCGGCGATGAGGCTTTCCACGTACACCTGCGCGCGCCGCACATCGAGCAGGTCGATGACGCGGCGCAGATCGCGGTACAGCGGCTCGGGGGCGGTGATGATGAGCGCATTGCTGGCCGGATCGGCCTGCACGATGCCCCCCGTGCT
This sequence comes from Tepidimonas thermarum, assembly GCF_007556705.1. GTDB lineage: Bacteria > Pseudomonadota > Gammaproteobacteria > Burkholderiales > Burkholderiaceae_C > Tepidimonas > Tepidimonas thermarum. The sequence continues at coordinate 11,564 of NZ_VJOL01000046.1, read as the reverse complement.
GACCGCATCGGCTGCAGCGGGCGCGCTGGTGGCAGAGGTGGCGGCGGGGCGCAAGCCCGCGGGGGGCGGGTTGGCACCGGGCGCGGCGGGTGCGCTGCCTGCGATCGCTGGGCTGGCGTCGGCCGCGAGTGCGGCGCGCAGCGTGGCGGCCAGGCGGGTTGCATCGGCGTTGCGCAGGTAGACCACATGCACGTTGCGCGCGCTGGAGCCCAGGTCGGGTCGGTCCAGCCGCTCGATGAGCGAGCGCACCAGGGCCAGTCGGGCCGGGTTGGGCGCGCGCACCAGGACGGCGTTGCTGCGCGGCTCGGCCAGCAGGGCCAGGCGCGGCGTCCCCGCCACGGCGGCCGGCGCCGCGCCGCCAGCGGCGGGCCGGGTCACGCCCTCCTCGGCGTCGAGCAGACGCTGCAGCAGCGGCACCAAGTCGCTGGCGACGGCGTGGCGCAGCGCGATGACCTCGAGGTCGGTGCTGCCCGCGGTATCGAGCGCGGCGATGATGCGCGCCAGCCGCTGCAGGTTGTCGGCGTGGTCGGTGATGATCAGCGCGTTGCTGCCTGGGTTGGCCGTGATCAGGTTGTTGGGGCTGATCAGCGGGCGCAGCACCGGGACGAGCGCATTGGCGTTTTCGTGCTGCAGGCGAAAGATCTGGGTGACCAGCTGGCCGGGTTGCGGGCGCTGGGTTTCGGTCAGCACCGGGCCGCCCAGCAGCTTGGCCTCGGCCTCCGGCACGATTTTGAGGATGCCTTGCGACTCCACCAAGGCAAAGCCGCGCAGCCGCAGTTCGGCGCCGAACTGCGCCAACGCCGTGGCCGCGCCCACCGGGTTGTCGGTGATCAGGGTCATCGTTCCCTTGACGCGGGGGTCGACCACGATGTGCCGCCCGCTCAGCAGCCCGATGGCGCGCGCCACCGATTCGATCTCGGCCTCGGTGAAGTTCAGGGTGACCGGTTCGCCCGGTCGCACGGCGGGCGCTGGGGTCTGCGCAAACGCGCTGCCAAGCGCCGCACACAGCAGCCAAGTGGCCCAGCGGCGGGTAGGGTGGAAACCAAAACGGGGTGCGGGGGGCATGGTGATCATCCGAAACGCAGGTGGGCGCGCGCGCCATCGCGGCGACCCAGCAGGTTCAGCAGGTTGGACAGGGCATCGAGCCGCTCGGGCGCTGCTTCGGCCACGCCCCGGAAGCGCACACGGCCGTCGTGCCACTCGCCTTGGCCTTCGAGTCGCAAATCGCCCCGTAGGGTTTGCAACACCAGGCCGGGTTGGCCGGCGTGCTGCCAATCGCTGCTGAGGCGGTAGCTGCCCAGTGGCCGAACGGTGCTGACCGCGGCCGAGAGGTCGTCGATCTGCGCCGACCAGACGCCGCTGGCGCGCGGGGACGGCGTGCTGCTGCCGAGCCGCCACTGCAGCGTCGAGGTTTCGAAACGCAGTGTGCCGCGCAGACCCAGCGTGTTCCAGGGCGAGCCAAGCGCGGCCAGCCACGCCAGATCCCACGTGCTGCGGTGCGCGTCGGCAGCCAAGCGCCATTGGCCGTCGGCACGCTCCCAGCGCCAGCGCCATGCCGTGCTGGCGCAGCAGCGCAGCATCAGGTCGAGATGCAGGCCCAGATCAGGACGCAGGCTGGCCCCGAGGCGCCACCCCATGCCACCGGGCAGGTCCAGCGTGCCGCCGTCGCCGTGGATGCGCACGTCGGCCGTGCCTTGCCACACGGTGCCGTGCGGGTTGAGGAGCTGTATCCGCCCGCCAGTGATGGCCGGCACGACCAGGGCCCACAGGCGCGCCGGCGCAAACACCAGCGATCCCACCAGCAGGCCCACGGCCAGGCCAACCACGGCGGGTACCCAGCGGGTGCGTCCGGGCGGCGTCATGGCTGCCCCTCCGCGCTGAGGCGCGCCGTGCCCTGCCAGGATCCCGTGCTGGCGTCGCGGTCGGCCTGCAGGTGCGTCACGCGCAGTCCGAGGTCGGTGCGCACCCCGGCGAGCCATTGGGCCAGGCCGTCGGCGCTGGCGGTTTCGAACGCCACGTCCCAGCCCTGGGGGGAGCCGGTGACGCGGGCACTGTCCCCGAGGGTCGCCGCGCTCAAGGACTGCAGGCGCGGGGTGGCCTGCGCTGCCGCCGGCGACTGCGCGCGGCCATCGGGTTGGCGGCGGCGCGCGGCCAGCTCGGCCGCGTCCCGCTGCACCGCCGCCAGCGCCAGTTGCAGGTGCATTTGCCGGGCGGGGGCGGTGCTGAGCAGGGTCCAGGCAGGGTGCCAGACCACCGACCACAAAAGGGCGCACACGGTCACGGCCCCACCCAGGGCGAGCGCGCGCCGGGCACGGGTGGGCAAGCGCTGCCAGCGGGTGCGCACGTGGGCCAAAAGGGGGGATGCGGTCAGCGCGTTGTTCATGGCCATGCCTCGGTGGTTGGGCGCACACGCCAGCGTTGCTCGCCCAGCGCCTCGACCTCCCAGCCCTGCGGGCCCAGCAGGGCTTGCAGCGTGGGCAGGGGCACCGCGGCGCTGGCGCCGATGTCGAGGCGCTGGCCATCCCAGGACAGCGACTGCAGGGCCGGCAGGCCGTCGGCCGAACCCCAGGCGTGCAACAGGCGCTCCAGCGCGGAGGGAGGGGCGTCGCCGGTGCGCAGCCGTTCGCGCGCGAGCGCCTGCGCCACCTGGCGCGCGGGATCGAGCAGGATGGGCGTGTTGGGCAGGGCCTGTCGCGCCGCTTCCAGCAGCGCTGCGCGCAACGCCGCTTCGTGCCGGTGCTGCTGCCATGCCAAGGCGGGCAGCGCGAGCGCGGGCAGCCCGATCAGGGCCGCCAGCCCCCAGCGCGCGGGGCGCCAGGCTGGATCGTGCCATACGGCCCATGCCCGCCGTCCCAGCCGCTGCCACATCGAGCCGCCCACACGCCGGCGCCACTCGAACTGCGCCAGGTTCCACCCGCGCGCATGGTGGCGCAGCGCCAGCGCGGCGCTGGAGCCCAGTGTCCAGGCGAGCTCGGGCACGTGTTGCTCGGCCTCCGCTTGCACGTCCGGTTCGGCCCACGCCAACAGGCCGGGGGCGAGTGGGGGTAGGTCCCGCACCAGACCGGCCAGCGGTTGGCTGAGCACCCCGTGCGGTCCCATCCACGTCAGGTACGGGGTGCCCTCCACCCGATGCGCCCAGACCAGGGGCTCGGGCACGGGCGCCGCTTCGGGCACCACGGCGCTCACCGGCCAGCCACGCGCCAGCAGGGGCTCCAGCGCTGCGGCCAAGCGCTCGCGCCGGCACACCGCGCACCACACGGTTTGTGGTTCGCGGCTTGGCCCTGCGAGGGGTTGCAGTGCCACGTGCAGGGTGCTGGGGTCGTCGAGCACGTGGTCTTCGACGAGGTGGCGCAGCACCTCGGCCTGGTGCGCGGCACGCCCCGCGGGCAGGCGGATGCGGTGCCACGACAGCCAGCCCGCGGGCACCACCAGCACGCAGTCGCCACCGGGGTCGAGTCGGTCCAGATCGGCGTCGCTGGCCTGGCCGTGGGTGTCGATGCGCTGGCCATCACGGCTGAGCGCCCAGCGCCAATGCGTCGGTCCGCCGGCGCCCGCAGGGCCGCCAGGTGACGAGGGAGAGAGGGTCAGCGGGCCGATCAGCAGCATGGGAACGGTTGCAACTACGACCGCGAGGATATCACCCGCGCTCTGGCGCCACGGCACTGGCGGGCAGCGGCGCCGACAGCGGACGCTGCTGGCGCCACAGCACGTTCACCCGGGTGCCGTCGCGCACCAGCAGGGCCTGCTGCTCGACTTCCGTATCGCCAATGCGCACGCGGCCGGTGACCCGGAAGTGGCGGCTGGTGACCGACAAGCGGGTGGCGTCGGGGGCCAGGTCCGCACGCCCCAGCGCGGCGATGAACGCCTCCACAGAGCGGAAATGGCCGCGCGCGCGCGTTTCCACCATGCGGCGCGCGCCCATCGCATCGAGGCCCACGACCGCCTGCAGCACGGGGGCTGGCGCGGTGTTCACGTTCACGGGCGTGGGTTCGGGCAGCCAGGTGGTCAGGGTTTCCAGCGCCGCCAGCGTCGGTGGCGACAGGCCCAGCGCTGCCAGGTCGCCCAGGCGTTGCGGCCGCAAAGGCGGGTTGGCGCCGTCGCGGTCGGCCCGCCACGCGCGCAGCAGCTGCTGCGCCACATGGTCGAGTTCCGCTTCTGGCAGGTTCAGCACGGCAAACAAGCGCCGAAAGCGCGCCAGCTCGGTCGGTGATAGGCGCGGCTGTCCCTGCACCGCGTCGATCAGGTTGCGCCAGTTCAGGCGGCCTTGCTCGTCTTCGATGCGGCCAGACAGCCACGCATCGTCGCCGTCGTCGGAGGCGGGCGCGCGCTCGAGAAATTGCGACAAGCGCGTCGGCTGCAGCGGCACGGCCCAGGGTTCGCCCAAGTGGTCCACGGTGCTGGCGCGGTCATCCTCGCGCACGATCAGGCGCGCCCAATCCAGCGCCCCGGTGAGCAGCCAGCCGGCCTGGTGGTGGGCACGCTCGGTTTGTTCCACGGTCCAGGCCCGCCACTGCTGCCAGTAGGCCGTGGCGCCCAGCGTGGCCACGACGGCCATGAGCAGCATGGCCATCAGCAACGCGGTGCCGCGGGTGCGTTGCGCGCCGCACGGCGCGGCGTCGCGCGTGCAGGGGCGGCCGGGGTGACTCACTGGACTCACTGCTTACCCCCCGCGACGGAGGCGGCAACCCAATCGACCACCAGCGGCCCGCCCGGGCCACCCGGCGCTGGGGTGAGCGTCAACCGCACCGCCACTGGGGGGGTGTCGTCGGCGGGTGGCCGCCAGGCCTCATCGATCCAGGTGTGGAGGGACCAGCCCGCGATGGCCACGGTGCGCACCCCTTCGTCGCGAACGCGCTGTGGCGCGCTGGCCCACTGCACCCGGGCCTGCGCCAGATCACGCACGGGTGGCGATTGCCAGCGCGCCCAGCGCTGTCCGTCATCCACCGCAGCCCAAGCGACCACGATCCAGCCCGGCGCAGCGTCGGGGCCGGTGGGCGCCCGGCGCAGCCAGCGCACCGTCTGGGCGCTGACCGACCAGGTTGGCAAGCGGTCATCGGCGGTGGGCCCGCTGGTCCACGCGTCCAGGTCGGTGCGCCACTGGGCCAAGGTGGTTTGCCAGCCCAGCCAGGTCTGTGTCGACTGCGCGAGGGCGTCGCGCGTGCGCACCAGACCATCGAGCGCGCGCCAACCCAGCATGGCCAGCAGGGCAAGCAACGCCAGGGCGACCAACACCTCGATCAGGGTGAAGCCGCGCGCGCGTCGACGAATGGTCATGGTGGTTGCCTCAGTGCCGACCCAGCACGGTGGTGGCGCGCAACAGCACGTCCTGCGGCTGCTCGGCCAGCGCAACGCGCACCTGGACGCGGCGGAAGCTGGGGTTGGGGGTGGTGCCCACGTCGACGGTGACGGCAAAGTCGTATCCCGCCTGGGCACAGATGTGCAGGCGTTCCCCGGGGCTGGGAAACACCGGATCCAGCCGTGCCGCCACCAAAGCCTGGTCGGCGCACAACTGGGCCAGCCACTGCACCGACTGGCGCTGCGACAGTCGCGTGAGGGCATCGGTGGCTTGCACGCCGGCGGTCACGGCCACGGCCACGATGGCCAGGGCGACCAGCACTTCCACCAGGGTAAAACCGCGCCGCCGCGGACGAGGGCAGGGGGGCCGCATGGGCGTCATTCGATCGCCACCGGCTGCCAGCCGTCGCTGACCAGCGCGCGGCGCGCGTTGCCCAGCGTCAGCTCGATGCGCAGCGGCGCAATCATGGGCTCTGGGCCAAGCGCGACGGGCCCTGCCGGGCGGGCCTGCAGCCGCGCGTCGAGCCAGCGGTGGGGCCCTGCCAAGCCATCGGGCGCCGGGCTTGGCAGCCCCTCGAAGGCGTAGCCGTCGGCCTGGCGGCGCCATTGGATCGGGGCGCCCAGGGCGCGGGCCAGGCCACGGGCCGCTTCCAGCTGCGCTTGCAGGCGCACCACCTGCTGGTCCAGCCGGTCTTCGTCGGTGTCGCGCAGCGCCCAACCCACGCCTGCCGTCGCCAGCGCGATGACGGTCAGCGTGACCAACAGCTCCAGCAGGGTAAAGCCGCGGTGCCGGGCCGCAGCGGACCGGACAGCGCCGGCCTCACTGCCAGCTGCCAATGTCGGCGTCATGGCCCTCACCGCCCGGTTGGCCGTCCGCGCCCAGTGAGAACACGTCCACCGGCCCATAGGCCCCCGGGTTGAGGTATTGGTACGGGCGCCCCCAGGGGTCTGTGGGCAGTTTTTCCAAATAGGGCCGCCAGTTGGTTGGCACGGGCGGCATGGTCGGGCGCTGCACCAGGGCCTGCAGACCCTGCTCCTGCGTGGGGTAGCGCTGGTTGTCCAAGCGGTAGAGCTTGAGCGCCTGCATCAGGTTGCTGACGTCCACGCGCGCCGCGGTCACGCGCGATTCGTCCGCGCGGTCGAGCACGTTGGGCACGATCAGCGCCGCCAGCACGCCGATGATGACAAGGATGACCAGCAGCTCGATCAGGGTGAAGCCCAGCTCGCTGCGCCCCGCCCGCGCCACCTTGGACGGGCTGCGCACACAACGCGTGGAGTGGGGTGCCGCGCCCAGGCAGGGACGCGCCGGGTAGAGGGGAGGCAGCACATGCATGACGCGATGATAATGCGCCCATGCCAACGACATTTGATCGGCATCGCCAAACGCCCACATCCCCGGTTCGGCCCGCCGGCACACGGCTGCGGGCGGTGGTGACCGGCGCGGTGTGGCTGTGGGTGGGCCTGCAAGCGGCTTACTGGGGGTGGCGGGCGTGGGGAACCCAGGCGCCGCACCCGTTGACACGGCCGCCAGGTTCGGCGCCAGCCGCGGATCCAGCGACCATGGCACGGGCCCTCCGAGGGGCGGCGCCAGAGGTTGCCCGCATGTCCGACGCGCCAAGTCGCAACGACGGGGCCAGTGCTTGGACGCTGCAGGGTGTCTTGGCTGGCGGGGGAGGCGCCGGTGCCGCGGTTTTGCAGCGCGAGGGTGAGCGCCCGATCGCCTACCGGGTAGGGGCGCGGCTGCCGGACGGGTGGTGGCTAACCCGTGTCGAGCGGCGCCAGGTGTGGCTGGCACCGCCGCACGGGGCGGGCGTGGTGGTCCTGCGCCTGCCTGAAACCGGGCAAGGTCGCACAGCAGCGCCGTCTGACCAGCCGTGATGGCCGGCAATCACCCCCGCAAAAACAGCCGGTAGACCGGGTTGTGGGTTTCCTCGACGTAGGGATACCCCAGCTCGCGCAAAAAACGCTCAAACGCTTTGCCGTCCTTGGGCGGTACCTGCAGGCCGACCAAAATGCGCCCGTAGTCGGCGCCCTGGTTGCGGTAGTGGAACAGGCTGATGTTCCAGCTCGGGCGCATGAGCGTCAGAAACTTGAGCAGGGCGCCGGGCCGCTCCGGGAAGACGAAGCGCAGCAGCCGCTCGTCCTGCGCCAGCGGCGAGTGGCCGCCGACCATGTGGCGGATGTGCTCCTGCGCCAGATCGTCGTGTGTCAGGTCCAGCGTGGCAAAGCCTTGTTTTTCGAACGCGGCGGCGATTTTGGCGCTTTCGCCGCGGCCGTGGGTGGTCAGGCCGACGAAGACGTGCGCCACCGCCGCGTCGTGGATGCGGTAGTTGAACTCGGTGACGTTGCGCGGGCCGCCGGGCAGGTTGCCAATGGCCTGCAAAAAGCGCAAAAAGCTGCCCCGCTCCTCCGGGATGGTGACGGCAAAGAGTGCCTCGCGCTCCTCGCCCACCTCGGCGCGCTCAGCGACGAAGCGCAGCCGGTCGAAGTTCATGTTGGCCCCGCACAGGATGGCGGCGTAGGTTTCCCCGCGCGTCTTGTGCTCGGCCACGTATTTTTTGATCGCCGCCACCGCCATCGCGCCGGCCGGCTCGACGATGCTGCGGGTGTCGATGAAGACGTCCTTGATGGCGGCGCAGACCTCATCCGTGTCGACGGTGACGAAGCCATCGACCAGCTCGCGGGCCAGGCGGAAGGTTTCCTCTCCGACCCGCTTGACCGCCGTGCCGTCGGAAAACAGCCCCACGTCGTCGAGCTGCACGCGCTCGCCCGTCTGGACCGAGCGCAGCATCGCGTCGGAGTCGCTCATTTGCACGCCGATGATGCGCACCTCGGGCCGCACGGCCTTGAGCACGCTGGCCACGCCGGCGATGAGCCCGCCGCCGCCGATGGCGACGAACACCGCGTCGAGCCGGTTGGAGCCCAGGCTTTGCAACTGGCGCAGCATCTCCAGCGCGATCGTGCCCTGGCCGGCGATGACGTCCGGGTCATCGAAAGGGTGGACGAAGGTCAAGCCCTGTTGCTCGGCCAGGGCGCTGGCGTGCTGCGCGGCGTCGGAGTAGCTGTCGCCGTGCAGCACCACCTCGCCGCCCAAGGCCCGCACCGCCTCGATTTTGACCTGCGGGGTGGTGGTGGGCATGACGATGACCGCGCGCGTGCCGAGTTTGTGCGCCCCCAGGGCCACGCCCTGGGCGTGGTTGCCCGCCGAGGCGCAGATGACGCCGCGCTGCAGCTGCTCGGGCGTGAGGTGCGCGAGCTTGTTGTACGCGCCACGCAGCTTGAAGCTGAAGACGGGCTGCTGGTCCTCGCGCTTGAACAGCACCTTGTTGTGCAGCCGCCGGCTGAGGTTGCGCGCCGGCTCCAGCGGTGTCTCACGCGCCACGTCGTAGACGCGGGCGGTCAGGGTTTTGCGCAGGTAGTCGGATGGCGTCAGCGGCGCTGGTTGCGCAGCGCGCCGCTCAGGTCGGTTGGATGCGGATACGGGCATGGTGGTATCGTTGACGGTGCGCCAATCATACGGGGTGCACCGGTGCGTCCACCGCCGGCGGTGTTGCGCGGTGCCGGGGCGTGCGGCTGCGCGCAAAAAAAAGCCCAGGCGCGATGCCTGGGCTTGGAACCACCCATAGAGGGCAGAGGAGACAAACGGCTGCAGCGGCCGCCGCGATGCGAAGGACCGAAAAACCCATCGGCCCAGCGCAGGGGCGCCGTACAATGGCCTATATTGTACATCACTTATATTGCGGCGCAACATGAACGCGCCGCAGCTTGTCGTTTTGGAGACAAACGCATGGAATGCACCGTGACCTGGACCGGGGCGCTGGGCGCCGGGTCGAACATGGGTTTTGTGGCGGCCACCGGCAGCGGCCATGTGCTGGCGATGGATGGTGCGGCCGATCCGGCGCACCCCGAGACCAGCGGTGCCAACCTCGCACCGCGGCCGATGGAATTGCTGCTGGCAGGAACCGGGGGCTGCACGTCCTACGACGTGGTGATGATCCTCAAGCGCGGCCGGCACGATGTGCGCGGCTGCCAGGTCAAGCTCTCGGCCACGCGGGCCGACGCCGACCCCAAGGTGTTCACGTCGATCCACATGCACTTCGTGGTGCGTGGACGGCGCATCCCCGCAGCGGCGGTGGAGCGCGCCATCGCGCTGAGCCACGAGAAGTACTGCTCGGCCAGCGTCATGCTGGGCAAGACGGCGCAAATCACCACCAGCTACGAGCTGATCGAGGCCGACGACTGACGCACTGGCTTGCGCGCCCGCTCATCCGCGGCGGTCCAGCCCTCCGCGGATCACACCCGGTGCGCCACCGTGGTCATGACTTTGGCGGCGGCGCGCATCGCCCACTTGACCGGCGTGGGCAGCTCGACCCCGCCGGCGTGCTGGGCGTCGCGCGCGTGGCGGATTTCGTCGGCCTTCATCTGCTCGATGATCGCGCGTGAGGGGTGGTCACGTGCGGGCAGGCGCTCCAGGTGCCCGTCCAAGTGGGCTTCGACCTGGCGCTCGGTTTCGACGACGAAGCCCAGGCTCACCCCGCGGCCGGCCAAGCCGGCTGCCACGCCGATGGTCAGCGCCCCGGCGTACCACAGTGGCGCGAGCAGCGAGCGGCGGTCGCCCAGCTCGTCCAGCCGCTGCTGGCACCATGCCAGGTGATCGGTCTCGTCCTGCCCGGCGGCCTCCAGGTGGCGGGCGGTGCGTTCGCGCTCCTCCGGACGGCCGGGGCCCAGCCGGGCCGCCAGCGCCTGTCCGGTGTAGAGCGCCTGCGCGCAGATTTCGCCCACGTGGTTGACGCGCATCAGCGCCCCGGAGAGGCGGCGTTCCGACTCGGTCATCTGCGCGGCCTCGGTCTGCCGCTCGGCGGACACGGCGGGCGTCGGTCGCGCGGCGCGGTGGGGGGCGAACAACGTGCGCAGGGCGTTGTCGGCGGTGATCAGGGTGGCATCGATGAACGAAGTCATGACGCCCATCCTAGCGCAGACGTCACGGGGCCGCTTTGATGTCGGTCACGATGTAGGCCCCATCGGCCTTCTGCGCGCGAAACCGCACCCGTGCCCCCGGTTGCAGCCCCTGCAGAAGGGCTGGATCGCGCACCTGGAACACCATGGTCATCGGCGGCATGTCCAGATCGGGGATGTCGCCGTGGCGCACGGTGATCTTGCGCGCCGCGGTGTCGATGCGCCGCACCTCGCCTTCGGCCCAGCGGTCGGCGGTGGCCGCCGGGGCGGCCGACTGCGTCTGGTGGTAGCTGGCATACACCCGGGTGGAGCCGTCGCGCTGCACGAGCAGCACGTCGTAGGGGTCGCGGCGGTTGCCGTACTCGGGGCCGTCCATGCCGGGGCTGCCCACCGGCATGCGCGGCACCGACAGGCCCAGCGCCGCAGGCCGCTCGCGCAGCAGGCGCTGGATGTCCCCCGCAGGCACATGGCCCTCGACCACATAACCACCCACCCGGGCCGTGTGGCAGGAGCCGAGCGCCTGCGGCATGCCCAGCCGCTGGCGCATGCCGGCGTTACCGCTGTCAAAGGCCTGGACTCGAAAACCGTTGGCCTCCAGGTGGCGAATCCAGTCGTTGCAGCAGCCGCATTGGGGGTCTTTCCACACCTCCACCAGGGGGGCGGCGGGTTGGGCCATGCCCAGCCCCGTGCCCGAGGCGGCCAGCCATGCTGCGCCCCAGCGTATCCAGTCGCGTCGTTTCATGGTGTCTTCTCCTGTGCAGCGGGCTCGACCCGGATGCGGCCGACCATGCCCGCTTCGAAGTGGCCGGCGATCAGGCACGCAAACGCGAAGTCGCCGGGGCGGTTGAAGTGCCAGACGATATCGCCGCGCCGCCCGGGCGGGACATGGGCCATGTGCGGTTCGTCGTGCTCCATGCCGGGGTGTTTTTTCATGAGCTCTGCGTGGGCGGCGAGTTCCTCGGGCGTGCCGATCACGATCTCGTGCATCACCCGCCCGCGGTTGACGGCGCGCAGGCGCAGTGTCTCGCCTTCGCGCACGGCCAGGCGGTCGGGTTGAAAGCGCATGTCGTCGCCCATGCGGATTTCGATGGTGCGGGTCACGCGCGCGGGGTCACCCGCGATGCCCCAGGGCTTTTGCTCCGGGGGCAGCGCGGCGGCGCGGGGATGCGAGGCGTGGCTCTGTGGTCCATGGGCGGTGGCCAGCAGGGGCAGGGCCGACATGGGCGAGATGGAAATGCCCCTGCCCGACAATACCTTCCCGATGATGACCGGTACCGGCCCCTACGGCCCGGTCGAGATGGGCGGCATGTTCA
>NZ_VJOL01000045.1 GCF_007556705.1 Tepidimonas thermarum | reverse complement strand
GCGGTGACCAAACTGGACCACGAAGCCATTCATGTTGGGCGAGGTGTACATGATCATGTCGCTGGTACGCGCCCCGGCCAGCCCGGCACCGAACTGACTAAGGCCGGCCGAGTAGTTGGCAGCGCCGCGGCCCCCGGGGCATGGTGGGCACGCGCGGCTTCGGCAACGGCCAGCAGCGTTGGCAGCGGCAACACCGGGATGCCGCCCGGGCGCGCGGCCACCGCCAACCCCTGCACCACGGCGCAGGCGGTGCGCAAACCGGTGAACGAACCCGGCCCGCACCCAAACACGATGCCGTCCAGGTCCGCCACCGACCAGCCGACCCGCTCGAGCAGTCCGAGCGCAACGGGCAGCAGGGTGCGCGAGGCCTGCGCGCCTGCCTCGCCTTCGTGCCACGCCAGCGGCTCGGGCGCGCCGGCTGCGCCCACGGCCACGCTCAGGGTGGTGGTGCTGGTGTCCAGCGCCAGCCAGCGGTGCAGGCCAGGGTGCGGAGGCAGCGGGGCAGCGGTGTCAGGCATGGACGCGATTATCCCCAGTGCCGGCCGCGGCCCGAACGCTCACGCAACGCGCTGCCGCCCCGGCACCGCTTGCTAGACTAGCACCACCAGCGCCGGTGGCCGCGACCGGCGCGCGCACCGTCCGAGGAGGAGCCATGTCCACCCCGCCTTTACCCGAACCGCACGCCCACCCCGTGCCGACCCTGCGCGAGCGCTGGCCGATGATGACGCTGTACGAGCGCTTCGAGCAAATCGTCGCCCTCGTACTGTCGGCCGTGATCGCGGTCATCGTCGTCACCTCGATGGTGCAGCTCATCCGCGTGGTGTTCACGCTGCTGGTGATCGACGCCTTCAACCCGCTGGATCATGCGATCTTTCAGACCGTCTTTGGCATGATCATGACGGTGCTGATTGCGATGGAGTTCAAGCACTCCATCGTGCGCGTGGTCATGGGCCACGACAGCATCGTGCAGGTCAAGACGGTGGTGTTGATTGCGCTGCTGGCGCTGTCGCGCAAGTTCGTCATCCTGGACCCGGAGACCTCGCCCGCCAAGGTGGCGGCGCTGTCCGGGGCGGTGCTGGCGCTGGGCATTGTGTATTGGTTGATGCGCGAGCGCGATCAGCGCGCGCTGGATGCCGAGCGCGCGGCAGCGGCCGCCCAACGGCACGCGGGAGGGCACCATGCGTCCTGACCCTTGGCCCACGGTTGCCGCCCGCCGCGGCGACCCCGTCGTGCGCCGGCTGGTGTGGCTGGCGCTGCTCGTGGCGCTGCTGATGGTGCTGTGGCGCGCGCTGCCGGCGCTGGAGCGCTGGCTGGCGCCGGCGCCGACGGCACCTGCCGCCGAGCGCACCGTCACCCCGCGCGGCGATCTGGCCGCCGACGAGCAGGCCACCATCGAGCTGTTCGAAAAGGCGCGCGACTCGGTGGTGTTCATCTCCACCGCCCAGGTGGTGCGCGACGCCTGGACGCGCAACGTCTGGGAGGTGCCGCGCGGCAATGGCTCCGGCTTCATCTGGGATGATGCCGGCCACGTGGTCACCAATTTCCACGTCATCGAGGGTGCGTCGTCGGCGACGGTGCGCTTGGCCGACGGGCGCGACTACCGCGCCGCCCTGGTGGGGGCGTCGCCCGCGCACGACATTGCGGTGTTGCGCATCGGCGTGGGCTTCAAGCGCCCGCCGCCGGTGCCCATCGGCACCAGCCACGACCTCAAGGTGGGGCAAAAGGTGTTTGCCATCGGCAACCCCTTTGGGCTGGACTGGACGCTGACCACCGGCATCGTCTCGGCGCTGGACCGCACGCTCGACGGCGGCGCGGGCAAGCCGCCGATCCAGCACCTCATCCAAACCGACGCGGCGATCAACCCCGGCAACTCCGGCGGGCCGCTGCTGGATTCGGCCGGCCGCCTCATCGGCATCAACACCGCCATCTACAGCCCCTCGGGGGCGTCGGCGGGCATCGGGTTTGCCGTGCCGGTGGACACGGTCCGGCGCGTGGTGCCCCAGCTCATCGAGCGCGGCCGCTACGTGCGCCCGGCGCTGGGCATCGAGGTGGATGAAACGCTCAACCAGCGCCTGGCCCAGGCCACCGGGGTAGCCGGGGTGTACGTGCTGCGCGTGCAACCGGGGGGCGCGGCCGACAAGGCCGGCTTGCAGGCGGTGCGCCTGGGGCCGCAGGGGCTGGAGCCGGGGGACGTCATCACCGCGGTGCAAGGCCAGCCCGTGGAGAGCGTGGCGCAGTTGCTGGCGCGCCTGGACGATTTTCAGGTTGGCGACACGGTGCGCCTGCGCGTGCGCCGCGGGGAGGCTTCGCGCGAGCTCGACCTCACCCTGCAGCCGGGGGTGTGAGGGGCGCCCCATGGCCAGCGCGACCCTGCGTGCGAGCGTCAGCCGCGCCTGGCGCTTGATCGCGCTGCTGGCGCTGGGCGCCAGCGCCACCGTGGGGCGTGCCAACCCGGCCCTGCCGCCGCCCGTGCAACAGGCGTTGGCGCGCGCGGGGGTGCCCGCGACGGCGTTGGCGGTGGTCGTGGCCGACGCCGCCCCGGGCGGGCTGGTGCACCTGGCGCACCGGGCCGACGTGCCGGTCAACCCCGCGTCGGTGATGAAGTTGGTGACCACGACGGCGGCGTTGGACCTGTTGGGCCCCGCCTACACCTGGCGCACCGGCGTCTACACCGATGGGCCGGTGCGCGACGGCGTGCTGGCCGGTTCGCTGTACCTGCGTGGCGACGGCGACCCCAAACTGGTGACCGAGCGGTTGTGGCTGCTGTTGCGGCGCGTGCAGGGGCTGGGCATACGCCACGTGGCGGGCGACATCGTGCTCGACCGCAGCGCCTTTGCGCTGCCGGCGCACGACCCGGGCGCTTTCGACGGCGAGCCGTTGCGGCCGTACAACGCCGCCCCGGATGCGCTGTTGATCCATTTCCGCGTCCAGGTGCTGATCTTCGTGCCCGATGAGGCCGCGGGCGTGGCCCGGGTGGCGCTGGAGCCACCGCTGGCCGAGGTGACCGTGCCCGAGACCGTGCCGTTGGCCGATGGCCCCTGCCACGACTGGCGCGCCGCCTTGCAGGCCGATTGGTCCGACCCCCGGCGGCCCCGCCTGGCGGGGCGCTACCCCACCGCGTGCGGCGAGCGCACCTGGCCGCTGGCCCACCCGGAGCCCGAGCGGCTGGCCGCGCGTGCCGTGGCCGGCCTGTGGGCGCAGCTGGGCGGCAGCGTGGGCGGGCGCGTGCGCGACGGCACAGTGCCGCCGGGGCTGGCCCCGCGCCTGCTGTTCGAGTCCGTGCCGCTGGCGGAGGTGGTGCGCGATGTCAACAAGTTCAGCAACAACGTCATGGCGCAGCAGCTGTTCCTGACGCTGGCGCGGGCCAACCCCGGACCCTACGACGGGGCGGGCAACGGCGCGGCGGTGGCGACCTTCGACGCCGCGCGCGCCGCGGTGCGCGCCTGGTGGGCGGCGCGCTTGGGGCCCGATGTCGCGCCGCCCGCGATCGACAATGGCGCGGGCCTCAGCCGCGACGCGCGCATCACCGCCGCCGCGCTGGCGCGGCTGCTGCAATGGGCCTACGCCAGCCCGTGGATGCCCGAGCTGATGGCGTCGCTGCCGTTGGCGGGGGTCGATGGCACGCTGCGCCGCAGCCCCATGGGGCGGGGCGTGGCGCACCTCAAAACCGGCAGCCTGGCCGATGTGCAGGCGCTGGCGGGCTACGTGCATGGTCCGCAGGGGCGCCGGCGTGTGCTCGTGGCCATCGTCAACCACCCGCAGGCACGCGCCGCCCGCCCGGCGCTCGATGCCTTGGTGCAGTGGGCCGCCGCGCTGCCGTGAACCGCGCGGCGTGCGTTTACGGTTCGATTTCGATGCGGCCCGGCCCGTTGGCGACCGTGATTTCGAGCACGCGCTGAACGGCGATGACCATTTCGGCGGCGAGTTCGCGCCAATCCTGCGCGCCGTGGGGGCGTCGGCCGTGCACGCCGATGCTGATCGAGGTCGCGGCCACGGCGGCGGCTGGGGCATCGGCCGCGCCTTCCGGGGGTACGGCGCCGGCCAGTTGGCGCAGGTCGCTGGCCAGCACCAGGGCGCTGGGCACGTCGGCATCGGGCAGCAGCAGCAAGAATTGCCCCGGCCCCCAGTGCGTCAGCATCTCGTGCGTGCGCAGGCGCGGCAACAGCCGGTGCGCCAGGTCGAGGTCGGCGCGCTGCTGCGCGTCGTGGCGGGCGCTGGGTTGGTCCACGACGATCCACAGCAAGGTGACTGTCAGACCACGCCGCTCGGCCAGCGACAGCGCGCGCGGCAGCTGGTCCAGCGCCGCCGCCCGGTTGGGCAGGCGGGTGTCGCCCTCGCGCAGCGGCACGTCGGCCCTAGGCTGCTGGCGGGACCGGCGTGCCCACCAGGCACCAAGGGCAAACCCCGCGCCCCCCGCGAGCGCGAGCGTCACGATCCAAGCGAGGAGGGGCGGCGACATGCCCCGTATCGTAGCCGGTCGGTGCGCGCCGCCGCACCAGCGCTCAGGCTGCCGCGCCGATGGTCAGGCTGACCTCGCCCACGCCCGCCACGCGGCCGAGCAGGCGGTCGCCGGGCTGCACCGGGCCCACGCCTTCCGGTGTGCCGGTGTAGATGACGTCGCCCGGTTGCAGGTGGTAGAACTGCGACAAATCGGCGATGAGCTCGCGCAGGCTCCAGATCAGCTGGCTTAGGTCGGCGCGCTGGCGCACCGTGCCGTTGACCTCCAGGACGATCTCCCCCTGCTCCAAGACCGTGCCCGGCAGCGGCCGCACCGCGCCACAGACGGCGGAGCCCTCCACGTCCTTGCCCAGGCACCAGGGGTGGCCTTTGTCGCGCAGGCGCAGTTGCACGTCGCGCCGGGTCATGTCCAGCCCGGCGGCGTAGCCATAGATCAGCCCGTGCGCCCGTTCGGCGGGCACGCGAAAGCCGCCCTGCCCGAGCACCGCCACCAGCTCCATCTCGTAGTGAAAGTTGTGCGTCTCGGGCGGGTAGGGCAGCACCTGGCCGCTGTCGAGCAGGTGCACGGGCGATTTGGTGAAGTAAAACGGCCGCGCGCTCGCTTTGTCGATGGTCACGCCCATCTCCTGCGCGTGCGCGTGGTAATTGCGGCCGACGAAGAACAGCCGGTGCACCGGCAAACGGGCGTCGCTGCCCTGCACGGCCAGCGACGCGGGGGCGGGTGGGGTCCAGAGGTAGGTGGTCATGGGTCGGAGGTCAAAAGCGGTGGTCGTTATTGTCCGCCGCGGGCGAGGGCGTCGAGTTCGGGGCGCGCCGGGTCGGGGCGCACCTCGTACAGCCCCAGCTTGCGGTGCAGCGGGCTTTCGTCGGCCAGGAAGATGAAGGCCGGTTCGCTGCGCGAACGGTTGATCAACATCACCGGCGTGTAGCCGGGGATGGCGCAGGTGTCGGCCGTGTCCAGCGCATGGGCGCTTTCGGCGTGCGCGGCCCCGGGCGCTGCCTGCACTTCGACGTTGCAGCCGCCTTCGATCACGTGCAGCACAAGGGCGGGCGAGCGCGCCGGCAGCGCCAGCGTTTGCCCCGGGCGCAGCATCAGGGCGTGAAAGCCCAGAATCTGTTCGGCGTCCGCGCCGCTTTCCGGGTTGAGGTAGCTCACCTGCACCGCCGGCAGCGCGGGCTGATCGGTCGCCAGCGCCAGCAGCGCCGCCCGCACGTCCCGCCAGGGGTAGCGCAGCAGGGGGTAGCGCGCGGCGTGCCCCGTGGGCGCCTCGAACAGCGGACGCGGGCTGATGCCGGCGCGCACGTGCGAGCGCTCGCCGTGCCGCTCGTGCGGCGTCTGGCGGGTGCCGGCCTCGTGGTAGCTGGCCTCCAGGTAGTACACCAGCGGCAGGTCCAGCACGTCCAGCCACACCACGGGGTCGGTGCCGTCGTGGCCGTGTTCGTGCCACAGACCGGTGGGGGTCAGGATCAGGTCGCCGCGCTCCATCGGGCAGCGCTCGCCCTCGACGGTGGTCCAGGCCCCGGTGCCTTCGACCACCATGCGCACCGCGTTGGGCGTGTGGCGGTGGCTGGGCGCCCACTCACCCGGCAGCAGCAGCTGCATGCCCAGGTAGATGGCGGCGCTGGCCTGCATCGCCTCCAGCCCATGGCCGGGGTTGGCCAACACCAGCACGCGGCGTTCGGCCTTTTCGATGGGGGTCAGCTCACCGGCGCGCAGCAGCAATGGGCGGATGTCGCGATAGGCCCAATGCGTGGGGCGGGTGCGCTGGGCGGGCCGCTGCGGCGGCAGCAGCGCACGCAGGCTGGGCCACAGCGGCACCAGGTTGTGCGCGCGCAGCGCCTGCCGGTAATCGGCGGGCAGCTCGTCCAGGGTTCCCAGGTCGTGCATGGCAAGGCTCCTCGTCGCAGGGCGTCAGTGGGGGGTGGCCAGGCAGGTGTCCACGGTCCAGCCGTAGAGCCATTCCAGCGCATCGTAAAAACGCTCGGGCGTGCGCCCGCGCCAGAGGTCGTTGCGCACCAGCCGCTCCACCCCCTTGGCGTGGTAGAGGCGCCCCATTTCCCGGCTGGAGAGCACGATGCGAGCCGTGCGCGCCACGCGCGAGCGTTGATACAGGTCCAGCGCGCGCGTCCAGTCGCCGCCGTGCACGCGCAGGGCCTCGCCCAGGGTGACGGCGTCTTCCATCGCCATGCAGGCACCCTGGGCCATGTATTGCGTGGTCGGGTGCGCCGCGTCGCCCAGCAGCGTCACCCGGCCAAAGCTCCAGCGCTCAATGGGGTCACGGTCGGCCGTGGCCCACCGCTTCCAGCTCTTGGGCAGGTCGATGAGCCGGCGCGGCAGCGGGTGGATGTCTTGGAAATAGCTTTGCACCTCCTCCTTGCTGCCCTCGGTGACGCCCCACTCCTCCGGTTGGCGGCTGTGAAAGGTGACGACCACGTTGTACTGCGCGCCGCCGCGCAGCGGGTAGTGCACCAGGTGGCAATGCGGCCCTGCCCACAGGCCGGCGGCGTTCCACTTGAGCTCATCGGGGAACTCGGCCGCCTCCACCACCGCGCGGTAGACCACATGGCCCGTGACGCGCGCCGGGTCGCCGACGAACTGCGCGCGCACCACCGAGCGCACGCCGTCGGCGCCAATGAGCGCCTGGCCGCGCCACTGGCGGCCATGCTGGTCCTGCGCGGTCACGCCCGCCCCGTCCTGCGCCACATGGACGATGCGCGTATCGGTGTGAAAGCTCACGCGGTCGCTGGCCTGCACCCCTTCCAGCAGCGAGGTGTGCACGTCCACCCGGTGGATGACCGCGTAGGGGTTGCCAAAACGCGCCCGGAAGGCCTCCCCCGTGGGCACCCGCCCCACCAGCGAGGCGTCCACCGCATCGTGCATGACCAGCTCGTCGATGTAGACCGCCCGCGCGCGGGCGCGCTCGCCCACGCCCAGCGCGTCCAGCGCCGAAAACGCATTGGGCCCGAGCTGGATGCCCGCGCCGATTTCCCCCATCTGCGCCGCCTGCTCAAAGACCTGCACGCGGTAGCCGAGCCGGGCCAGCGCCAGCGCCGCGGCCAGGCCGCCAATGCCGCCGCCCACCACCAAGACGGGGGTGTCTGTCGAGGATAGGTGCATGGTTCGAGACTCCTGGGCGGGCTCCACAACGGGGCCCGGCAAATGATCAGTATGCTGACGATTAGTGTAGCCACAAAACCACGCCCTGCCCCTAGGGTTTACCCCAGGGTTACCGGAAGGCTGTGCCAAACCGGGACAATCGCGGCATGGCCCTGTCTACGGTCGACCTCAATGCCCAGCCCGGTCATGTGATTCGCCGCCTGCACCAGATCGCGGTCGGCATTTTTTTGCAGGAGACGGCGGCGCACGGCATCACGCCTGTGCAGTACGCGGCCCTGCAGGCGGTGCACAACCAGCCCGGCCTTGACCAGCGCACGCTGGCCCGCTGCATCGCCCTGGACACCTCCACCACCGCCGGGGTGGTGGAGCGGCTGCAAGCGCGCGGCTGGCTGCACCGCACCCCGGACCCGGCCGACCGCCGGGTGCGCCGCCTGCAGCTCACGCCGCAGGGGCAGGCGCTGCTGCAGGCGGTGGTGCCGGCCATGCAGCGCGCGCAGGTGCGCATCCTGCAGCCGCTCAACGACGCCGAGCGTGCGCAGTTCATGCACCTGCTGCAGCGCCTGGTGCAGGAGAACAACGCGCTGAGCCGCGCCCCGGCGGGCGCGTCCCCGCAGCCCGACTGAACCGGCGCCCGTGCCAGGCCGTGGCGTGGCCTGCGCCGCGCGCGCCCGTCGATGCGACAATGCGGGGCATGAGCACCCCCGACGTCAACGAGCTGATGACCACCCTGGGCCGCCAGGCGCGCGCGGCGGCCTTCGAGATGGCGCGCGCTAGCGCCGCGGCCAAAAATGCCGCTTTGCGCGCGCTGGCGGCGCGCTTGCGCGCGCAGACCGATGCGCTGCAGCAGGCCAACGCCGAGGACGTGGCGCGCGCACAGCAGGCGGGCTTGAGCGCCCCCATGGTCGACCGGCTGCGCCTGACGCCCAAAGTCATCGAAACCTGCGCCCAGGGTTGCGAGCAGCTGGCCGCCATGCCCGACATCATCGGCGAGATCATCGGCTTGCAGCAGCAGCCCAGCGGCATTCGCGTGGGCCAAATGCGCGTGCCGATCGGCGTCTTTGGCATGATTTACGAGAGCCGCCCCAACGTCACCATCGAGGCGGCCAGCTTATCGATCAAAAGCGGCAACGCCTGCATCCTGCGCGGCGGCTCCGAGGCCATCGCCTCCAACCGTGCGCTGGCGGCCCTGGTGCAGCAGGCGCTGGCCGAAGCCGGCTTGCCGCGCGAGGCGGTGCAGCTCGTCCCCACCACCGACCGCGAGGCGGTGGGCCGCCTCATCGCCATGCCCGAGTACGTCGACGTCATCATCCCGCGCGGCGGCAAGGGGCTGATCGAGCGCATCAGCCGCGAAGCCAAGGTGCCCGTCATCAAGCACCTGGATGGCAACTGCCACACCTATGTGGACGACCCGTGCGATCTGGAGCTGGCGGTGCGCGTCACCGACAACGCCAAGACACAAAAATACAGCCCATGCAACGCCACCGAGAGCCTGCTCGTGGCGCGCGGCGTGGCCGCGGCGTTTTTGCCGCGCATCGGCGCGGTGTTTGCCGCCAAGGGGGTGGAGATGCGCTGCTGCCCCGAGGCCCAGGCGCTGCTGGCCGCGGTGCCCGGCGCCACGGTGCGGCCGGCCACCGAAGCCGACTGGAGCGAGGAGTACCTCGCCCCCATCATCAGCATCAAGGTGGTGGCGGGGCTGGAAGAGGCCATCGCCTGGATCAACCGCTATGGCAGCCACCACACCGACGCCATCCTGACCACCGACCACCGGCACGCGCAGCGCTTTTTGCGCGAGGTGGACTCCAGCAGCGTCATGGTCAACACCAGCACGCGCTTTGCCGATGGCTTCGAATACGGGCTGGGCGCGGAAATCGGCATTTCCACCGACAAGTTCCATGCCCGTGGGCCCGTGGGCGTGGCCGGGTTGACCTCACTCAAGTACGTGGTGCTGGGCGAAGGCGAGGTGCGCAGCTAAGCTGCTGCTCACGCCCCGCGCTTGAACACCGCCAACAACGCCCCCGCCGCCACGAACAGCGAGCCGAACACCCGGTTGAGCGCCCGCATGTGCGCGGGCGACTTGAGCGAGGCCAGCAGCCGCGCCGCCAGCGCCGTGTAGCCGCCCATGACCACCAGGTCGGTAAAGCCCAGCGTCAGGCCCACGATCACGTACTGCATCAACAGCGGCGCGCTGGGGTCCAGAAACTGCGGCACCACCGCCAGCAAAAACACCGTGCCTTTGGGGTTGACCGCATTGACCATCCAGCCGCGCAAGATGGCGTCGCGCGCGCGCAGCCGCGGCACCCCGGCCCCCGGCGCGGCCAGTGGGCGGGCCGGCGCGCGCCACTGCTGGATGCCAAGCCACACCAGGTAGGCCACCCCGGCCCATTTGACCACCAGGAACGCGGTGCCCGACGCGGCCACCAGCGCGCCCAGTCCCGCCCCGACCACCACCAGCTGCGTCCAAATGCCGGCCACCAGGCCGATCGTGGTCAGGTAGCCGCGCCGAAAGCCGTGGTTGAGCCCGGCGCTCATCGCCGCCACCGCGCCGGCGCCCGGCGACAGGCTGATGGCCCAGGATGCGGCAAAGAGCGCCAGCCAAGTGGACAGTTCCATGATGCGGTGGGGAGGTGTGGAGCCAACCCGGTATTGTGCCCGCGGTAGGGGGCCCGCAACCGGGCCGCCGCCCGGGGATAATGCGCCCATGGCCAAACAGCAACGCGTCGTCGTGGGACTCTCCGGTGGGGTGGACTCCGCCGTCAGCGCCTGGCTGCTCAAGCAGCAGGGCTACGAGGTCGTCGGCATCTTCATGAAGAACTGGGAGGATGACGACGACAGCGAATACTGCTCCAGCCGGCAGGACTGGCTCGACGCCGCCAGTGTCGCCGATGTCATCGGCATCGACGTCGAGCACGTCAACTTCGCAGCCGAATACAAGGACCGCGTCTTCGCCGAATTTTTGCGCGAACACGAGGCCGGGCGCACCCCGAATCCGGACATCCTGTGCAACGCCGAAATCAAGTTCAAGGCCTTCCTCGACCACGCCATGCGGCTGGGGGCCGACAAGATCGCCACGGGCCACTACGCGCGCGTGCGCTTCAACCCCGCCACCGGCCGGCACGAGCTGCTCAAGGGGCGCGACCCGGGCAAGGACCAAAGCTACTTTTTGCACCGGCTCAACCAGGCGCAGCTGAGCAAGACGCTGTTCCCCGTGGGCGAGCTGCACAAGACCGAGGTGCGGCGCATCGCCGCCCAGATTGGCCTGCCCAACGCCAAAAAGAAGGACTCCACCGGGATCTGCTTCATCGGCGAGCGGCCGTTTCGCGCCTTTTTGCAGCGCTACCTTCACGGCACGCCCGGCCCGATCGTGGATGAACACGGGCGCGAAATCGGCCGCCATGTGGGCCTGAGCTTCTACACCTTGGGTCAGCGCCAGGGCCTGGGCATCGGCGGCATCAAAGGGGGCGATGCGGGGCGCGCAGCCGGCGAGCACGCGCCGTGGTTCGTCGCCCGCAAGGACCCGGCGCACAACGCCCTGTGGGTGGTGCAAGGACACGACCACCCCTGGCTGCTGTCGCCCCAGCTGTGGGCCGAGGACGTGAGCTGGATTGCCGGCGTGCCGCCCGCTCCTGGGCGCTACGCCGCCAAGACGCGCTACCGCCAGTCCGACGCCGCGTGCACGCTGGCGCTGACACCGCAGGGCTTTGCGCTGCGGTTCGATGCGCCGCAGTGGGCCGTCACGCCGGGCCAAAGCGCCGTGCTGTACGACGGCGAGGTCTGCCTGGGCGGCGGGGTGATCCACAGCGCCACCGCCACCGAGCGGCCGTTGCCGGCGCTGGCGGCTTGGCCTGCGGCCCGCAATGCTTATCGGCGGCAGATTCGCCGGTCTGGCCATGTGGCCAGTGCCGCCGACACCGCGTGAGCTTTACAAGCCGCGGACGGCTTCGATCCCGGTCGCCGGAAAATCGGTGAAAACCCCGTCGACACCGAGACGCATGTAGTATTGCATTTCGCCTTTGGGGTCGCTGAAACCGTATCCGCTGGCATCGTTTCGGAATGTCCAGGTGTGGACAAAAAGTCCTTTGGCGTGGGCGGCTTCAATGACCCCTGTGCTGCCGTCGACGCGGCGATCGTTGATCGTAATTTTGCCGTCACGATTGCGATCCACCCCGTCGGCCACAGTGCGTACCAAGTATGGTTTCCAAGGGCCTACGCCATCCGCATAGGTTTTGATGAAGGCCAAACCCTCGGGTTTGAGCAAATCGGCAAAAGTTCGTGGGTCGCCCTTTACCACAAAGTCATAAGGCTTGTGATAAGGGGCGGACAACTTGAGGCTTCCGTCATCGTTGACGTCGTCGGCATCGATGAGTTGCACGAGTTTTATTTGAGTCTTTCCCCGGAGATACTGCAGATTGCTAACCTCGAAAGACTGAATAAAGACCGGGGCCGATTTGCTGTTGCCGTAGGCATTGTGCAGTATGGAGAGCAATTTGTTCTCGAAGACATTTGTCCCAAACCCAGCCTCTTGCGCATGAAATGTGGAGTGCTTCAGCTCGGGATAAATGCAGATCGAGCGTCCACGGCGGGCACCTTCTTGTTTGGCAAGTGCAATGATTTCTTCGATTGTTGGAATCTCGTAAAGACCGTTAAATTGTTGAGGTCGTGCAGCCCTTGGTTGTTTGGCTCGCAGCGTTTTGATTTCGGCCAGAGTGAAGTCGCTTGCGAAATAAGCCGTGACCGAAACGCCATCGAGATTCATCGTCCTCTGGCGAGAGGCTGGAAATTTTTGTGCCACATCCGTTGTGTCATCCAGCATTGGCTCATGGCGAGCGATCAAGTGGCCATCCTTGGTCATGACAAGGTCAGGCTCAATGCAATGGGCACCTTGCTCGATCGCGCGGGCGTAGCTTTCCAGCGTATGTTCCGGTAACTCTCCAGAGGCGCCGCGGTGGCCGATCACGATCGGCGCCTTTCCATCCAGCGTTCGGTAGAGGGGCTCGTCGCCCCCTCCACACGCACTCACTCCAATGGCCACGGCGACCGCTCCCAGCCAGCAGCGCCCCAAAATCGCATTCTTCATATTCCCTCCTACTGTTGCGGTTGGCTTTTGCGTCATGGTTCGTCCCTCACGCGAGCTGACCATGATGGAGGGCGCGTGTGACGGCAGTTTGACGAACGCCTCCTACGCCAGTGGGCGCAAGTGTCAGGGTGCACGAACGTGTCGCTTTCCGGACGTTCATCACGGTCAAGCCCCTGCCAGTGCGGCGCACCACCGACTTCGAGAAGCTCGACGCCAGGTTCAGCAAGTTTGGCGGGTAAGCCCCATCAGTCATTGGGCAGCCTTACGCCGTCCTTGGTGATGACGGTCTGGTTCGAGTACTCGCTGCGCGCGGGGCGGCTGATGCTGCCCTTGGCCTTGACGTAGTCGACGAAGCTCTGCGTGTAGAGCAGGTAGGTGTTGACGTACTTGCCAGCCTTGTAGAGGGTGGCCAGGGTGGCGTAGCCGTCTCCGCCGGCGGCGACGAAGTCGTTGGTGGCGAGCACGTAGGTGCGCGCGGGGTCGATGGCGCTCCAAGCGCCGGTGGCCTTGTTGCGCACCTGCACGTTGGACAGGCGCTGGCCCTTCGGGCGGCTCATGTCCACGTCCCAGCGCAGGCCGGCGGCGTAGGGATAGGGGCCGGTGCTGCCACCATCGACCACCGCCGAGATGCCGTCTTCGAGCGCGGCGACGACCTGCGCGCCGGTGAGCTCGAACTCGACGATCACGTTGTTGAATGGCAGCAGCGTGAACGCGGTATTCATCGTCACCGGCCCGGCCGGCACCGAGATGCGCACGCCGCCTGCGTTTTGCAGCGCGAAATCGGCACGCTTGGCCTGGTAGAGGAAAGCCTCGGCCACGACCTGCGAGATGTCGCTGCCGCGCGCCAGGGTGTTGGCCTGCTCGCAGGATGCGATGCCGCCAGCGCGGTTGTCCTTGGTGTCGCCGGGCACGCGCACCAGGCAAAGGTCTTGCGTGGCGCTACCGATGACCTGGGCCTTGGCCTCGGTCACCTTGCCCTTGTAGCCGTCGAGCACCTGGGTGGCGCCGGCATCGGGCGCGACGACCTTGACGGCGCTTTGCCCCGCCAGCCTGGCCGTGAGCGCCGCGCGTTCGGCGTCAGCCAGCGCGGCCCAGGTCTTGCCGTCGCTGCCCAGGCGCAGGTAGTTGTCGCCGATCACCAGGCTGGCCTGGCCGCCGCACGCGGTGACGCGGCCACGGTCGTCGAACTTGACGTTCATCAGCCCGAAGGCCTTGGCGTATTCCCAGGCCTGACCGATGCAGACCGTGTCGCCGTCCTTGTTCTTCACCACCGTGGGGTAGGCGCCGGCGCTCTCGACGCCCTGGGCCTTGAAGTCGCCGAGCAGCGTGTGCGAGTCACCGCCGATGATCACGTCCACGTCGGTGAGCTGGGCGGCCAGTGCCTTGTCCTTGTCGTAGCCGAGGTGGCTGAGCAGCACCACATGGCGCACGCCCAGGGCGCGCACCTCGTCGATGGCTTTCTGCGTGGCGGCCACCGGCTCCAGGAACTGGGTGCTCTCCAGCGGGCGCGAGGACTGTTTGGTCTTCTGGTCGGTGGCCACGCCGACGATAGCCACGTCCACGCCGTCGACCTTCTTGATCGTGTAGGGCCTGAAGGCGGGCTTGTCGGCCGTGGGCAGCAGCGGCGTGCCGACCTTGGGCACGATATTGGCCGAGATGACCGCCGTGGGCGTGGGGCAGCCACCCTTGGTAAGCATGTCGATGAAGGCGGCCGCGCTGGCGTCGCCGTCGTCGAACTCGTGGTTGCCCAGGGTAACGGCGTCGAAGCAGATGGTGTTCATCATCTTCGCGTCAGCCTCGCCCTTGAAGAAGGTGTAGTACAGCGAGCCCGTGATGGCATCACCTGCGTGCAGCTTGAGCAGGTTGGGCTTGCTTGCGGCCTCTTTAAACAGAGCCGTTTGCCGCGCGAAGCCGCCGATCTCGACCCGCGTGTCCACCCCGTCTAGCTTGAGTTGGAAGTTTGGGATGGCTTCGAGGTTGGAGTGGTGGTCGTTGATGTGCGCGATGTTGAGCTCGATGGGCTTGAAGTCCGGGTCATCGCTGCCACCGCAGGCGGCAAGGTTAAGCCCGACAGCGCAGGCAAGGGCCAGGCTTGCGAGACGATGTGCTTGTGGGGCAAAGGCGTTCGATGCAGGCACGATAGCTTCTCCGACAGGCGGCTAATTCCTGCGCAGAGTGTGCGAACCGAAGATGACAACCCTGTGAATGATCTGGCCCGAGCACGTGAGATAGCCCCATCGGTTCGTAACGGTACGGCTTGGTCGCTTCACTCATCGCATGTCACCCAATGCGCCACCGGCTGCAGCAAAAACGTTTCCAGCGCGATGCCATCGCCGCCCACCAGCAGGCTGCGCTGAGGCTGGAACGCTTGCGCAAAGGCCGCCGTGCCCGGGTGCGCCTGCGGCGCGCGCCCGCTTTGGACCTCGATTCCACCAGCCGACCCGCAAAACTCGCGGTCCGCGCGCGCCTCCTGCACGCTTTAGCCGCTGGCCGCCGTCATCAACGCGGTATTGAGCACCTGCAACTTGGGGCTGGAGCCGCGGCTGCGCGCCACGTCCCCGGCCTACTTGGGCAGGCCGCACACCAGGCCCGCTCCCGCCAGCAGTTGCAGATAGTGCGCCAGCGTGGTGGTGTTGCCGGCGTCCCGCAGCTGCCCCAGCATCTTGGTGTAGGACAGCACCTGCCCGGAATAGCGGCAGGCCAGCTCGAACAGCCGCCACAGCAGCGCCGGCTTGTCCACGCGCGTGAGCAGCAGCACGTCGCGCGCGATGGCGGTCTCGACCAGGCTGTCCAGGATGTAGCGCGACCAGCGCGCCGGCTCGGCGATCAGCGGCGCGGCCCCCGGAAACCCGCCGTAGAACACGAACTCGTCCAGCCCCCAACCGAAAGCCGAGCGCGTCTCCGCGGGCGACCAGTGGGATACGGCAATCGTCTCGAACCGCCCGGCCAGACTCTCCGTCAAACCCTGGGCAATCAAAAGCGGCGCGGCCCAGCCACCACCTGGATGAAGCGGCGCGGCTCCTTCAGACGCGCGGTCAACACCGCCACCTGCGGCAGCTGGAAGGGCGGGGTTTCGCTGCTCATGACATTGAGTATTTTTACTCAATACCGTGAGCAGGGCCAGTCAGGCCCGTTTCTTGAAGCTCAGCAGCCGGTCGCGGTAGTGAGCGCACTGGCACTGCCGTGCCTGGATCTCGGCCGGCAGGCCGCGGTGAGGTTGTTCACCAGGGCCTCGAACTTGTCGAGGATGGCGACGACGCGGGCTTGTTTTTTAAGGGGCGGTATGGCGATTTTTGTCCGTCAAGGATTTTCGTTGTCTAGCCGTTGGATTGTTCCGCCGTCAGTGGTCCATTCAACGACTTGATACCAATGTGTCCTCGTAGAGGCTGCATGACATAAGGGCGCCTGGAACACCTACAAAGGTTCCGATTGTCTAGAAGGGAATGTCGTCGTCCATGTCCTCGAAGCCGCTGGCCGCGGGCGCAGCGGCTTGCGGGGCCGGGCGGCTGGCAGGCGCGGGCGCGCGGGCGGGGGCCGGCGCTGCTGCGCGTGGGGCATAGCCGCCTTCATCCGACGGGCTGCCCATGCCCTCGCGCGCGCCCAGCAGCTGCAGCTCGGTGGCGATGATGTCCACCGTGTTGCGCTCGACGCCGTCCTGTCCGGTGTATTTGCCGTACTTCAGGCGGCCCTCGACATAGACCGGGCGGCCTTTTTTCAGGTACTCGCCGGCGATTTCGGCCAAACGGTCGTAGAAGGTCACACGGTGCCACTGCGTGTTCTCGACCACTTCGCCGGAGTTGCGGTCCTTGCGCCGGCTGGAGGTGGCGATGCTGACGCTGGCCACGGGCTGGCCCGAGGGCAGGTAGCGGATTTCGGGGTCGCGGCCGCAGTTGCCGACCAGGATGACTTTGTTGACCGATGCCATGGGGACTCCTCGTGTGTGTGGGCAGGGGTAAACGGGTCTGGACGATTGTGCCCGAAACCGGCGCCGCGGCACCGTGCCACAATGCCCCATCACCATGAAAGAGCACGAACACGAGCGCGACCCCGACGTTCTGGCCAATCTGCAGCACGAACTGTCCGACCTGCGCGGCTGGATCGACCGCGCGGTGGTGTTGGCGTATGCCGTGCTCGCGGGTCTGGCGGTGGTGGGCTTTACGCTGCTGTCGGAGTGGGCGTTCGAGCATTTTCAGCGCGGCTACGCCGCCGCCCCCTGGCTGGTGCTGGTGTGGACCCCGGCGTTGACCGCGGCGATCGTCTGGATGACGCGCCGCTGGGTGCCAGGGGCGGCGGGCTCGGGCATTCCGCAGGTGATGGCGGCGCTCGCGCCGGGTCTGCCGCCAGCGGCGCGGGGCCGGCTGGTGTCGCTGCGGCTGTCGGTGGGCAAAACGCTGTTGGGGGCGCTGGGCCTGCTGGCCGGGCTGTCGCTGGGGCGCGAGGGACCGTCGGTGCAGGTGGCCGCAGGTGTCATGCACAACGCGCGCCATTGGCTGCGCCGCGGCCAGGGGCTCAATGAACACGCGCTGCTGGTGGCGGGCGGTGCGGCGGGCATTGCGGCGGCGTTCAATGCGCCGCTGGCCGGCGTGGTGTTTGCCATCGAGGAGCTGTCGCGCAAGCTGGACGCACGCAACAGCGGCCTGATCATCGCTGCCATCGTGCTCGCGGGCTTGATGGGGGTGTCGGCTTTTGGCAACTACACCTACTTTGGCGCGATACGCGTGCCGGGGCTGGATGCGTCGGCCCTGCTGCCGGGCCTGCTGGTGGCCGTGTCCTGTGGCGTGGCGGGCGGGGTGTTTGCGCGGCTGCTGATCGCGTCGCTGACCGGGTCCCCTGACCGCATCAGCCGCTGGCGTCAGCGCCGCCCGGTGGCGTTTGCGGCGCTGGGTGGCTTGGCGGTGGCCGTGATCGGGCTGGCCAGCGGCGGGGCCACCTTTGGCGCTGGCGCGCAGGAGGTGCGCCGCATGCTGGCGGGCGAGTCGGACGTCATGCAGCTCTACGCCTTGCTCAAATTCGTGGCAACCTGGATCACCACCTGGTGCGGGGTACCGGGGGGGATTTTTGCGCCCGCGCTGTCGATCGGTGCCGGCATTGGGCACGACATTGCGCAACTGACCGCGGGCAGCGCCAGCAGTGCCTTGACCCCGGTGTTGATTGCGATGGGGATGGCCGGTTTTTTGGCGGCGGTCACACAAGCCCCGTTGACCGCGTTCATCATCGTGATGGAGATGATCGATGGGCGGGCGTTGGTGCTCACGCTCATGGCGTCGGCCATGGTGGCCAGCCTCGTGTCGCGCCTGATCAGCCGGCCGCTGTACGCGGTGCTGGCGCACCACCTGCTGCGCGGGGCGGTGGCCACCCCCGCGCCTTGCGCGCCAGATGCCCGACCTCCAGCGCCGGCAGCGGCTACGCCGAGCGTGGCAGCGGCTGCGGGGCCGGCGCCGGCACCCGCAGCGTCCACGTCAGGGCCAACCACAGCAGACACAGCGCCGCGCTGAGGCCAAAGACGCCAGCCGTGCCGGCCTGGCGCATGACCCAGCCGCCCAGCGCCCCGCCTGCAAACAAGCCCAGCGACTGCAGCGTGTTGTACACCCCCAGCGCGGCACCGCGCGCGTGCGCGGGGGCCAGGCGCGACACCAGGCTGGGCTGGCTGGCCTCCAGCGTGTTGAAGCCCAGGAAAAACAGCACCAGCCATGCCCCCAGGGCCAGCACGCCCTGGTGCTGCGCACCGGCCCAGCCCAGCCCAAGCTGGGCCAGCAGCAGCAGCGCCACCGCCGCACGCAGCACCGCGGCCAGATGGCCGCGTCGCTCGAGCCGGAACAACACCCCCCCCATCACCGCGAACGAGGCCAGCAGCGCGGGCAGGTAGATCTGCCAGTGGGCCGCCTTGGGCAGGCCCGCAGCCACCAACAGGCCGGGCACGGCAACCCACATGGCCATCTGCACGGCGTGCAGGGCGAACACGCCAAAGTCCAGCCGCAGCAAATCGGCGTGGCGCAACGCGTCTGCCAGGCTGGCGCGCACGGGCTGGGGTTGCCGGGGGGGCTCCGGCGGCACCACCCAGACCACGGCCGCCATGCCCGCGAGCGTGAGCGCCCCGGTGAGCCAGAACAGCCCCGACAGGCCGATCAACGCCGCCAGCAGCGGCGCCGCCAGCAGCGACAGCGCAAACATGGCCGCGATGCTGATGCCCACCAGCGCCATGGCTTTGGTGCGCACCGTCTCGCGCGTGAGGTCGGCCAGCAGCGCCGTGACCGCCGCCGACACCGCGCCCGCCCCTGCAATGCCCGCCCCAGGGTCAAGGCCGCGAGGCTGTCGGCCAGCGCCGCCAGCGCGCTGCCGGTGGCAAAGACCGCCAGCCCCGCGAGGATGACGCGTTTGCGGCCCCAGCGGTCCGACGCCAGCCCGAACGGGATTTGCAGCAGCGCTTGCGCAAGCCCATAGATGCCCATGGCCAACCCGACACGGGCGGGATCGTCGCCACCGGGCAGGCGCGCGGCTTCGAGCGCAAACACCGGCAACACCAAAAACAGGCCCAACATGCGCAGCGCAAACACGCCGGCCAGCGCCAGGCTGGCGCGTCGCTCGGCGGCGGACATGCGGTGAGGGTCGTCGGAGGGGGCGTCGGTGGCCAAGAGCGCAGACATGAACACGCAAAAAAACCGCGCCCGATGGCGGGGTCAACGCCCCGGCCATCGGCACGGACGCGATTGTGCC
The DNA here is from genome assembly GCF_007556705.1 of Tepidimonas thermarum. Lineage (GTDB taxonomy): Bacteria > Pseudomonadota > Gammaproteobacteria > Burkholderiales > Burkholderiaceae_C > Tepidimonas > Tepidimonas thermarum. Next base: position 2,513 of record NZ_VJOL01000045.1, on the reverse strand, counting down.
GCAAGCGCGGATCAGTCGTGCTGCGCCTGGCCCAATTGGTGCCCGGCTTTGAGGGCGCTGCGGTAAGCGCCGCAGCCGAGCACCAGGCCGTTGTCCAGCGGCACCACGTACGAGGATTTGGCGCGCACCTGCCCCGTGACCGGGTTGACGATGTTGTACTCCACCCAGCCGCCGCCCTGGTTGACGCGGTGGCGCACATCGGCCAAAAAGGCCTCCGCGTCGATGCCGGGTGCTTCGCGCACGTTGGTGCCGACCTTGGCGCGGTCCAAGCCCATGACGCGGTATGTCCCAGCGTCGTCGAGCACGAACAGGTACAGGTCACGGTCGACGAAGGGGCCGTTTTTGTCGTGGAAGTCCTCGGCGGCGCGTTCGTAGCCCACGGCGCGGATGTGCGCGAGCGCCTTTTGCACCAGTTCGTGGGCTTCATCCGCCGTGCCCTGGCGCAGTTTCATGTGGTGCACGGCTTCGTCGAGGTCGCGCGTGCGCTCCATGAGCCGGTTGGCGCGGTGCGTGGTGCGCTCCACCATGGCCGAGTTTTCGTAGGTGACTTTGTCGAGGTCGCCCACGGCGGCGACCACCTCGGCCAGCGCGGTGCTTTGCTGGCGGCTGGCGTCGGCCATCTCGCCGATGCGCGCGTCAATGTCGCGGATGCCGCGCACCAGCGCATCCATGGCCTCGTTGACCGAGCGGATTTCGGTGACCGTGCCCTGCACGCGCTCGGCCGACTCGGCGATGAGTTGGCGCACTTCGTTGGCCGCCTCCTGGCTGCGCTGGGCCAGGCGCCGCACCTCGGCGGCCACCACGGCAAAGCCGCGCCCCGCCTCGCCGGCGCGCGCGGCCTCCACGGCGGCGTTGAGCGCCAGGATGTTGGTCTGAAAGGCGATGCCGTCGATGGTGCCGATGATCTCGGTCATGCGCTGCGAGGTGGCCTGCAGCGACCCCAGGCCGCCGACGGTGTGCTGCATCAGCTCGCTGGCGCGCTCGGTTTCGCGGTTCAGGTCCCCGGTCAGGCGGCGGATGGTTTCGGCGTTGTCGGCGTTGGTCTGCACGGTTTCGGCGACCGCGCGCACGTTGCTGGTGGCTTGCTCGAGGCTGGCGGCCTGCGATTGCGTGCGGTCGGCCAGTTGTTGGCTGTCTTGCACCAGTTGCAGGCCGACGTGGCCCAGCACGGCGGCGGCGCTGCGCACGTCCGCCACCAACTCCGACAGGTGCTGCAGCATGTTGCGCATGCGCTGGCTCATGTCGGCCATCTCGTCGGTGCCGGGCAGCACGGCGTCGCTGGTGAGGTCACCCTCGGCGGCGTTGTCGATGGCCTGGTTGAGATGCCGCAGCCCACCCACGGTGGCACGGTAGAACGCGACCATACCATAGCCGAGCAACAGCAGCACGACGACGCAGCCTGCGCCGACGAAGGCAATCTCGCGCTGGATGGCGGCGGCGCGCTGCTCCCAGGCTTGGGCCAGTGTGTCGGCCAGTTCGGTCTCCAGCGCCACTTGCGCGTCGATCGCCCGGCTGGCCAGGGCGTAGAAGTCGCCCGTCCCCACCGTCATGGCCGCGGTTTTGAGGTGGGCGGCGGTGCTTTGGATCAGCTCGTCGGTGGTGATCCGAAAGGCGCTCCAGCCCTTGGGCACGGGGGCGCCGCGGCGCTGCAGCGACTCCACCCGCTCGTGCATGGCGGGCAGCAGCGCCGCAATCTGGTCCGTGGCGCCCGCTTGGCGCACCATGTTGGAGATGATGATCGCATCCGTCATCGCGTCCGGGTGGGCCAGCATGGCGCTGGCGCGGCCGCGCAGTTGGCTGGTGAGCTCGCGCACCGGCGGCACGCCTTCGAAGGCGATCTGGGCCCGGTGCGTCTGCGCCGCCTCCGCATCGAGCAAGGCGCCGGACGCATCGCCGACCCAGGTGCTCAGGCGTTGCAGGCGCTGCAGCTGTAGGGTGGCATCGGCGTGGCGTGCCGAGGGTGTGGCCTTGCCATCGTTGAACAGGGCCTGCAGCGCCTCGCGCACGGGGTTCCACAGGCCGGCGGTGTTCCAATCCGGATGGGCCTGCAACAGGGTGTTGGCCTCACCCAGGGCCGCGGCCGCCCGCTGGCGCGCCGGCTCGACCTGGGGCCGCACCGCCGCCAGGCCGCCGTCCGCGGCGTCGGCCGCGTCGCGCCAGTCCTGCACCGCATGGGCCAGCGTCTGCACCGCGCGCATGACGCGCAGGCCATCCTGGGCGCTGCGGGTCGTCTGCAGCGCGCGCAGATTGTCGGCAACGAGCAGCCAGGCGACGATCAACAGGGGGATGGCGACCACCGCCGCCAAGCCCAGCATCTTGACGGGCATGGAAACCCGCTGCAGCACGGCCACGGCCGGGTAAAACACATCTTTTCGCATAGGCCTAACAGGCCGTTGAAAAATCCCTCGCCACCCCCCGCGTCGGGCGGTACGATCTGAGGCCAACCGAGAACAACGCAGACGAGCACGATGAGAGGCAGTCAAGACTTCCAGGGGGCGATGTTCAGCTACATC